>NZ_JBWKVA010000034.1:0-53953 GCF_059421425.1 Pseudomonas sp. GW821-FHT02H09
GTGGTGAGTAGGTTCTCCGGTGGTGGTCGCGCCTGAGTTCAGGTGAGCTAAAAATCCGACTTTTTCAACAGAATCGGCCGATAACTGTCACTCAGGCGTCATTAGGACTGCAAGCGTAAGCTTGATGAACTCCTCGTTCTTGTCGATGGTGTCCAATGCGCCGCGGACGTTGTCGGCGACGTCAGCCGAGCCGCGAGCCTCGACCCAGTTGGAAAGCTCCAAGATGGCGGCCTCCAGGGCGAGTTGGTTTTCGTTGATCTTGAACAGCAGGGAAGGGAGTAAGTCTGAGTTGGGCATGGTGTTTCCTCCGTGAAGAGGAAAGGGTATCAGGATGTTAGCTGGTTGAAAGTACCCTGCTGTGGGTGGCAGTCCTTAGGCTTGCTGATGTCCAGCTTTAATCTCAGATGCTGGATGGCCGCTTTCGGAAGCGGTCACTCAAAAGACTATATATAGGCAGTTGTTAGGCTTACCTGGCGTCACCGTGAACTAAGGCAGCGTGGCGGACGAGGATGGGGCAAAAATGGGGCAAACCATACGCCAATCCATGCCATTCAATGCCTATCATGCGTTTGTACATACAGTGGTGATATGCGCTGAGCCCCTGTAAACATATGGGGATGGGGCTTTACTGCCGGAATACTCCAGCACAATTGGCGTATGGACAGCTCGGCGCGGTGACCGGGTGCTTTCGTCCAAAAGCAGAAATCCAGTGCTACAAGGTCAAGGCGGCCTCAAAGCTGGATAGTCGCCTAACTAGCAGATAGCTTGAGAAATGCCTGCTGCCAGAATCTTCTCGTTGATCGTCGGATTTTTGAAATTAACATTACGGCTGGATAATCAGCAATGATGTTTTTTCAAGCCTTCCGGATAAGCCTATAATAATAGCTCCGACTATATGAGTGATATAGAAGTAGGCGTGCGATCTAGGTAATGAGCATGAAAGATTTGGTTGATTGTTTTTTATTGCCAAATATCGCTTTCGGTAAATAAACTCAGGAAGCTTGATAATTTCTTTGAGTTTTTCAACTGGAAGGAAGCCGTGTAATATGCTTGCCAAATCATTTCTAGTCGTTCCAATAGTAGCAATACCTATGACTTCCATAGACTTATTGAAGATGGGGCCGCCGCTATTGCCTTTTAGCAGCGGTATGTCGACGAGCCAATAGTTGCGACCCAAAACGTTTCGCTGCTGGACCACCTTGCCTGTGTTGAAGTACGGAGGTGTGCCGTCACTGTGGTTAGGGTATCCCATTGATAATATCGGATCTAAAACTCTAGTTAGGCCATCTTTTTTTCGCATTTTAAGAGGGCGAACTGTGTCAAAGTTTTGGTCGGGATAAAAGATCGCAAGATCTCGCTCTTTGCAAGAAAAGACTAATTGCGCAGAAAGTGTGCGACTGGTTGCCTCATTGGTTATGAAGGATACACAGTCTAGTGCTAACTCTTGAGTGATGCCGTCAACAACATGGAAGTTTGTTACAATTCCCGCACCATCTAGAAGAAAGGCCGTACCTTGGCTATCGCTCATTACCTCTTCAACTACGAAAACAGATTCGCCCAATATGTCCTGAGCGGACTTCATAAGGTTTTTATCTTCTTTTCCTATCGCCTTGCTAAATCTATAGGCAAGTTTTCGATAAATTGAATCACTCTTCCCGCGAATCATTTTTAGGAAGTCTAAGCGTCCTTTAACCACCGTCTTGAAAAATTCACCATTGCTTTTTTTTATTTTGTCCAATTGGTAAGGCGTGAGCTGGTTGGCTTCATTCAAGCCCTCTACGTATTTAATCTCCGCATTTATTGGGCCAAATTTCTCTAAGGCATAAATCAAAGAGCCGGTGAGTCGAATATAAGATCGGGGTAAGTTAGTAAATTCATTTACTGTAACCCCTGCGACAACTTGTCTTTGGGAACGGTGTTTCAGTCTCGTTTTTTCAGGGTTAATGGTAAAGCCGTTTTTTAATATTATGCTGGTGAGGGTTTCGCCTGGAGTCGCCTCATCCTCGTTCGAGATCTTAACTATATCTTTTGGTAATCTATGTTTTTTGCAGGTGAACGAAAAAGTAAGATCATCCACATACCTTGTATAATGGCATTGGTTTTTTGAGGCGACGCTTAAAAGCTGTCCATCAAGTTTCAATGCAATCATGTTGGAAATTATTGGAGAGGTAGGTGCCCCTTGTGCCAGATGACCGTTGAAGCAGCAGAGTTGGGCTACGACTGTGGCAACATTTTCAGGAGCGTTGAACGGGTAAGCCATAAAAAGGCGCTTGACTCTTCCGTAATGAATTGTTTGAAAGAAGTCTTTTAAATCAATATTGAAAACATATTCTTTGCCAATGTGTGGCTGTGCATTGGTCTTTATGCTTTTATTTTCTACAAAGCCGTGCGTGCAAGACTTGGCATTATGCGTTGTTAGGAGATACTTCGCTAGCAATCGCTGAAAGTGCTTTAGGTGGTTTTTAGGTGCGTGAATAGTCCGAACATTGCCGTTTTTTTTAGGGATGCTGAATGTGATGTAATTGATTTTAGTCTGAGGGTATAGCAGGCCAAGGAGTGTATCCTGCGTTGTGCCCAGCAAGAGAGCCAAAGACTCTATGCTGCCAAATCCTGGTTTAACTTTAATAAGCGAGAAAGCAAAATTAGGAGCAGTAGTCATATATAGGCCAGACGGTGGGGATGTTTTCTCTTGTATCACCTGAGCGGCAACATTTAGAACATTGAGCTCAAACAAGCAGAATGCAACCGTTGAGTTACCCACTGCAGACAGTCAGCGGAAAGTTAAATCGCTCCCCACCGTCGGGTTGGGCTGATACTGACAATCTAAAGAAGACATGTCAAATGGCTATCCTCTGAAATCTTTGATTTAGGTACATCGGCTATCTGCGTTGGACGAAAGCCGTCGGGTTCATCGTCCGGTTTTGGCCGATTTCGGCCAGAGGCGACCAGCTAAAATCGACCCAAAGCTGCCGTTGGCAAAAGGCAGCAACCGGCCGAGGGAGTGTAAAAACGGTTTCCAGCGTGCTAGGAGCCTAGTGCTGGATTGAAAATCGCGCGTCTACGCAAAATCCAGATCGGCCTAAACAGCCGATAATTTTCAGATTTCGCATAGACACGTAAACTTCAATTGTGACCAAAGATTTTTAGAAACTCTGGTCCAATAGCAGCCTGTCGCTAGCGCCCTTTAGGTGCCTTCCGTTCGATAATGGTCTTGGGATATTAAGAACGAGGGGTAGCATAAAGAGCTGCTCAATGAAAAAGATCCGCCTGGCACAGACAATTTGGGGCTACTCGCTAGCTTCTTAAGAAAGGATTCTCTTAACAATCATGCTTCCTGGAGAACTGGCTCGAAATACTCATTTGCAACCAGTAAACTCCGATTACACACCTATTTGGCCTTACCTGATCGCCGCTCGACTTTGTACAACCCAACGGTGATGTGAGCTTAAAACTGACCCGGAGCATCTCCGCTTTGCAGAACAAATCTATTAATGGACTACACGGATACCGGGGATTTGAGTATCAGATCGAAGCAACCGTTTGGGTCGCGCTTCAACTGATGCTTAGGGAAAAGCGCTGCGACATGATCATTGTGGAGCCCCAAAGCGCTGAAGACCTGGAGCTCGCCATCAATGCAGACCAGAGATCTTCGTCAGTGGAGTTTACTGTTAGCCCTGCCAGACGTCTGGTACTGCAATTCAAAACTCGTAGTACTCAGCCATGGACCAAGAGCGCGCTGAGTCGCGTAGTTGGGAATGGCCTCCCAAGCGAACGCAAGATAAGTGGGCCTCCCCCCCGTGAGCGCGCCTTAGAAATGTTGATTCGGCGTCACGACACGACTTATGTGCTCGTGACAGATGCCGGCGTGGACTCCAACATTTCTCGTCTAGTTGCAAACTCGCTGCTTGACAGTAGTGCGACAAATATCCCAAACAGCATCTTGGACAATCAACTAAAGTCACATGCCCCGGCAGTAAACGGTCGCCTGGCAGTTTTGCCATCGGTAACACGCGAGCTTATCCTTTTCAGGACAAACGATCTCATCTCGCGTATAGGTAAAGTGCCACATGTTCGCCTCGATGCATGCGTGGCGTCACTCAAGTCGCAAGTTAGGAAGCGGCTGCTGGGCGAGCTTGCCGGTGAGTTTGACCTAGCGGATCTGGAATCCACACTAAAAAAGCACGGTGGTGTATTCGATAGCCCTCTCATGGATGGATACTTTCCGCCAGAGGACGTGGCAAAACTCGAGGCGTTTCTTTCGGAGCAGAACGTGCTGATGCTGCTTGGGAAACCAGGTATGGGTAAGTCATCGCTTGCCTCGTATCTTAGTCACCTTCATCGTCGGTACGACCCGCCGTTTATGATTCATCATGAGCGAAACTCGCCCGGCGTAATTGAGTGCCTAATGCAGGAGCCGGGGCCAGCTCTATTTGTTATTGCTGACCCTTGGGGTGTCAGCAATAACAAGGGACGAAGCCAAATGACCCATGATTTGTCACGGGTCATTAGTTCCGCTAACGCTGATAAACGATTCATTATCACATCCCGCGATGATGTATATGACGATATCGATGTGATAACACAAAGGAAGCTTGAGCGATTCGAGATAACACTTTCGATGGAAAGTTACTCTGAACCCTCATTATGGAACATTGTGACGCGCCATCTTTCGACTCAGCTCAGCGCCCTTGAGGTTGCAAAAGGATTTCGCACGCAAATCCTTTTTGAGTTGAAGAGCCCAGCCGAACTCGATCTCTTCGGAGCGCTACTGTCTAAAACCAACAAAGCAACTTTGGATGCATGGGCGGAAGCGCTACGTGATCTGATTTTTGAAGACCAGCCTTGGACGGCTCCGCACTCTGCCAATACCAACGTCATGGACTTGATAAAGCATGCCGGTAGCGTAGTTTCGGGCCAATACGCACAGGAAATACTGTCAGAGTGGATACCAGACCACACTGCCTACATGGCCGCTAGTTGGGTATTGTTTGAGTCGTTTGAAAATTTTGACGAGCTTAAATTCATAGATTTATTGGACTCGGTAAAAACGCTTTCCAAAGAGCGCCCTCCTCAAGACTTTATTAAGCTACTCAAAAAAACCAAGATTGTGGAGGAGCGGGACGGGTACTTGTTCATTCACTCTCTGAGTCTGGGAGGCATGCGAGACCTGCTTAACTCCTCAAGATATGATGCGCTACTGGCAATTGAGAAAATTGTCATGCATTACGCATCTATGATGTCGGAGAAAGACGGAATTAATAACTTGGGGCGTGCGTTGAGCATCCTGGAGACGTGGAGAAAGTGGAACGTAGGTCCAGTAGTTGGTTTTCAAGATGTGATTGCGTTAATTGATAATTTTCTGGAAAGAAAATGCAGGGAAAGCGTCGGCGAAGATTTTCAGAATGCTGTATTTATGGCCGCTTGGTGGAGCTTCGCCAATAACAAGTTGGTACAGTTCACGGGTTCATGGAGAGCCCGCGAGCCCAGTTCGGATTGGTACCCGCCGGACTTATCATCATCCGTGATTCACGATATTGTCACATCTGGCTATGCCGAAAAATTTCTTCCTTTATTTGTGAGTGAGGTGATGCCGAATACTTCAGTGCATTATGGGCGGAATATTCAAGCGTTTATCGCACACATCCGTTGCTTTGATATTGATCTCGGGCCTGCGGCCCGCTCTGCGCTAGATCTGATTTACTACAGGTTGACCGTTGATGATGGCAGCAATGCTCACCTTGACCCGGACGTAGATCTTAATCTAAAACCGTTGAAGGCTTTATTTACCAGCTATACACGCGAGCACTATCCTGAATTCCCTGGGCCAACGCCTGATTGGGAGTTATGAGTCTCTGAAGAGCCGGGACGGGTGGGGTTCGTTGTGGGCGTTAGCCCCATCATCTGCTCCGCAATCTCGACCTACCTTTGCGGCAGTATTGGTATCGGTTTGCTCCATATCCTGATCGCTGTACGTTGATACGGATTTAGTACAATAGGCGGGCGATCAGGGACTCGCGTTAGTGACTCTCGGAACGTCACTACACGCCTGCGGGAAAGTACTTACGCTTGCTTCAATCGCCCATTGGTGACCTATTGCAGCCCTTCGTGAGAGGCAGCAATCGGCCATTACCGGTCAGTCGTGACAGGTATCGGATTAACATCCCTCCATCTCAATGCCACATTTGTCGCATGTCATGTCGCATGATAATCGAGTACCTGCGACAGAATCACGCGACATCGTAAAGCCATTACCATCAGGCCCGAATGTGTCGTCGCATAACTCAGGACTTAGCTACTGCGTTGATCTTCTTGTTTGCATAACGATTAAGCTAAGAGACGGGCTTCAGCCCGTCCAAGTTAGCGTGCGAACGATTTGAACCAGTTGTTTACATGCGCTTCACTACAACACGATCGCTTTTTACGTTACCGTAGAAGCAGTCCGTAATAGCGAATTTTAGCGTACAAATCTAAAACGGAATATCTGCATCGAAATCAACTGCATCTACCTTTTTATTTGCTTTGTGAAGCAACTCCTCATTTTCCAGCAGATAATCTATCCCGTCGGCAGTTATTGAGAATGCATAATATTCAGAGCCATTATACTCGTCATCTATAGCAATACTCTTATCTAGAAACCCGACCCTTTCCAATTTAATCGCCGCTAAACTCAGTATTCCTTGCTCAACCCCTTTCAGATCGTTGAATGTACTCCATACGGATACACCATCCGGTGAGCGAGCGTAGCTTTCAAGAACTTTTGCCAATAGACGATGCTCAACGTCGCCAAGTTTGTAATTGTATCCAGCCTTCCTGCGCGGTTTTGTCTGAATGTTTAAATCCTGTGAAAGCAAGCCTAAATTTGCCACTTCCTTCTTGATTAGTACACATGGGTGATTTACAGCAGCCTCTAAATTTCCATCAGACCTTCCACCATTGTAATCTGCGGGTGTAAGACCCAAAAGATCAGTCGGAAAATGCAGCTCGGTGTCTCGAGGTTTAACTATGAAGCATCGCTCTTTACCTAAAGTACCGACAAACAGGCCAAGCTCAAAAAGCACATTATCTCGGACAATGTGCTTTTGTTGGTCTCTGATTTCTGCAATATCATCTGGTGTAAAAATGAAAATTGCGAAGTCCACTGATTCCGCCATTTTTACCAGAGAGTCAATCGTGTTCTGAGAGAGGTTAAACCCATGCTTCCAAACCGTTACCTCAGCCTGATGATCTAGGTTTACGTTGAATGCATCAGCCACATCCAAGCTTTCTACCGCTGAAGCTATAAATATTCTAGGTTTTCTCATATGACTTCCTCAAAAACTCGACTCAGGCTGACCGCTAACGTGAAGCTAACGGGCGGACAAAAGCGCAGCTTTTGGACGTCCAGCGAGCGAAGTGAGCGATAGTCAAGCGCATTGTTATACGTTGAACTGGCCAAGAATAAACGTAAGCGCTCCATGAAGTACACCTACCGCTAGGTGCGGTTCTCGTTTGCGCATGGCCCTCCACCCTTGGGGCTCCGAGCGACCTGGCTAGTCAGGATGGGGAACTGACTTTTTGTCAGGCGAGAGCCGCTCCCTCACGGCTCATCCTAACGGTAAATACCATAAATCCCGTTATGCGCAGCCCCTCGCTAGCTTACCTTAGCTCGGTTTACCGACCGCTTTAGGTGGTTTTTTGAATGTCGTCACCGTCAGCTTTGAGTCGATTTCTCCCATCGTGACAGGCAGAAATCGGCCAGCTACGGTCATTCAGTGCATACAGACTTCAGGGCGATTCAATGCTAGCTTTATGCCTTCCCTCTGAAAGGCCTTAGCATGCCTATAGATCCTGATCGCCTCTATCACGACCTCGGCTACCTTATTGCGGAAATGCCAGACATGGCCACCCATCAATGGCAGACCCCTGAAGGCCAGCGATGGCTAGGACGCGCCTCGGCTCTCCTTGAGCAAAGTGGCAGCATCATGGATGCGGCAACTTTCAACGCTGCTGCAGAGCGCTTGAGTTCCAACGCCCTCATACCAGGCCATCCTGAAACCGTGCAACGAATGACAACTGTCCTTTATCGTGCCTTGGCCCGAGCAGAACTTCAGGCATCCCCTTCCACACGCGGCGCCTTTATTCCTGTCGGAGAGAGCTTCTCCGCGTTTACCGCCCTATCAAAGATCCTAACCGAAGCCCGCAGCACTGTGATGTTCGTCGACCCATATGCCGACGCCAACCTCCTGACAGACTTCGCCGTCCTGGTACCCGAAGGTGTCACAACACTGATCTTGGCAGATGCTCACGGAAGGAAAGCAACATTAGCACCGGCGGTGAAACACTGGACGCTGCAGTATTCGTCGGCACGCCCATTGGAAGCCAGACTTGCGCCAGATCGGTCGCTACATGATCGGCTGATCATCGTTGACGAGCAGGAGTCGTGGAGCCTTGGACAATCCTTCAATGCACTAGCTGCACGCGCCCCTACCAGTCTACTCCGCGCAGACTCCGAAACGGCCCAGCTGAAAATCCAGGCCCACAGCCTGATCTGGCAGACAGCCGTTCCGATTCAGTGAATTCGTCACGCAAGCACGAGTGGCCGAAGGCTTGGCTGATGTTATGGAATACCGCAGCCTAGTACTGTCGATGGACTCCCTTCCAACCATCACAACAGGCTGCGTTGGGTCGACTACAGCCCCTCACGACAGGCAGAAATCGGCCAGAAGGGGACGCTCAAAGGTATCTAAGAAAACGGGGCGCTTTAGTTCGCTCGATTTGCACTTCCCTAGGTGACGTCTACGCTGGGAGAAATATATATCCTCTCCTAGGGACGGGGCGAGCGTGCTGAAGCGAATGAATATGGTGCCGCCGCTTTTATCCCCCTCAGGGTCGCATCTATGGGCCGGAGAAATGACGGAGATCAATTACGACCTCGATGTGCTAGGAGACGAACCCAACGATCAATGGCGAAACTTTGAACTCCCGGAGGTCAACCTCATTGTCAATCCTAAGGTGGCTTGGCCACGCTTTGTACCAAGCGCGTCCACTCTGGGGTCGTTTCTCGGGGCGAACTATCGCAACACACCGGGTGAATGTTTGTATATAGCTAGAATACAGATAAAAACTAAGACGCTAAATAGGCCATTTGTTTGTATACAGCCTCGCTAGGTCTTGCACAGATAATTACTCCAAAAACTCCAATTCGAGAAATTTCTATGAAAAACACAAAAGTAAAACGAAATGAAAACGGCACAATCCACCTGAGTGTCGAAACTGAATGGCTCGATTCATCTGGCGAGGCAGTATCTGTTGCAAATAGCTTAATAGAACTTGAAATTGACGCAACAACTAGCGAAATTGAATCAAGAGGCGGTCGTGTTGTTGGTACAACCAGTTACTCAGTTAGCGTATCTGAAAAGGAGGAAGCGGATATAACCCTGTATCAGGGCTCTACTGAGGCGGATATTGATTGGGTAGTAGATGATAAAGAAAAGCGCATTTTTGAAAAAAGGAGATATATAAATATTGAGGAAGAGTTAAAGAATCTCTTGCGTACTAGGGTTGGGAAGGTTTGCTACCCTAACCCACCACCTACTAATCCAAATTTCCCGAGGACATTCTTATGCTTCTGGGATGTTGTTGGAATCGAGAGGCTAGAATTTATATCCAAGGAAGGGAAGGTCCTAGAGTCTGAATATAAGCCAATTCCTGATGGGATTACTCAAGAGCGAAAGGAGTTAATTAATTGCACTAGTGATGATCAAAACGAGACATTTACCGTTCAAATGTCATCCGAGCGCGGAGAAAAATTAACTCTATCTACAGCAATAGAGTCAAAAACCGATATATCTATCGGGCTGAAGTATTCGGTATTAAATGCAGGGGCATCAAAAACGCAGAATGTGAAAATTACTAACACATTTGAGCAGACATTCAAAGAGGTTATAGCAAGAACGCAGACAAGTACAAAAAAAGTGCGGAGCCACAAACTACTTCTTGTTAATTCAATTTTGAAGCAAAGTCGTGGCAATTGGCCTTTCATCGCAACTGTAATTGTTGATGGCTGGCTGCAACGTAATGTCGCGCTCTGCACTGATTCGTCAGGTAATAGTTGTGGTCCTGCGAAAGTTATGGCACACCAAAAAGCTAGCGAATTCCTCAGTGAAGATGAGAGAACTTTCACTATTAATGGCGTATTCGAGAACGCAGAGGTTTCAGATATAAAGATCGTCTATTTGGAAAAGGATGTTGACCCAAATGACACAACTATTTGTCCATGGCCTAACATCGTTTACCAAAGAGCCGTATCAGATGGTTTCATATAGACCATCATCAGGCTTGCTAGAGCCTAGCTTGATTCCTCAATTGTGGGATGGCTGCTTTCGACCCAGGCTGTGTGAAAACACATTTTTATAACGATTCGGCCATGGGGGCATTTGTCCAGGTTTTGAGGCACCATATGCTCTCTAGGAATCCAGCAGCTCGACGCAACTCTCAAACCAAATCAGGAAGAATGAATGCCTTCCCGTCGCCGCCTCAGTAGTGTCTGTCAAAGTATTGCGCATCACGCTGCCAGCGGTCTGTCGTACGTACACCCACATCTGTTGCAAGCGCTAAAAGTAACCGGGGAGCCTATCGCGACGGTGGATCTACTGAGTGCGACCCCATACCCGAAGGAGCTTCGCAGTCATCCCCACCTTCCCGCCGCCCTCTCTTCATTACGTGATCGTTTTGAACAAATTTTGAAATCTGAAGGGTTTTTAATAACCGACCTCAACGAGGCCAAACTATTTTTCAAACCTGATGGCCAATACCACGACGAGTATTGTTGCGAATGTCACGCAAGGTTGTCCCATTCAAGCGGCCGTAAATACTTTGCGGCAGTCAATTGCATGGGTAAATCCATTGTTCCCCAGCTCGCCAATTTCTGTCCAATCCCCACCGGCAATGTCCTCAATCCAGATGAAAAGCGAGCTTAGCTTTAAGGCCAAAAGCCGAAATACAGCGAGGATGATCTAAGCTTCTGATCGTCTAGATCGTCCCCGCCACGATCTCGACGATCTGAAGGTTAGACAATCGCAGGTGTTTTCACACAGCCTGGGTCGTTCTCTGCCGGTCATGGTCACGTAATTTGGCGGGCTCTGGCGTAACTCGATAATGATAATTATGAGGCTCCGATGACCCCTAAATCGAAAAAAATTGCGTGCATTGGTTGGGGATCGCTGGTCTGGGATCCGAGGACGTTGCCATGTATTGGGAACTGGAACCAAGACGGCCCGCTGCTACCTGTAGAATTTGCCAGAGAGTCGGCAGGTGGCAAGATCACGCTGGTGATTTGCAAGGACACAGCCCCAGTGACAACGTTATGGACGTTGATGGACACTCCCGACGTAATGACCGCGCGGCGGCAGCTCGGCATACGCGAGTACGAAACCGCCACACACAAGTGGATCGAAACCAATATTGGTTTTTGGGATCGATCAGACGGCTCAGCGTTTGGAGCGGAAGCGCAATCTATCGCCGAATGGGCAAACTTGCATGACCTCACAGGCGTGGTGTGGACGAATCTTAATTGCGGATTTAAGAACAAGGCACGCAAAGGCGTGGTGCCCACCTGTGAGGAGATCATTGCGCATCTGCACAGCCTAGGCGGTGCAGAGCGAAAAGCAGCAGAAGAGTATATTCTCCGCGCGCCTGAACAGATCGATACGGCCTATCGCCGGTTGATTACTGCTTCATTAGCGTCGATCTGATTATTACGAACTTATATCCGTCACGATTTCGTCAGCTGCAAACCAGCCCTGATCAATCGCGAATTTTTTAACTCGCTCGGGGGAGGAGGTGTAGGCTACCAAGGCCAGACTCTGCATAGCGCGGCTACAAATGACGTAGAAAAGACGCCGCGTGCTTTCTACCGAGGCATCTCCCACTCCCTTCCCGCCGAATAGGTTTTCGTACTTAAACGTAAAACCACGTGCTTCTTCGTCGTCCATGATGACCATCACGCGGTCAAACTGTAGGCCTTTTACGCCCTGATGTGTATCGAAGTGGGCCTCGCCGGAAACGTAGTTTGCGAACCTTTCAATTTGGGAGAAAGGCGATTTCAAAAACGCATCGATAGCGTCAGTACGTTCATTCTGTTGGTCGGCTTCCTCTTCTGCAGGCTCCACACCATTGAATGCCTCATCACGATCAGCAGCTATTTGAAGCGATTCAGGGATTGAAAGAAGCTTTGTCTGAGCGATGCTGCGGAGAACGACTGAAAGTGTTGGATCTGCACCATCCTTCCAAAGCGACATTAGTTGATCGATTGATGACGAAACGAGCTTAAGCTGTGCATGCTGGTCTTTTGCGGCGCGTAACGCGTCGGCGCTCAACAACGGTGATAGATCGCGTGCGATACGAGCTATTGCAAACGAATCTTCGCGATGCCTTGCTTTGACCAGCGGTAACACCTCTTCGGAAAAAAAACGTACAGCCGGAAGCGAGCCATCAAGAAAGTTTGTTCGCCAGCTCTCTACCTCATAGAGAGGGACGAACATTTCAAGAAAGCCCATGCGTTTAGCGGCCATACGATGTTCGAGCGTCAGGGTTTTACAGGCTTGGAGGCTATTCCAGTTTTCATCTGCTGATGCCTTAACCATGTGGGCCGCGATAGACTTCTCGGCCGCTTGCTTGTCAGTTGTGTCCGTAGGAAGGATGTAGAGTCGAACGCAACCCTCAACGCTATCGGAGCGCCACTTTTGCTGCTGTTTGTCAGTTGCATCACGTACCTTATTAATCAAACTGACAACCCGTCTCGGACAGCGATGGTTCATTTGTTTCGTGGGCGTCGCCCAATCGTTTGGTAAATTCTGACCAAGGCCATCCTTACCATCGCTGTATATGCGCTGCATCATGTCGCCAAGTAGGCCGAGTGCAAAGCGTCCGCTGTGCACGGCCTGGACGGCAAATAGTGCTTCGATCAAATTCCGGTTCGTGTCCTGGCTTTCATCGATCAGTAGGAATGGGTAGCGACCAACCAGAATGCTCTGCATAGCTGGTTTGTTCATAAGGAAGTGCGACGTAAGCTGAATTACCTCCGAGTGATTAAGCGAATCTCTGCCAAGATTTTCACCGGAAGGGCTGTATACAAATTGCTTAACCGAATCGAGGTTTACAAGGCGCTTAGTCTTCGAGGCAATCTTTCTAAGGCGTGTCGCCGAGGCCTTGGTACCCGCACGGCCCTTCGCTTCCTCTCTCTCAAGCTTATCTATGTCATCTGCGAGATCCAAGCGGAGCCATTCGCGAATATCGCGGTTTAGCCCGTCAATCAGTGACCAAGCAAAGCTATGAATTGTCGACACGTGAATGGTTGGGTCAAATGCCATGCGTCTCTTGATTTCTTCACTAGCTGCTTTCGTGTAGGTGATAACGCCAATGTACTGCCCCTTCAGTCTTAGCCTCGTGCCGAAGTCAGCCTTAGCTTTCTGAAGGGCGGTGACGAGCGACCTAGTTTTTCCGGAGCCTGCACCCGCGAAAAGAAAAAAACTCTTCGGTGCATCGAGATTGAGGCACTGAGAGATTTCGACATCGACGGACGCGTCAATATCGTCCGGAGCCATGCTTTCAAGGGGAGTCATGGTTTTGCCCCCGTTTTTCCAATCACATCCTCTTCCCTGCGCTTCAATTGATCTGAAAGCCAAGAAAGCCCTTCATGGATGTACGCGGGCACTTTCAGGTCCTTGATTTCCTCGCTGTAGAGAAGGTCAAGAGCGAACTCTGCCTTATTTCCGTTCACGAGTGCCTCTGACGCCTGCTTGGCTAAGTCCGCAAGATCGGTAGCATTTGCAAGCGAGTCACGAAACTTGGCAATCAGACCGTACCCATCGAGTTTTGCAAATAATTCAGGATTCTCGTAAACAAGAGCATCCTCAAACGTGTTGGCAAGCGCCTCGGCCGGTGGCTGCCCCTTGAACACCATAGAGATAGGTTGTTGATATGCGACACGAAGGGCATAGCCGCTTGAGTCTACTAAGACTTTTTCCTCGCCCTTTTTGTCCAGGAGGAGATCGAGAGACTCTTCTTTTGGTATCCACGTCTTCAGTGTTTCGTTGCGTGCCCTCTGCCCAGCCCCCCGTACGGGCACAACGGAGGCGTTTGTCGTGCCATGTTTCGCATCGATATCTGTGACGATTAGGGTGCTTAACCCGAGATGCTGGATCAACGATCGCAAACGATGCGCGTGGCTGCCACCAATCTCCAGCCATGAGATGTAGCAACGCTTCAAGTATGCATAGGTCTCTCGCTCGCGGACAAGATGCGGTATGAGAATACGTTCTGCAGGCCCTTCAACAAGGATCGCGCCATCCGCAAAGAAAAGATCGCAATGCGTTGCCTTCAAGTAGCGCTTAACAAAACGTTCGGTTTTGTCCGGGCCGTCAAAGATCTCGGATAAGTTGACAACAGAGGTTAGAGGTACAGATCCAGCTTCTGCAGGTGCAGGTAACCGTCTGAAATACCGAAGAGATGCGAAGTCCGCTTCATGGGCAAGATGACTGGAATGCGTACTAACAATAAGTTGAGTCCGTAGATCCTTGGAGTCTTTTAGCTTGTCGTGCTTCCGAAGCACTGTATAGGCCTGCTTGATGAAAACCTGCTGCACTTGGGCATGGAGATGCGCCTCTGGCTCTTCGATGAGTACCAGATGAAGTGGAGGGATTTGCAGGTCTTCGGAGGTCGTCTGCCGACCTGCCTTGCCGACCTTCATCCACTTGTCGCGAAAGCTCATTAACGCAAAAACAATAGAAACTAGGTTTTGGTATCCAAGGCCGTTCGAATCCTCGGGGAGTCGATGTCCCTTGGCCTTCTCTGCCAGCTGCGTTGGCACCTCATATTGCACAGCAGAGCCGTGATTTAGTCCATCGATCGCCTTAATGCTGGTGGTGATAGTCAGTTTGGGATCGGTTACCCCTGGATATCCGATGTCTTCAAGCTCTTGGAGCGCATCCGCAAAGCTTTCCTCAAGGCGTTGACCAAAAGCAGTCTGGGCTTCATGAAGAGCTTGTAGCGCCTGTAGATCTTTCGGCTCAGGTTTGTCGAAAGGATCAAGATGTTGCGTGTAGTACGAGCGAAGTTGGCTTGAAAGCTTTTTACCCGCTCGCGGTTCCATGAAGCCTTCACCGATCTCTTCACTCTTCGGTGTTCCTGCGAATACGGCATGTCCGAAACCGCGCTGAGCGTTAATCTCGTCGATGCGGATGAGTCCATGAAACGGGTCGCCATCAATTGGTTCACTATGAGCCGGTAACGGCTGAGGACGGGCAAGTCCATTCTCAGGCGGTTTCAATGCGGATGGGTCAAGAAGATAAGCGCGAACCTCGAAGGCCGAGCGCATACGGCGCGCCAAGAAGTCGGTCATCGAGCGCGGCCAAAGGGCAAACGTCGAGCTTGGCTTCATAGGCAAAGCGACCTCAACTTCTCCAGTGTCGATGGCCGCTATAATTCCCAAGGATGACTCGTCTACCTCCGCCATGATGGCGGAAGCCGCCAGTTTTGCGATCAGGTACTCCTGCTGTAAGGCGTTTGCATCCTTAGGTTCAAACCGCAAGCGAACTCCGATGCTGGACCCATCCCAATCGAGTGTCGGCAGGAGTTTTTGTACGTAGTGCAATTCATGTGCTGGTACGTTGAGCCACACGTCGAGAAATGGAAGAACATCGTCCCAGGCAATCGGAACAAGTGGATCACTGCTCGAGACCTTTTCCCAATCGAAAGCTGCGTTATCAATTTTGGCCCAGTGCGGTAGCGTAAAGTCGTTGATCGAGAAGCCGGATCGATCAACCAAAAAACGCCGTAACGCCACCATTGCTGAAGTTTTTCCGCTGTTATTGGCACCAACGAAAACTGTGTTTGTCTCTGAAAAATCGATTCGGGCGGCCTTGAGCTTTCTAAAATTGCCCACTTCTATGTGCTGAATATGCATCCTAGCTCCTCGGCTCACCGTTGCAGTCAACGGCGGAGTGCGTTTCTTGTACTTCACAGGTGGCCTTTCAAGCCAGGGTTCGTCTTCCCCAAACCATAGCAGTGGATCTGTGAAGTGGCTGGCCTTGGTGGGTAATCAGGTAATTCATAGCCTCCGATATTCGAGGGCTAGCGATGCTGCGGAAGCATCGGAGTTGACCAGCACGCTTCGTGGTCATGACCGGCGTCGAGCGCCAAGGCTTCCTGGAGTCGGCAGTCGATATCCCGGAACCGCATGAGTTCAGTGCTCGCTTGAGTCTTGGGCATGCGGGCCACTCCCATGATTACGATCTGGCGTTCCAGGAGCATGATCACGGGCATGCGCATTCCGAGCTGGAAGGCCTGGAGTTGTCGATTGATGGCTATCAGGATGCGCATGCCAACGACATTCGCAAGCGCTTCACCAACCGCGAGGTCACCACAGGCCAGATCGTCATGTTCGGCCTTACTGGGGGGCTGATTCCATGCCCTGCCGCCATTACCGTCTTGCTCCTGTGTCTTCAGGTTAAAGAGGTAGCGCTAGGAGGCATGCTCGTTCTGTGCTTTAGCATCGGCTTGGCGATTACTTTGGTGGCTGTAGGTGCTGCTGCGGCTATTGGCGCTAAACAAGCGTCCAATCGCTGGCCATGGCTGGGCACCGTTGCTCTGTCAGTAGCACATACGGACCGGCAATGCTGACTAGAGGCTCATGTCCGAGTGAGTGAAGACTCCCGCTGGCGAGCAATTTGAAAATCCTTATGCGCCATTTCCTGCAGCGCTTTGAGCTGGTGACAATACTCCGAGATCGGCATTCCTTCTTCAAGCAGAGCGAGCAATTCGTTTTCCTCCGAGAAATACTTGTCGATAGCCATGATCAGGTGCACCGAACTGACGGTTTCTGTGTAACTCGACAGGTCACGGAAGGCCAGGTTGATGTAGTACTCAGCCGATTGTGGTGCGAGATGACCTGTCCAACTGATGACCTCAGCCAGGAATGTCTTGCTATCAAGCAGCGCACGCCGGAAGTCGTCTTCATTGGTGAGTTGGTGACGCTTGATGAATCGAATGAAGAGATTGGTGATGAAGGCGTGACGGAACATGTGGGCGCAGACTTGGGATTTGATGCCGGCTACTTTGCGCAAATGATTGATTTCGTTAGATATGGCGGCGCTTGTGAGCGGTCGACCCGTTGTTGCAGAGACGAAGAAATATCCGTGATCCTTTCCGCCCTTGTACACAGTGCGCATGATTTTGCGTCGCTCCACTTCTATGTACTGTTTGAGCTTTTTCAGAGCAGTAGAAAAGACGGGAATGTAGCGCTCGGCTCCGTCCGCCTGCTTGAGCGTATCTAGGCGCAGCACAGGATGCTCCAGTTCCAATGCTCTCAACACATCATCCACCTTTAGGTTTGCAACTTCGGTGCGCCTTGCCCCTGTATCGCTGAATAATTCAATCATGCAAGCACGCCTTACCTTGACAAAGGCTGGGGCTTTATCCTTTCGGATGGCGGCTTTCAGTTGCTCAATCTGCTCTTTGGTGATCGGGTTTCTGCGGTGTTCTCTGTGCGGCTCTCCGAACGAGTGATGCGTCAAGTACGTTCGATAGATATTTTTCCCTTTTCGTGAAACGGCGACGTACTTTTCCTCCCTGGCCCGTATTGCCCCTTCGAGAGAAACAAAATTGGGGTCTCCATATAGCCGGCCAACGAAGCCTAGAAAATCGAGCCAGACCTTTCCCGTGGCAACTACTGAAGTCTCTGATTTTCTTGCTCTCGCCGGATTGAAGCTCGAAGTTTCCTTTCGAATTTCATCAATATAATCGGTGAAATTTCCATCTTGTAGGGTGATGGGGTCGAGATCGTCTCGATAGCACTTTCGTAGCAGTTGACTCAACTTGGCGGCGTACTCTCCCATTGATCCACCTTTCTGGCCCTTCCGCGATAGCCCTTGCTGTCCGCGGCCTTTACGATTCAAAAGGGATTGAATATACAAATTGCCAATTATGCAGGGCGAGCCGTTAGGCCAGATCATGAACGGCACGTTAGTGGCGTCACGTGTAATCAAGCGGTCGACGGAAAAGTGGCTGAACGTCTTGAATTCACCCAAGAGGCTGTAAAGCTTACGGGTTGATGGACTGTTCATGAGCTAGCTTTTGCGGTAGTCGGAGATGTTGGCAACTTCCGCTACCGGGGTGTGAGCTTCGGAGTAACTCGGTACGTGGTTGAACGGTGGCATCCCCATACTCAGAATGGCCCGTAGAGTGTGTAGGGCATCGTGGGTCCGCTTCGCTCGGATCTTGTCGTCCGATGCGTCGCGTATGTTCGTGAGCTGAGTCATCGACTCGGATAGTGCGCGGAGCAATATCACATTCGTCTGCCTCTGCATCTCTAATTCCTGCTCCAACTGCTCCACCTTTCTTGTCAGCCCTGACTTGCTACGTTTATTAGCTTGTTGCTGCCGTTTCTCTGAAAACTCAACCGCCACCAGAGCTTTAAGGCGTAGCTCATTTAGTGCCTTGAAGCCACCAACTAGGTTTTCATTGGCATGTGTCTTCAGGCTGTTCAAGCTCATAGGGTATGTTTTTAGTGGCACGTCTTGCTCGCTCACTACAAACCGCTCGAGTCTTGCCAGACTTCCTTGACTTTTGAGGGCTAGGCGGAGATCGGCCTCCTGACTGAATTGCAATGGCCGTTGATTGATCTGCATAAGCAGAGTATGAAGCGCCTGGACGCCGGCAGCCACTTGGCTTGCTCGTGACGCTCTTTTCATGCTGCTTCCTCTGTCCTAATCAGACGGGCCACGACCTTGAACTTGTGGCCCTGGTGGCCCGTGAAGAATTCCGGCTCGATTTCCACCCAGCCCTCAACCACCAAGTCTTGGATCTGGTCTTCTAGATCATGGGTATCTATTAGGTTGAAGTCTTCTGTCCCGTGCCGTTTTTTGAGTAACTCAGCGAGCGCGAGGTAATTCTCAACATTGCCCATATGCAGTTGTTCGGCCACATAGTGTGCCTTTGCATTGGCTAGAACGGCTCCGTCGGTTGATTCGGTAATGTAATGGTAGACATGTTTTGGGTCCGCATGTCCCAGCATCCATTGCAGCGTGTCGAGTTTTGAGAAAGTGCCACAGTAAAAGAACAACATTGCAAAAAATCGACGCATCTGATGCTGGCGGAAATAGTAACGCTCCCCAGCTGCGTTTAAAGGTGTCTCGAAATAGTCACATAGCATGTCGAGGTTGCGGTTATACACGACAACGGAGGATTCCGTAAGCTTCGCTGCGCCTGTTATAGCAGGGATGGCGAACAGGGTTTTAAGCTTGCGGATGTAACCTATCCGTTGCAAAACCTTTTGCATTCTAATGAGAGTCTTTACCATATCTGCTGCTATAGGTTCTATAGGGCGCGCTTGCCTGCGACGATGACCAAATAGGTTGCGAGTGCTCTTTGCGCTTGTGAATATTAGCCACTTCTCAGTTTCATCAAGGCAGTTGGCTGCTTTTAATTCATACAGTTCGCTGGCGCGTCGCGCCATAAGCACGCCAACGGTCAATTGAATGCAACCGATATAAACCATCATGAGCTCATATAGGCCAGAATTGCTTCTGAGATTTTTGAAGTACTTGTGTTTTTCACCTTTGACGTTAGAAAAAGTTTTGACAGGGGCTGAACCACGCAATCGAGTTGAAAGGCAGAGTCTATTTACTCCAAGGGATGCCAATTTTTGACCAGCTAGATTTTGTATCTCTTCATCCGAAAGAGAGCTTGGTGAGATGTTACGCTTTCGACACTCCAGTGCAACTCGACAGAAAGCTTTAGTGATTTCCTGTCCATTATCGAGGTGGAACTCAATCGATTGGCGGACAGCCTTGAATACGATATCGGACGGAACGGTTCGAAACCTGCCTAAAGTTGACAAGTCCGGCATATAACGTTCAGCCTCAATTAGGGCCTCTAAGGAGGGGGCGGGAAGCGGAATCTCATGTAACAACCCAAGGCTGTATAAGGATGAACGATAGGAGTAATAACGGTTGCCGATCATTTTTTCATGCTGCCCACTTTTTATTGGCGCACTTCGGTATTCCTTTTTAAAAATACTCGTGTCACTGTTGAAGCAGAGTATTGAGTGGACGGGCTTGCCGAGGCTCTTACCTCGCAGAGTGTCTCTATAAATATCTTGGGAGAGCAATAAGGTATTAGGTTGTTTTCCGTAAGAAACTTGGTTGTGATAGAGGTTCCTCAAATACAGGGCAGCCCTTACCTGAGGAATTAGGTCATAGGATATTCCGAGTATGTCATCGTCCATTTGCTCATTGGTAATCAATCCAATCTCTGGGAGCTTCTCCAGTACGGCTGAGATCTCCTTTGAATCGGTGCGCTTGACTAGATCAAGGCAGTATTCGCGTAATCGATGAGTCCAATTGTATACGGATTCTGTAGTAAATGGTGTCGATGCGATGATATCTAGAGCTTCAATTAAGTTTCCGCTCGTTAGTCCCCCTAGTCCGTGAGAGAAAAGGTGGTATCGTTTGCCATTGATTAGCAATAAGTCAATGATGTGGCAAGTTGCGCGAAAGCGCTTCTGCTGCTTTTGCTGACTATTTGTTTCATTAAGGAAGCTTGATGAGTCGCGTGTGCAGGACGTCAAATAATACTTGAAGCTATCAAGTAATTGTTTGTGTCTGGGCTCTGTTAAAATGCTTCCATCATCCAGTACTACCCTCCAGTCAAGTTCTTTGAATATTTTGAATTCAAAGCTGATCCTCCACACTGGATCATCGAAACCGTTGAGTAGCCAACGGGCTGTTCGATATTCTTCTTTGGCCTCGCTTATAAAGGCCGATAAAAAATTTAGTTCAGGAGGCAGATGCATAGATCAAATTTTCCATGTGTGAAGCGTTGACATGCTTTTGCGCGATGTTTAGGTGATCCTGAAGGTCAGTGTTGTAGCCATTTTCGATCTCTCGCACGACCAAGTCGGTGAAATTCGACCAGTAAATGGCTTTAGAGCACAGTTTGGATGGAGCATGTGCATTGGAGACGGCCTCTTTCAATGAAAGGAGAGCAGAAAGAACGCCACTGTCAATCGAAATAAGTACACGATCCACGTGGTCAACATTCTCGATGTGCTGCTGTTTGGAGTTCGCCATTTTCATGTGATCGGGATTCCGAATATGATCAGGAATTTCGCGTAGGGCATGATTTTTTAGAAATTCATGAAGTTCATCCATGCTTTGGAATTTTGCAGCCTCCAATAAGCGAGGGCTATCCTTCATGGCTTCGCAAATAATGCCGCGCTGGAAAATTCGAATCCACCGGGTCTGGAAAAATGCAAGGATAGGCTCCGGTAGGTAACTACTCAGCAAAGAAGAATTATATCCAGTATGCCCAATAGCTCTAGCCATGGCTTCTGCGCTGTTAGTCTTTAGATAAATCTCAACCCCACTTGATGCTCGGAGCGATGTCAAAGAGACCCGAGTTATAAACTCTCGGATGGTGTTTTTGTCTCGACCAGAAAGATCTGAAAATTCATCAATTATCTGCTGGTGACGATCCAACATACTAGGCTTGATTCTGAATATCTTCGGCTTTTTCGGATAGCAGATTGCTCGCAAGCAGTGAAGGAATAAATATCGCCATGCATCATCGTTTGCATTGCGAAGTTCCTCCCGGAGAGGTTGCGTAAGAGAAATGATTCGGCGAACCCATACAGCCTGCCGCGGATGAAGGTCAATTTTTTGCTCACTCAACCCGTTTCCTTTTCGATCTTTGTATCCAACGAGTTGATAACCCCTGTCTGTTTTCAAAAAACCACAAAGATTGCCCCGTTTGTCATAGAGTTCAAAGTTATCGAAAAAACTTTCTGTTAAGCACGGGTGATGGTAGGTGAGTAGCAACTGCAGGGCGAAGAAATCGCTGGGTCTTGGTAGGGCAAATAATTTGGATGCGTCATCTTTTGTTGTTTGCCAAAGAATCTTGTTTGCATGCTCTCTGATATAAGCTAATCCATATTTGCTGAATGTTGCGCATAAGTTGTTTTCTCCGATGTCATCGATTTTTGCAAGTTGCCGGCCTATTTTCGTGATTGGTACCCCTGTGAGCGAAAGCTGGTCTCGAGCTATTTGTTTTTGGCGGATGTTAAAGAGTCTTTTTTTAGCCCACTTTACTACTATCTGATTGTCTTCTAGAATTCTTTTGAATATTATTTCTATTGCTTCAGAATCGGTCAGTTGCAGCGGTACCGAAGTTATTAGTTTGTCTTTAACAATGGTGCCGTCAGCTGTCGTTCTGAGATTGGTGTGGGAGCCAGGCGTGCAGGCAGAGGTTGGGCGTGGTAACTGACCTGTGAACGGTCTGGCCCAAATTCCCGATTGAATGAACGCCTCATCCAAAGTGTGAATGAACTTCGCATAGGAACGCGTCCGAGTTGCAATGTCAGTACCTACTTCCAGTGCTTGCTTGAAGTTGAAGATCATATAATCGATGAAGAGATTCTTGATCTGCAAGGGATGCTGGAAACTGGTGCTGGGCCAGAGCTCAGCGTTTTTCGAGAGAAAGGTCAAAAACAAATTGAAGTCAGAGTGTGCAGGTGCAAGAAGTTTTTGTGCATTCTGTCGGTAGTTCTTATAAATCTCTTCTGCAAACTCTTCTCCGTGGGAGTTCCAGATCAGGTTGATCGGAATAAAGCTGATTGCTTCTTTGCGGCCTTGGACAGGCCAGCCATTCCAGTAGCGTACTGACTGTAAGTCGAGGTGCTGCTTTGCCTGCTCCCAAATATGCTTGTTGTTACGGGGAAAAACCTCCTTTCGAGATAAAGAAGGCAAAAGCGGGATCTCCTTACGCATTTCATCCCACAGCATGACGAATCCTCTGGCGTAGCGCTGTCTGCCCGTACCGTTGAGGGGGAGCAGAGATTCGTCGGCTAACGATCCTAGAACGCCTTTCATGACATTGAGAAATGATGGAGAGGAGAGACACAAATAAGAAATCGAGATGCCCGTGACGTGACAGTAGGCTTCGAAGACCTTCACAAGGTGAGTAGCTCTTTCCAGAGAGTTAATCGCAGCGCAACGCTCCATGAGGTCCACGACGTCTGGGGGAATGACTCTAAAGCGATAGTTCACTAGCGACTGCATATGCTTGATAACTGTCAACGAATTTCCCTCATAACTATTTCCACAAAATGCCTGAAACAAACGATCGTTGATGATTTTGACGATGTTGAGCAAGTGGCAAATTGATCGAGCGCAGCCTCGACGCTGATCTGGCGCTGGCATTGAGCCTCAATGGCCGCGATCTGTTTCGTGACGATCAGCCGCTGAAGATTCTCTTGATGTCGGCGACCCTCGAAGGCGAACGTCTGGCGGGGTTGCTGGATGACGCACCGATTTTGCGCAGCGAAGGGCGCATGTACCCGGTGACGATGCGTTGGGGCCGGGCGTTTCAGCCGGGAGAATTCATCGAGCCGCGCTTGGTGCAGACCATCCTCGAGGCCTTGAACGACGAAAGCGGCAGTCTCCTGGTTTTTCTGCCGGGACAAGCGGAGATTCGTCGGGTGCATCAGCAGCTGGCTGATGCGTTGGGTGAGCGCACTGAGGTATTGCTTTGCCCGCTGCACGGCGAACTGGACCTGGCGGCACAGCGCGCTGCCATTGAGCCGGCACCCGCCGACAAGCGCAAAGTGGTGCTGGCCACCAACATCGCCGAGACCAGTCTGACTATCGATGGTGTGCGGGTGGTGATCGATGCCGGGTTGGCGCGGGTACCGCGTTTTGATCCGGGCAGCGGCATGACTCGCCTCGATACTCAACGGATCTCCCGCGCCAGCGCTACACAGCGTGCCGGGCGAGCGGGGCGTCTGGAGCCGGGCGTGTGTTATCGCCTGTGGTCGCAAGACCAGCATGAACAATTGGCGGCTTATGCCAGTGCAGAGATTCTTTCAGCCGACCTCGCCGGCCTGGCCTTGCAACTGGGTCGCTGGGGCGTAACACCCGGGCAATTGGTCTGGCTCGATGTGCCACCGACGGCGGCTTATGCACAGGCTCAGGATTTACTTGAGCGATTGGGCGCGCTGGAGGGCAAGACCGCAGATGACTGGAAACTGACCCGTCATGGGCAGGCGATGGCCGAACTGCCGGCGCATCCGCGCATTGCACATTTGTTGTTGCGCGGGCAGGCGCTGGGGTTGGCGGACATGGCCTGCGACGTCGCCGCGCTGCTGGGCGAGCGGGACATTCTGCGCGGCGCCGGCGCGGATCTGCACAGCCGGCTGGTGCTGTTGTCGGGTGAAGAGCGAGCGGCTCGCGGTGCTCAAGGTGGCGTTCAGCGGGCCCGGCAACTGGCGCGGCAGTACCGCGGCTATCTGCGAGGCAAGGCACTGCAGCCGGTCAGCGATCCCGATCATCCGCGCTGGCTGGGTGCGCTGCTGGCCCTGGCCTATCCGGATCGCGTCGCACAGCAGCGGCGTGCCGGTGGAGCGGAGTATCGCCTGGCCAACGGTCGCGCCGCGCTGTTCGCCGAGGCCGATAGCTTGATGAAACAACCCTGGTTGGTGATTGCTGATTTGGGCAGCCGTCAGGGGCAGCGTGAAGAGCGGATTTATCTGGCTGCGGATTTCGATCCGGCGCTGTTTGATTCGGTGCTGGCTGAACAAGTGCGCAACGTCGATCAGCTTGATTGGGACGAGCGCGAAGGCGTGCTACGAGCCGAGCGACAGCGCAAGGTTGGTGAGCTGATACTCAGTCGAGAGCCGTTGACCGGGCTGGATGAAGCGGCACGCAGCCAGGCGCTGGTCAATCTGGTGCGACGTAAAGGGCTCGAGTTGCTGCCCTGGACGCCGGAGTTGCGCCAGTGGCAGGCTCGGGTGGCATTGTTGCGTCAGCTGGATCTGAGCAGCCTGGGGCACAGCGAATGGCCGGATGTCAGCGATGCGGCGCTGTTGGCAGGCCTGGAGCATTGGCTGTTGCCGTATCTGGGGCGGGTGTCGCGACTCAGTCACTTCGCCAATCTGGAACTGGCCAGCATTGTCCATAACCTGCTGCCGTGGCCATTGCCTCAACGCCTGGATGAACTGGCGCCGCACCATTTGACGGTACCTTCCGGATCCTCGGTTCGACTGGACTACAGTGAGCAGCCGCCGATTCTGGCGGTGCGCTTGCAAGAGCTGTTCGGGCTGGCTGAAACCCCGCGCATCGCTGGCGGCCGGCAGGTGGTCAAACTGCACCTGTTGTCACCGGCCAGGCGGCCAGTGCAGGTGACGCAGGATCTGGCGAATTTCTGGCGCAGCACCTACGCCGAAGTGAAGAAGGATCTGAAGGGGCGTTACCCGAAACACTACTGGCCGGATGACCCGCTGGTGGCCGAGGCGACAGCGCGGATCAAGCCGCGTAAGTAAGTCGGCGAGCCTATTGGCGATCGTTCCCACGCTCTGCGTGGGAATGCCTCACTGGACGCTCCGCGTCCGCTTCTATTGGCCGCGAAGCTTTTGACCTACGGTGCCGCAGGCAGCAGAAACCGTGCAATCACCGGCAGATGATCAGATATACGCAGCGTGTCGTCCTGCCTCACCTGAGCCTCAACCCGTTTGATCCGCGGGCTATAAAACAGGTAGTCGACGGTCCGGTCCGGGCCGCTGAGGGCCGGGTCATTGGGGTAGTGGGTCAGCCATTGCTCGCGGTCGATGCCACCGGCTTCGTTGTTGGCAGGGATCATCGGGTACTTGTCCCAGAGCACATGCAGCGCGCTGTCGACGGAGTAGGGCGCGCGCTGCTGGGGATCGAGGCGCTGATACTGGCCCAGCGGCAACAGGTTGAAATCGCCGCCGATCAACCACGGCGTACCCTGACGTTCGAATGTGTCGAGCACCCTGGCGGTCTCCGTCACTTGCTGTTGCGGCGTGTCGTCAGGCTGAGCCGGTCGGTCCAGGTGGGTATTGAGTACTGCCATTTGCCCACCGTCGCTCAACGGCAGATAACTTACCAGCAGCGCGTTTTTCGGCTGGAATTGACTACTGATGAGATTGGCCGGTGCTTGCGGTAATTGCAGGCGTTCGGCGTGTGCGATCCGATAGCGGCTCAATGTCGCCAGTTGTCGGCCGACACTGCCGAAAATGTGCGGCTCGGGAACGAAGTCAGCCTTCCAGTCGAAGGCATAGGTGCTGCACGGGTAAAGGTCGGTCAGACGCTCGCGGAGCAGTTTTAGCTGGTCTTGATAATCGCTGGCTTTGGCGCCGTCATCCAGTTCTTGCAGCAGGACGATATCCGGCTGCTCATCGCGAATCACTCGTGCGACTTCATCGAGGCTGAAGGCCATATCTTCGGCTGTGGGGGTTTCGTCGTCGCCTTGGGCCAGGTCGTTCCAGAATACGTAGCGTTTTCCCGCCAGGTACTGGACGTTCCAGGTCATCACCTTGAGCGCCTGGCCGGGCACCAGGGTCGGTGTCTGGGCGCTGCAGCTGACAGGTATTTGCTCCTTGGCGTCCGGGCGCCAGGTCAAACTGTAGATCAGCGCTGACAAAAGGCCGGCGATCAGCAGCAGGCCCAGCAGGGTATAACGCAGTAGACGGGTCATCGGCTCGGCTTATAGCGTTGCAGGATTAAGCCCGAGCATACCCGAGAGCAGGTCAGACCCCAAGACCAGGCCTGTCAGCGCGTTTTATCGATTCTTGTCGGTGGCTTCGCTGATCAACATGAACAGGCGAAACAGCACCACGCTGGTAAAGAGTTGCAGAAAACTGTGGGCGCTTTCGATCAACAGTGCCAGTACCGGGTTTTGTGGTTCTGGGTAAACCGCAAGGCTTGCGCCCTTGAGTAGCCACAGCGGGCCCATCACACACAGAATGCAGACCAGGATGCGCAGGAAGTGCCCGCGGGTCAGGCGAAAGCTCTCCTTGATGGCCGCCAGCGGTTGCAGGCCTCGCAGGACCAACAGGTACTCGGCAAAGGCCAGTGTCACCATCAGCCACAAACCTGGCAGGAAATACAGCGACAGGCCAAGCAGGATCAGCAGTGTATTGATCGCTGTCAGCAACGCGAACCTGGGCCACAGGCTGGCAGACATCGCCAGCAGATCACGGGTTCGTGGCGATTCGCCACGGCTGCGCGCATCCAGAAAAAGAATCAGCGCAGCGGTGTACAGTGGATAGATCAACAGCCCGACGATCACGCTATAACCGGGGAAAGCATCCGGGCCCTGGGCGTTATCGACCAGTTGCTGGATCAGTGCCTCAAGCACCACCAACGGCAGGCACAGCGGAATGATCCGGCCCAGGTTGCGCTTAAAGAAATACAAAGAGTCGCGGAGCACTTCTAACGGATTCATGGGTCGCTATCGCAGGTAAAAAGCAGTTCGACACTTTAACCGATGCAGCGCCCCTGCGAGCAAACGTAAACGTTAGGTAAAGGCCATTGAAACGGCCCGTAATAACCCCATTACTGGTGTGCACCTTCTCCACAACGGAAAGGGCAACGATTTTTCCGGCAATCTAACGAGGTCGCCATGAACAGCGAAGAACAAACCCTGATCGATGGACTGTTTTCACGGCTGCAGCAAGCCGAAACGGACTCAGCCCCGCGCGATGCCCTGGCCGAGGCGCGGATCAAGGAGCACCTGGCTCGCCAGCCTGCGGCGGGGTATTTCATGACCCAGGCGATTCTGGTGCAAGAGGCGGCGATCAAAAGCCTCGACGAACAGAACAAACAGCTCACTCAGCAAAACCAGCAGCTGCAAGCTGAACTGCAGCAAGCCAGATCCCAGGCAGCGGCGCCTGCTCCGGCACCAAGCAGCGGTGGCGGCGGTTTCCTGTCGAGCATCTTCGGTGGCGGTTCCCGTGATTCGCAACCAGCCCCAAGCGCTCCGGCCTCGACTGGCGGTGGCTGGCGTGAGCCGGCGCGGCCTTCGTTCAATACTCAGCCGGGTGTGGCGCCACAGCAAAATTTTGGTGCCCCGCAACAGAACTACGCGCCACCACAGCAACAGGCTCCGGCCGCAGCCGGCAGCAGCTTCCTGGGCGGCGCCTTGAAAACCGCGGCCGGTGTGGCCGGTGGTGTGATGCTTGCGCAAGGTATCAGCAGCCTGTTCCACAGCAATCAGCAGCCGCAGGAAATTGTCGAAGTCATCAAGGAAGAACCTGCGCAGGTCAATGACAAAAGCAATGACAACGACGACCAACGTATGGTCAGTAACGATTCCTATGGCAATGACCAAGGCGGGTTTACCGACGCCGACTACAGCGATGACAGCTCATCGTTCTTCGACGACGACGATTCCTTCGTCTGATGCACCATTCGTCCGGGGCGCTATAGCGCCCCAGACCGATTATTCGCGGAAATTTCCTTCTGGCTGGCATACTGGGCGACTTTTCAGGTCTTGTACTTGATCAATTGCCTGCGCGCGTCTGCGCCATGAGGATTTACGGTGAAAAAAATCGCTGTGTTCGCCGATGTCCAGAACCTCTACTACACCGTGCGCCAGGCTTACGGCTGCCACTTCAACTACGCCGCCCTGTGGGCTGATATCAGCCAGCGCGGGCAGATCGTCGAGGCCTACGCCTACGCCATCGATCGTGGCGACAGCAAGCAACAGCAGTTCCAGCAGATCCTGCGCAACATTGGTTTCACCGTAAAACTCAAACCCTACATCCAGCGCAGCGATGGCTCGGCCAAGGGCGACTGGGACGTGGGCATCACCATCGATATCATGGACGCCGCCTCTCATGTCGACGAAGTGGTGTTGGCGTCCGGTGATGGTGATTTCGACATGCTGCTTGAACGCATCATCAATAAACACGGTGTTGAAGCCGTCGCTTACGGCGTCCCTGGCTTGACTGCCAACTCATTGATACGCGCCGCCAGCCGCTACGTGCCGATCGAAGGCGCGTTGCTGCTTAAAAACTGAGATTGATTACTTTTTGACGGAGTTGGAACAGGTTTGGAACGGATAGCGGTCATCGACTTTGAAACCACCGGGATCTCCCCGAGCAGCACCTGCCGGGCTACGGAAATTGCCGTGGTGATTCTTGAGCAAGGACGCATCGTCGAGCGTTACCAAAGCCTGATGAACGCCGGCGTGCGGGTCCCGGCCTTCATCGAAAGCCTGACCGGCATCAGCAATGCCATGCTGCGCACTGCACCGTCTGCCGAACAGGTGATGAACGAAGTCAACGAATTCGTCGGCACGACACCGCTGTTGGCCCACAATGCCGCGTTCGACCAGAAGTTCTGGGACTACGAGCTGGGGCGAATCAAACGTACACGGTTGCAGAACTTTGCCTGCTCCCTGTTACTCGCCCGGCGCCTGATGCCGGCCGCACCCAATCACAAACTCGGCACCCTCACCACGTTCGCCAAACTGCCCCACACCGGCCAGGCTCACCGAGCCATGGCCGACGCCGAAATGGCCGCTAACCTCACCGCGCATCTGGCCCGGGAACTTCGTCAGCGACATGGCTTGCGGGAGTTGTCTCATGATCTGCTGTGCAGCTTGCAGAAAGTCCCTGCGGCGAAGATCAATGAGCATCTCAAGCGCCATCGCGGGTTTTAAAGTTCAGCGTTGATCCTGCCGGCCTCTTCACGGCATAGGTATCTACATATCTCTAAAGGTTAGAACTCCCGTAGCAGCTGTCGAGTAGAACGAGGCAGCGTCCGAGGGCGGAGTCCTCGTAAAACCTGCGCGCGCGGTTTATCTGAAACACCGAGGTGCAGGGTTTTACGGCTGCTTCGCAGCCGGACGCAGCCTCGTTCTACTCGACAGCTGCTACGCCCTGCCAAGCATCAAGAAATGTGTAGATACCTATGCTCTTTGCGGCAGACGGTAGAGCATTCACCCACCATTCTTGCCATTACTCTCCAACTGCCCCAGCGGCACACGCTTTTCTATCGCGCTGGAGAGCACGATCGAGGTTTTGCTGAACCCGAACTGGGCGATGCGGTTGATCAGTTCTTCGAGTTCCGGCATTGAGCCGACGGCGGCCTGCATGATGACGCAGGGGTCGCCGGTGACTCGGTGGCATTCGGTCAGTTGCGGGATTTTGATCAGTTCATCGTAGGATTTCTGGCTGCCGTGGCGGCTCAGTCGTAGTTCGATGACGCACTGGATCGGCAGGCCGACCTTGGTCATGTCGACCTTTGCCTGGTAGCCGGTAATCACCCCACTGGTTTCCAGTTTTGCCACGCGCTCGGCCACAGCCGGCGCGGACAGGTTGACCTTGCGCGCCAGTTCCGCATACGAGGCCCGGCCGTTTTCCAGGAGTGCACTGAGGAGCATGCGGTCGTATTTATCCATCATTCGGCTCCTGAAATGCATAACTTTCGAAAGCACGGTTTATAGCTGTGATCTCCATGTTTTGAAAAGTGTACGGGCGCTATAAAAAGGTTTTGTAACTTAAATTCCGCCCGATAGCTTTCTAAAATAGCGCTCCCCTATCCAGTCTTCGAGCGTTCCATGTCTGCCATCGAGCTTTCCGTGCCTGGCCCACGGCGTTTTCCGTTACAGCTGGTGGGTGCCTTTTTCGCGTTGTATGTGATTTGGGGATCGACTTATCTGGTGATTCGAATCGGTGTGCAATATTGGCCACCGCTGATGCTCGGCGGGATTCGTTTTATCATCGCCGGGACCTTGATGTACGGCTTCCTGCGCTGGCGCGGAGTACCGGCGCCGACCTGGTCGCAATGGCGGGCGGCGGGGATGATCGGCATCTTGCTGCTGAGTGTGGGTAACGGCGCGGTGAGTGTTGCCGAACATATCGGTGTGGCCTCCGGGGTCGCGGCGTTGGCGGTGGCGACGGTGCCGCTGTTCACCTTGCTTTGCGGCTACTTCTGGGGCGCGCGCAACACCCGTCTGGAGTGGGCCGGGATCGTGCTCGGACTGGTTGGCATTGCCATGCTCAACCTCGGTTCCAACTTGCAGTCGAGCCCGTTGGGCGCGGTGTTGCTGGTGTCTGCGGCAGCGGCCTGGGCTTTCGGCTCGGTCTGGAGCAAACACTTGCCGCTGCCACAAGGGGCGATGGCCAGCGCTGCAGAAATGTTGGTGGGCGGCGTGGTGCTGTTGATCGGCAGCGCGCTGAGCGGTGAGCATCTGGACAGCTTGCCGCCTGTCGAGGGCTGGGTTGCTTTGGCCTATTTGATTGGCTTCGGCTCGATCATCGCCTTCAACGCCTATATGTACCTGCTGAAAAACGTCCGCCCGGCGGCTGCGACCAGCTACGCCTATGTCAACCCGGCGGTGGCAGTGCTGCTGGGGATCGTCTTTGCCGGCGAAAGCATCGGCATCGCAGAGTCCCTGGCGATGGCGGTGATCATCAGTGCTGTAGTGTTGATTGGCTTGCCGCAGTGGCGCAGGCAGAAACCGGCTTGATTTAGGGTAAACTGCGGCGCATTGCACACATGCGCTGACATTTCCCTACGGTACCCCCCCATGACTTTCGCCACTCTTGGCCTGATCGAACCCTTGCTGCGCGCCCTTGAGACGCTCGGTTACCAGACCCCGACGCCGGTTCAGGTGCAAGCCATCCCTGCGGTGCTGGCCGGTCGCGACTTGATGGCCGCGGCCCAGACCGGCACCGGCAAGACCGCCGGTTTTGCCGTGCCGCTGTTGCAGTTGCTGGCCATGGAAGGGCCGAAGGTCAGCAGTAACTCAGTGCGCGCGCTGATTCTGGTGCCGACCCGCGAGCTTGCCGAACAGGTTCACGAGAGTGTTCGCCAATACGCCGAACACCTGCCGTTGAGCACCTATGCGGTGTACGGCGGTGTCAGCATCAACCCGCAGATGATGAAGCTGCGCAAGGGTGTTGACCTGTTGGTAGCGACCCCGGGCCGCTTGCTCGACCTGTATCGGCAGAACGCGCTCAAGTTCAACCAGCTGCAAACCCTGGTCCTCGATGAAGCCGACCGTATGCTCGACCTTGGATTTTCCGAAGAGCTGCGGGACATTTACAAAGCCTTACCGAAGAAACGTCAGACACTGTTGTTCTCCGCGACCTTCTCCGATGCGATCCGCCTGCTGGCCGGGCAAATGCTCAATGATCCGCTGAGCATCGAAGTCAGCCCGCGCAACGTCGCCGCCAACACCGTCAAGCAATGGGTGGTGACGGTGGACAAGAAGCGCAAGCCGGAACTGTTCAGCCACTTGTTGCGCAAAAATCGCTGGAAGCAGGTGCTGGTGTTCGCCAAGACCCGCAACGGCGTCGACCAACTGGTGGAAAAACTCCAGGGCCTGGGCGTGAATGCCGACGGTATTCATGGCGACAAACCCCAGGCTACTCGCCAGCGTGCGCTGGACCGGTTCAAGGCCAGCGAGATTCAGATTCTGGTAGCCACCGACGTGGCAGCCCGTGGTCTGGATATCGAAGACTTGCCGCTGGTGGTGAACTTCGACCTGCCGATCGTTGCTGAGGATTACATCCACCGTATCGGCCGTACCGGTCGTGCGGGTGCTACCGGCGAGGCGATTTCGCTGGTTTGCGCTGATGAAGTGAATTTGCTGTCGGCTATCGAAATGTTGACCCGTCAGACGTTGACTCGTCATGAAGAGCAGGACTTCGAACCCGAGCACCGTGTGCCGGACACCGATGCCAGCGGCCAGGTTATCAAGAAACCGAAAAAGCCGAAGAAGCCCAAAGTCTCCGGTGGCGGCAAGCGTAACCTGGGCAAGTGGGTGGACAGCGGTGAAGTGGCGGTTGAAGCACCGGCGATCAAGCCTGTGCGTAAGGTGCCGGTGTTCAACACCGGACCGCGCAAGCGTAAGCCTTAAGCCCGACTGAACCCGAGATCGTTCCCACGCGTGGGAACGATCAAAAAATCACGGTCAGGCATTTCACGACCGCTGCGCGCTCGAACGCAGGCTTCGCCAGCTGCTACAGAAGCTTTCAGCGGTGCGCTTGTAACCACTCCAGCATCCCCAACCCCGCCGCTCGGCCACTGGCAAAGCAGGCGGTGAGCAGATAGCCGCCCGTCGGCGCTTCCCAGTCGAGCATCTCCCCGGCACAAAACACTCCGGGCAGTTGCTTGAGCATCAGGCTTTCATTCATCGCTTCGAACGGCACGCCACCAGCGCTGCTGATGGCTTCGTCCAGAGGGCGGGTTTTCACCAATGTCAGGGGCAGGGCCTTTATTGCTTTGGCCAGCTGCACCGGATCAGCGAAGCATTCAGCGGGCGTTAGTTCGCGCAGCAAGGCGGCTTTCACGCCGTCGATGCCGAGTTGACTGTGCAGGTGTTTGGCCATCGAGCGTGAACCACGAGGCTTGGTCAGCGCTGTTTGAATCTTGTCGAGGGTTTTTCCCGGCAACAGGTCCAGGTGAATGGTCGCCGAGCCGCTTTGAGTGATGGCTTGGCGGATCGGTGCAGACAGGGCATAGATCAAACTGCCCTCGATGCCAGTGGCGGTAATCACGCATTCGCCCAGACGCGGCACGTCATCATTCAGGCCAATAGCGATGTTCTTCAGCGGTGCGCCAGCGAACTTGCTGCGCATCAGGGCACTCCAGGCGGTTACCTCGAAACCGCAATTGCTGGGTTGCAGCGGTGCAAGGCTGATGCCGCGCTGTTCCAGCAGAGGTAACCAGGCGCCGTCCGAACCCAGGCGCGCCCAACTGGCACCGCCAAGGGCCAGCAGCAGGGCATCGGTTTGCAGGGCTTTTTCACCTTCCGGGCTGTCGATTCTCAGGCTGGCGTCGTTATTCCAGCCGAGCCAGCGGTGACGGGTGTGGATAACTACGCCCGTGTCGCGCAGGCGTTTAAGCCAGGCACGCAGCAGGGGCGCGGCCTTCATGTCGGTTGGAAACACTCGGCCGGAACTGCCGACAAAAGTTTCGATCCCCAATTCATGAATCCATTGGCACAGCGCTTCGGCGCCGAATGCACGCAGCAGTGGGGCGATTTGTGGTGCCCGCTCGGCATAGCGCGAGAGAAACGCCGGGTAGGCTTCGGAATGCGTGATGTTCATACCGCCGACGCCGGCCAGCAGAAACTTGCGACCCACGGAGGGCATGCCGTCGTACAACTCGACCTTGATTCCAGCCTGGCTCAGTACTTCGGCCGCCATCAAACCGGCAGGGCCGCCGCCGATGATGGTGACGTGACGCAGGAGGTTGGCGGAGGATTGGGTCATGGTTTGAGCTGCGGTTCGGCGGAATAAGCCGGGCATTCTATCAGCACAATCGAGGTACGCCCGCGAAGCTTTTAGCTGATTAAAAAACGCACAGTGCTCTGAAGGCTATACAGTCTGTGGCCTGTAGGTCCTTTCACTCAGGTTATCCACAGGCAGTTCCACAGGCATTGTGGGTAAAGCATCCACAACTCAGTGACAACCTGATGACTCCCAGACTCGCTGCGCGCTGTGATGAAGAATGCCATGGCGTCGCGCCAAGGCTTTACGGTCCTTGCTGTAACCACCGCCAATCACCCCGACCACCGGGATGTCCCGCCCCAGGCAGTGACGCATCACGCTTTCATCACGAGCGGCGACGCCTTGGTCGGTCAGCTTGAGGTAGCCCAGAGCGTCATCTTTATGCACATCTACCCCGGCGTCATACAGCACCAGGTCCGGCTTGTAGAGCGGCAGTAGATAGCTTAACGCATCGTCGACCACGTTGAGATAGTCCGCATCGCCCATGCCCATCGGCAGCGCAATATCCCAATCGCTTTGGGCTTTACGCGCCGGAAAATTCTTTTCGCAATGCAGGGAAACGGTTACTGCGTCCGGCGTGTCTTCCAGAATGCGTGCAGTCCCGTCGCCTTGATGCACGTCGCAATCAAAAATTAATACTCGCCCCACCCGACCGCTTTCCAGCAGATAGCGGCTGATTACCGCCAGGTCATTAAAAATACAGAATCCCGCCGGATGATCGTAATGGGCGTGATGGGTGCCGCCGGCCAGATGGCAGGCCAGCCCGTGTTCCAGCGCTTGCTCGGCGGCCAGCAGCGAGCCGCCGACCGCACGCACGGTGCGTCGGGCCAGTGCTTCGCTCCAGGGCAGGCCGAGGCGCCGCTGGTCTTCGCGGGACAACTCGCCGCCCATATAGCGTTCGATATACCCAGGGTCATGAGCCAGGGCGAGAATGTCCGGCGGGCACAGTTGCGGGCGCAACAGCTCGGGATCGCGGGTCAGACCGCTGTCCACCAGGTGATCGCGCAGCAGGCGAAACTTGTCCATGGGGAAGCGATGTTCCGCCGGAAATTCGGGGCTGTAGTCTTCGTGGTAGATCAGCGGCAGGGACATGGCAGATTCATCTAGGAAGGCATGTAGGAATAAATGAAGGATCCTACCAGCGATGTAGACTTGCGGCATGGAAACGGAGGGGCATGATGGAGCCGATACTGGAACTTGAGAGCGCGCGGCTGCTGTTGCGTCAGTGGCGCGATGAGGATTTGCCGGAATTTGCGGTCATGTGTGCCGATCCTCAGGTCATGCGTTATTTTCCGGCGCCCTTGAGTCGTCTGCAAAGCGCGGCATTGATCGGGCGAATACGCGGCCATTTTGCCGAATATGGCTTCGGCCTGTGGGCGCTGGAGCGTAAGGACACCGGGGCGTTTATCGGTTTTACCGGGCTCGGCGTGGTGGGGTTCGATGCACCGTTTACCCCGGCGACCGAAATCAGCTGGCGTCTGGCCCGCGAGCATTGGGGGTTGGGGTATGCCAGCGAAGCGGCCTGGACCGTTCTGCGTTGCGGCTTTGACCGGTTGGCGCTGAAGGAAGTCGTGGCATTTACCACCGCTGCCAATCAGCTGTCGCAGAAAGTCATGCAGGCGATCGGCATGCAACACGACCCGGTGGCCGATTTCGAGCATCCGAAGCTCGGCAGCGATGATCCATTGCGCCACCATGTGCTGTACCGCATCAGCCGTGAACAATGGTTGGAAACCTTGCATGGATAAGCCTGCCCGGACGTTTACAATGTGTCCCTAGTTGGCTCGGGCCAAAAACTGAATCGACCGCTGCAGCCAAGACTGCGCGGCATTGCTCTTTGTGAGGAGAGTCTGAATGAGCCATGTACTGGATGATCTGGTCGACCTGTTGACCCTGGAACCGATCGAAGAAAACCTTTTTCGCGGTCGTAGCCAGGATCTGGGTTTCCGCCAGTTGTTCGGCGGTCAGGTACTCGGCCAATCGTTGTCGGCGGCCAGCCAGACCGTAGAAGAAGCGCGCCATGTGCATTCGATGCATGGTTATTTTCTGCGCCCTGGCGATGCCGGTTTGCCGGTGGTTTATCAGGTTGATCGAGTGCGCGATGGCGGCAGTTTCAGTACCCGTCGTGTCACGGCGATCCAGAAGGGCAATCCGATCTTCACCTGCAGCGCGTCGTTCCAGTACGACGAAGAAGGTTTCGAGCACCAGCAGCAGATGCCGCAAGTGGTCGGCCCGGAAAATCTGCCGTCGGAACTGGAGATCACCCAGCAGAGCGCGCACCTGATTCCGGAACACATGCGTGAAAAGCTGCTGTGCCCCAAGCCGATCGAAGTGCGCCCGGTGACGGAAAAAGACCCCTACAACCCGCAACCCGGCGACCCGATCAAATACGTGTGGTTTCGGGCTGACGGCACCTTGGCCGACTCGCCGGCGCTGCACAAATACCTGCTGGCTTATGCGTCGGACTTCGGTTTGCTGACCACTGCCATGCTGCCCCACGGCAAGTCGGTCTGGCAAAAGGACATGCAAGTCGCCAGCCTCGACCATGCGCTGTGGTTCCACGGCGACCTGCGCGCCGATGATTGGCTGCTGTACGCGATGGACAGTCCATGGGCCGGAAATTCTCGTGGTTTTTCCCGGGGCAGTGTGTTCAATCGTGCCGGGCAACTGGTGGCGTCGGTCACTCAGGAAGGCTTGATTCGTCACCGCAAGGATTGGGCATGAGTCTCTCCGAGGTACGGTACTGGGTGTTCGACATGGACGGCACGCTGACAATTGCCGTGCATGACTTCGTGGCGATCCGCGAGGCGCTGGCGATTCCCGCTCAAAGCGACATTCTGACCCACCTCGCCGCGCTGCCTGCCGATGAGTGCGCGGCCAAACATGCCTGGTTGCTCGAACACGAACGGGATCTGGCGCTGGGCTCCCGGCCTGCGCCCGGCGCGGTGGAGTTGGTGCGGGAACTGGCGGGGCGCGGCTATCGTCTCGGCATCCTGACCCGCAACGCCCGTGAGCTGGCCCACGTGACCCTGGAGGCAATCGGCCTGGCGGACTGCTTCGCGGTGGAGGATGTGCTGGGCCGCGATGAAGCCCCGCCAAAACCTCATCCGGGTGGTTTGCTGAAACTGGCGCAAGCCTGGGATGTGGCGCCGAGCGAGTTGGTGATGGTCGGAGATTATCGCTTTGACCTGGATTGCGGTCGGGCGGCTGGAGCGCGGACGGTGTTGGTTAACTTGCCGGATAATCCGTGGCCGGAGTTGACGGATTGGCATGCGCAGGATTGTGTGGCGTTGCGGCAAATGTTGTCCGTTTGAGGCCCAATCGCGGGCAAGCCTCGCTCCTACAGGTTTGGTGTCGATCACAATGGTGTGTGGTTCGACATGGCCCTTGTAGGAGCAGGGGGGGGCCGCAATAGAGGTATTACGGCTTGACCAGTCGCGCATCCAGACTGTTCTGGGCCAGGCGCTTTGCCTGGTCCTGTGTCATACCAAGATGGGTGTACAGCGCGTGGAAGTTCTCGGTGACGTAACCGCCGAAATACGCCGGATCATCCGAGTTCACCGTGACCTTGACGCCACGCTCAAGCATGTCGAGGATGTTGTGCTTTGACATGTCGTCGAACACGCAAAGCTTGGTGTTGGACAATGGGCAGACGGTCAGCGGAATCTGCTCGTCGATAATCCGCTGCATCAGACGTTCATCTTCGATGGCGCGCACACCATGGTCGATACGCTGAATTTTCAGCAGGTCGATGGCTTCCCAGATGTACTCGGGCGGGCCTTCTTCACCGGCATGGGCGACGGTCAGGAAGCCTTCGTTGCGGGCACGATCAAACACGCGCTGGAACTTGCTCGGCGGGTGGCCCATCTCTGAACTGTCGAGGCCGACGGCGATAAACGCATCGCGGAATGGCAACGCCTGATCAAGGGTTTTCTCGGCTTCTTCTTCGCTCAAATGACGCAGGAAACTGAGGATCAGCCCGCTGGTGATGCCCAGCTGGTGCTCGCCATCTTTCAGCGCGCTGGCGATACCGTTGAGCACCACTTCGAACGGCACACCACGGTCGGTGTGGGTTTGCGGGTCGAAGAACGGTTCGGTGTGAATCACGTTCTGCGCCTTGCAGCGCAACAGGTAAGCCCAGGTCAGGTCATAGAAGTCCTGAGACGTGCGCAGTACATCAGCACCCTGGTAATAGAGATCGAGAAACTCTTGCAGGTTGTTGAAGGCGTAAGCCTTGCGCAGGGTTTCGACGTCGTCCCACGGCAGGGCGATCTTGTTGCGTTCGGCCAGGGCGAACAGCAGCTCAGGCTCCAGCGAGCCCTCCAGGTGCAGGTGCAGTTCTGCCTTGGGCAGGGCGTTCAGCCAGTCGTACATTATCGAATTCTCATCAGGTGCAATGGTGGCATTCTACAGGTCGACGCTCAAATATATGGCAAAACCTGACCAATCGGTTCATCACACAGCTTTCCGTTCTCGCCGATAAGCGTAGGTGTCGGCAAAGCGCGACAGCAGGAATTCGGCGCAGGTGGTGGTCGGGTATTTCGCCGGGTTTTGACTGTCCTGGCAACCGGGCAGGCATTCGATGCGCGTATCAGGATGCGGTTCGGCAAAGAACGGCATGGAATAGCGATCAACTCCCCAAGGGCTGATGACCCGGTGCGGCGTCGAGAGATAACGGTCGTTGCTCCAGCGCGCCATCATGTCGCCGAGGTTGACCACGAAAGTACCCTCGATCGGCGGGGCATCGATCCATTCGCCGTGGACGTTGCGTACCTGCAAGCCACCGGCGGCGTCCTGATAGAGCACAGTGATGCAGCCGTAATCGGTGTGGGCGCCTGCGCCCTGTTGCGCTTCGCAACTGGCGGTGTGACGTGGCGGGTAGTGAATCATCCGCAACACGCTGACCGGCTCGACGAAACGCTGATCGAAGAAGTCGCGCTCGATCCCCAGCGCCAGGGCCATGGCCCGTAGCAAGGTTTGGGCGAGGCCTTGCATATCGATGTAGTGCTGTTCCATCAGGCTTTCCCAGCCCGGCAGGTCGGGATGCCGATTGGGGCCGCGCAAGGGTTTCTCCGCCAGCACTTGCGGGTGATCGGCCGGCAGGTGCAAACCCATGTCGAAGGTTTCTTTCAGGTCTCTGGGTTTGTTCGGGTCGAGTTGCTCGGTGGCGATGGCGCCATAGCCGCGATGGTGGCGGGTCTGGGTGATATCGATCTTGAGCTTCTCAACGACCGGCAAGGCGAAGAACTGTTTGGCGCAATCGAGCAATTGGCCGATGCGTGTCGCGGTGATCGGGTGGCCCTTGATATAGAAGAAGCCCCATTCACGGCAGGCGCGGTCGATCTGGTCGGCGACCTCTTGCCAAGCGGTTTGCTCATCGCTGTAGAGCGGGCCGATGTCTATGATCGGAAGTTGGTTCATGTTGCGGTCCTGAAGAGCACCGAAGATCCATTGTGGGAGCAGCCGGTCGACGCTCGATTGCTCGCGATAGCGGACTGACAGTCAACATAAATGCTGAATGTTATGGACTCATCGCGAGCAATCGAGCGTCGACCGGCTGCTCCCACAGGGGAAGTGTCTTTGGTTTGAGGGATTACTTCGGCATATCCGCCTTCATGCCTTCGACGTAATAGTTCATCGACGCCAGCTCGGCATTGCTGGCAGTCACACCTGCCGCCAGTTTCTCTACGCCGGCCTGATCCTTGATCGGCCCGGTGAAGGGGTGAAATTCACCGCTCTTGATATGGCTGATGATCTGCTCGGCTTCAGCCTTCACCTCGGCCGGCACCACATCACTGATTGGTAGTTCAACCGTGCCTTCTTTCAAACCGCCCCAATAGTCCTGGGATTTCCAGCGATGGTCGATCACGCTTTGGGTCGCCTGAACATAGTGTGGCCCCCAGTTGTTGACGATGGAGGTCAGCACCGCTTTGGGCCCGAAGTGCGCCATGTCCGAGGCATAGCCCACCGCATACACGCCACGACGTTCGGCCGCCTGAATCGGTGCCGGGCTGTCGGTGTGCTGGAACACGACGTCCACGCCCTGATCGATCAGGGCGTTGGCGGCGTCAGCCTCTTTGCCCGGATCGAACCAGGAGTTGACCCACACCACTTTGATCTCGGTGCCCGGGTTGTATTTGTTCAGAGCCAGTTGGATGGCGTTGATGTCGCGGATGACCTCCGGAATCGGGAAGGAGGCGACGTAGCCGATTTTTTTGCTCTTGGTCATTTTTGCCGCGAGGAAGCCGCCGACATACCGCCCCTCGTAAGTGCGCGCCAGGTAGGTGCCGAGGTTCTTGTCCTGCTTGTAGCCGGTGGCATGTTCGAAGGTCACGTTGGGAAATTGTCTGGCGACCTTCAGTGTCGGGTTCATGTAGCCGAAGGATGTGGTGAAAATCATGTCGTACTTGTCCTTGGCCATATTGCGGATCACTCGCTCGGCATCCGCGCCTTCGGCCACGTTCTCGACGAAGTTGGTGGTGACCTGATCGCCGAATTTTTCCACTAACGCCTTACGGCCTTGTTCATGCTGATAAGTCCAGCCATGGTCACCAATCGGACCGATATAGACGAAGCCGACTTTCAACGGATCAGTCGCACTGGCAGCCAGGCTGGCGCTCAGGCCAATGGCCGCTGCAACGGCGCACAGCAGCTTCTTCAACGGACGTGCATGCATGAATTCGAACTCCATTTTGTTGTGAGGGTTGGCTGGGCTCAAAGGCTTGAGCAGCTCAATGCAAATAGCTGACCAACAAGACAACAAAATGCCGGATGGCGCATTCCTGTGGGAGCGGGCTGACCGGTGAAGGGGAGTGTATGAACACAGCAAGAACCAAGGCAGTGCACCCCTGCAAGCTCATGCCTGCCACTGGTGCGCCAGGGCTTTGAAAGCATCGCGGGCAAGCCTTGCTCCTACGGATCGCATGTACCCGTAGGAGCGAGGCTTGCCCGCGATAAGATTGATCAAACGCCGCTAATCAACTGCCTGGCCGCCTGACTGTGGTCGGCAATCAACCCCTTCAAATCAAGCCCTTCAACCTGCCCATCGATCACCCGCCATTTACCGCCAATCATCACCCGATCCGCCCTGTCCGCGCCGCACAGCAATAGCGCCGACAGCGGGTCATGGCTGCCGGAGAAACGCAGCTCATCGAGTTTGAACAACGCCAGATCCGCCTGCCTGCCCACCGCCAGTTCACCGATATCGGTGCGCCCGAGCAGTTGCGCCGAACCGCGTGTGGCCCAGCCGAGCACTAACTCGGGGGTGATCTTTTCCGCGCCGTAGCGCAGGCGTTGCAGGTACAACGCCTGGCGGGTCTCGAGGATCATGTTCGATGCATCGTTTGAGGCCGAGCCATCCACACCCAAACCCAGCGGCGCACCTGCTGCGATCAAGTCCAGCGTCGGGCAAATGCCTGAAGCCAGGCGCATATTGGAGCTAGGGCAATGGCAGATGCCGGTACCGGCCGCGCCCAGACGGGCGATTTCATCAGGGTTGAAATGAATGCCATGGGCCAGCCAGGTGCGCGGTCCGAGCCAGCCGACGCTGTCCAGATAATCCGCGGTGCGCAGGCCGAAGCGTTGCAGGCAGAAGTCTTCTTCGTCGAGGGTTTCGGCAAGGTGAGTGTGCAGACGCACGTCGAGTGTATTGGCCAGTTCCGCGCTGGCCGACATGATTTGCGGCGTGACGGAAAATGGCGAGCAGGGTGCCAGAGCAATCTGGATTTGCGCGCCGTCGCCGCGTTCGTGGTACTCGGCAATCAGCCGCTGGCTATCGGCGAGAATCACTTCACCCTGCTGCACAGTCTGTTGCGGCGGCAACCCGCCGTCGGCTTCACCCAGGCTCATCGAGCCACGGGTAAGCATCGCGCGCATGCCCAGTTCGCGAACGCTCTGGACTTGCACATCAATGGCATTTTCCAGACCTTCGGGAAACAGGTAATGGTGATCGGCCGCCGTTGTACAGCCAGACAGCAGCAACTCGGCCAAAGCGACTTTTGTCGCCAGCGCCAACTTTTCCGGGGTCAGGCGAGCCCAGACCGGATAGAGGGTTTTCAACCAGGGGAACAACGGCTGATTGACCACCGGCGCCCAGGCGCGGGTCAGGGTTTGATAGAAGTGGTGATGGGTGTTGATCAGCCCGGGAAGGATCACATGCTCGCGAGCATCGAAGACTTGTCCACAGGCAGTGGTCGGTTGTTGCCCTATACCGAGCACTTCGACGATCAAACCGTCTTGCAGCACCAGGCCGCCACGGGCATCGAGCGCGTTGGCAGTGAAAATGGCCAGGGGGGTTTTTAACCAGATACGGGTCGCAGGCATTGGCCGGCTCCTCTGAAAAATGGGTTCAGGTTCGCCAGCTCAGTGTTGCCCTGTCTGCTGATCCAGGGTCGCCGGGGAGGGCGAAGTGCAGAGTTTACTCACATATTTGGTCGGCTACATAGGGCCGCTGATCTACCGATGAATTACCAGGGAATTGTCTCGCCTCTGTAGTTCACAAAATGATGCCCGCCTTTACCCGCGTAAGTATTCACCTGCTCGATCAACCCACGGGTGCTGGTCTCGACATCGATGTCCGCACCTTCACCGCCCATATCGGTTTTCACCCAGCCCGGATGCAACGACAGTACAGTCATTTTCTGCTCGCCCAACTGAGTGACGAAGCTGTTGGTCATGGAGTTCAAGGCGGCTTTGCTGGCCTTGTACAGCGCCAGTTCCGGCGCATCGGGCATGGTCACGCTGCCGAGTACCGAACTCATGAACGCCAGCACACCGCTGTCCGGGCGAATCTGGCCGATGAAGCGCTGAGCCAGATTGATCGGGGCCACGGCGTTGGTGAAGAACAACTGTCCAACCTCGGCGAGGGTTGCATTGCCTGGGGTCTGATCATCCGGTCCTTTGACGCCGGCGTTGACGAACAGCAAGTCGAACACCTGGCCCTTCAGCCGTTGGCTCAGGGCGATGACGGCTTGCTGATCATCCATGTCCAGTTGCTCGATCCGGACGTTACCCAATGCCTGCAAGGCCTCGGCTTTCTGCAGATTGCGCACGGTGGCGGTGACTTGCCAGCCGTCGGCCAGCAAGCGTTGTACCAGACCGAGGCCCAAACCACGGGAGGCGCCGATGATTAATGCGTTTTTTGCAGCGTTCATAAACGGGTTCCTTTGGAAAAGAGGATCACGGTCTTAATGGGCAACTCTGCCTGAGCCGTAGTTGTAACTCCTGGCGTAGCTCACCGAGTTCGGCGATGCGGGTTTCGATCAGGCTCAGTTTGTCTTGCAGCAACCGGGTCACGGCGCTGTCAGGGTCTTTGGCCTGCCACAGCGAGGCCACACTACTACCGATTTCGCCGAGGCTGAAGCCCAGGCGTTGGGCGGTCTTGATGTAGAGCACCAGTTGCACCATCTCGGCCGGATAGTCGCGGTAACCGTTGGCGCTGCGTTGGGCGGCGATCAATCCCCGTTGCTCGTAAAAGCGCAGGGTGTCGCGGCTGACGGCGCTGGCCTGGGCTAATTCACCGATACGCATCTTGAAGACTCTTTGAGGTTTGACCCTGGAGCATACTCCAGGCTTTAGCCTGCGTGCTCCCTGAATAAATGGAGACGCCTCAATGTGGACTGCAAGCCAATACCGTCAACTGGTTCGTGCGAGCGGCTGGTACGACTTGCTCGTGACCGTCGCTTTCGTCACCCCCTGGAGTTTTATGGCGCTACACGGGTTGATGCTGAGTCTTTCCCGGATATTCAATCTATCTGGTGAACTGCCGCCGTTCGAACCGATGCACATGCTGATGGCCAATCTGTTGGGCTCGATCGTTTGCGTCTGGTCGGTGTTACGGATTTGTGATCCGCAGCAAGCGTTCGGCCGCTATGACGCAGCCGGACGGTTTTTGTTCGCAACGTGGCAGATCTATGCCCTGGCCCACGGCGCCAGCTCATTGCTGGCGGTTTTCCTGTTCTTCGAACTGGCGTGGGGCGTTGCACAGTTGTTGCCGGTCAAGCATCTCGCAGATGACCGAAGCCCCCGTAGCAGCCTGCGTTCGGCTACGAAGTAGTCGTAAAGGCCATAACGCGATTCTGGACGAAATTCGAGTCGTCAGGATTACGACCGCTTCGCGGCCGAACGCAGGCTTCGCCAGCTGCTACGAAGAGCCTGCTGTTCCAGGCAGAACCTAATGCCCCGCCTGCCACGGCTGCCCTAACGAAACCGGTGCGTACAAGCGTGTTCGCAGCGCGTTCCGCGACAGCAGCACCAACACCAGAATGGTCGCGGCATAGGGCAGCATCGCCAGCAGGTTCGAAGGGATCGCCAGCCCCAAGCCTTGGGCAACCAGGTGCAAGATGCTGGCGAGCCCGAACAGGTAAGCGCCCAGCAGCAAACGCCATACGCGCCAACTGGCAAACACCACTAGCGCCAGGGCAATCCAGCCACGGCCGGCGCTCATGTTCTCCGCCCACATCGGTGTATAGGCCAGTGACAGATAGGCACCGGCCAACCCGGCCATGGCACCACCGAACAGCACCGCCAGTGTGCGCACACCAAGCACCGGCAATCCCATGGCGCTGGCAGCGTCCGGATTTTCCCCGACGGCCTGAACGATCAGGCCTACACGGCTTTTCAGAATCGCCCAAGCCACCAGCGCAAACAGCGCGAATGACAGATAGACCAACAGATCCTGAGCAAACAGCATCCGCCCGATCAGCGGGATCTCACTCAGAAAAGGAATCGCCACTGGCTCGAAACCCGCCAGCGGCTTGCCAACCCAGGCCGCACCGACAAAGCTCGAAAGGCCGACGCCAAAGATAGTCAGCGCCAGCCCGGTCGCCACCTGATTGGCGTTGAACACCAGCGCCACCAAGGCAAACAGCGTCGACAGCAACATACCGGCGAGCACCGCCAGCAACACGCCGAGCCAGAGGTTACCGGTGCTCAAGGCGACGATAAAACCGATCACCGCGCCGAACAGCATCATGCCTTCCTGACCGAGGTTGAGGACGCCGCTTTTTTCGCAGATCAGTTCACCCAAGGCCACCAACAGCAGCGGCGTGCCGCAGCGGACCATGGCGTAGAAAATATTACTCAGCAGATCGATATCCATCACAGGGCTCCAACGCGTTCAGAGGTGGTCGAGGAGCGCCGTGCCCAGCGCAGGTTAAGGCGCGGGCGGTAGAGAATCAGCACATCACTGGCGAGCAGAAAAAACAGCATCATGCCCTGGAACAATTGGGTGATCGCCTGCGGCAGGTTAAGGCTCATCTGCGCGCTCTCGCCGCCGATGTACAGCAGCGCCATCAGCAGGCTGGAAAACAAAATGCCGATGGGATTCAGCCGGCCAAGAAATGCCACAGTGATCGCCGCGTAGCCATAACCGGGCGATACCTGCGGCACCAGTTGTCCGATCGGCCCGGTGACTTCGCAAACGCCAGCCAGCCCCGCCAATCCACCGCTGATCAACAGCGCGAGCCAGATCAGCCGCTTCTCGCGAAAACCAACGAAACCTGCGGCGCGCTTGTCCAGGCCGAGCACCTTGATTTGAAAACCGACAAAACTCTTGTGCAGCAGCACCCAAACGGCAACCAGCGCCAGCAGGGCGAAATACACCCCGGCATGCACTCGGCCGTCCTCCAGCAATAGTGGTAAACGGCTGGCCTCGCCGAACATTGCCGATTCCGGGAAGTTGAAGCCGGCCGGGTCCTTCAGCGGCCCGTGGACGCAGAACAGCAGCAGGTTCAGGGCGATGTAATTGAGCATGATGCTGGTGAGGATTTCATTGGCGTTGAACCGCGTGCGCAGCCATGCCGTCAACCCGGCCCAGGCAGCACCGGCCAGCGTGCCGATCATCAGGATTGACACCAGCGCCCAGCGACTTTGCACATTGATGATATTCACTGCCAGTGCACTGCCGGCCAGAGCGCCGAGCAGCAACTGACCTTCCGCGCCGATGTTCCAGATCCGCGCTTGATACGCCACCGCCAGACCCAACGCACACAGCAGAATCGGCAAGGCTTTGACCAACAGCTCAGAGACGCCATACAGGTCACTGATCGGCGCAATCAACAAGGTGTGCAAGGTCATCAAAGGGTCGTGACCGAGGGCAATAAACAGCAGCGAGCCACAAGCCAGGGTCAACGTTGCGGCAAGTAGCGGCGAGCACCACAGCATCAGGCGCGATTGCTGGCCACGGGGTTCGAGAGAAAGCAGCATGTGAAACTCCGTTAAACCGGCAAAGGCGTGGATTGGTGATACGTGTCGAACTGCCCCGCCATCCAGCCACCGACTGCGATCAGGCTGGTTTGCGCGGTCGGTTTGAGCGTCGACAGTCGACCGCTGCATAGCGCCGCCAGTCGATCGCTGATCTGGAACAATTCGTCGAGGTCTTCGCTGATCACCAGGATCGCGGCACCCGCATCGCGCAGGGCAATCAACGCGCGATGGATCACCGCCGCGGCACCCACATCCACGCCCCAGGTCGGGTGCGCCGCGATCAGCAGTTTCGGTTGTTGAAGGATTTCCCGGCCGAGAATGAATTTCTGCAAATTGCCGCCGGACAGGCTGCGAGCACAGGTTTCAGTATTCGGTGTCTTGACCCCGAAGCGGCGGATGATCTCTTCGGTCAATGCCTGGACTTTGCCACGCTGAATCAGGCCATTGCTGACCAGCCCTTGCTGAAAAGCGGTCAGCAAGGCGTTGTCTGCCAGACTCAATTGCGGCACTGCCCCGTGGCCGAGGCGTTCTGCCGGCACACATGCCAGGCCGAGGCGGCGTCTTGCATCGGGGCGTAAATGAGCGACCGGTTGCCCGGTGAAACTGATGGTCGCGGCGTCATTACGTGCAAGGCATTCTTCGCCGCTGAGCAGGGCCAGCAATTCGTCCTGACCATTCCCGGCGACACCGGCGATCCCAACGATTTCGCCGCTGCGCACTTCAAGGTGGATATCCCTCAGTGAGCAGCCGAACGGATCCGGGTTATGCCAGGACAGCTTTTGTATCTGCAAGAAAGTTTCGCGGCCGCCGACCTTCGGATAATCAGTGATCAACCCCGCCGCATCACCCACCATCAAACGAGCCAGTTGCTGATCCGTGCACTCGGCTGGAACGCAATGTCCGGCCACTCGACCACCGCGCAGCACCGTGGCCTTATGACACAGCGCCCGAACCTCGCCGAGCTTGTGGCTGATAAACAGAATGCTGCAGCCCTCGACGGCCAATCGACGCAGGGTGACGAACAACTCGTCCGCCTCTTGCGGAGTCAGGACCGAGGTCGGCTCATCGAGAATCAGCAGGCGAATGTCCTGCATCAGGCAACGAATGATCTCCACCCGCTGACGCTCGCCAATCGACAAACTGTGCACCAGCCGTTCAGGCTCCAGCGCCATGCCATAACGTTGCGAGACTTCACGAATGCGCGGCTCCAGTTGCGTGGGTGTGCCTGCCGCAGCGCCCATGGCCAGGGCAATGTTCTGCGCCACGCTCAGGGTTTCAAACAGCGAGAAATGCTGGAACACCATGCCAATCCCCAGACTGCGCGCCTGGGCCGGGTTGCGCATGGTCAAGTGTTGTCCTTGCCAGATCATCTCGCCCGAGTCGGCATGGGTCACGCCGTAGATAATTTTCATCAGGGTGCTTTTCCCGGCGCCGTTTTCACCGAGCAGGGCGTGGATCTCACCGGGTTGAATACTCAGGTCGATACCGTCATTGGCCAGGCAGCCGGGATAGCGTTTGCTGATTCTGCGCAATTGCAGACGCGGTGTTTGATCAGGGATCGGCACGGGATTTGGCATGACAGGCTCGGGACAATTGAAGTTGTGCCTGTGGATAAAGCAATTTCCTGGCCATTGAGTCAGGAAAACCCGGTGTCGTCGTTGTTCTGCCTGCTCCGCAGCCTCTCGCGCAATATACTGATCCCTGCTCCGGCACCACTTCAGGGCAAGCCTGTCGATAAGGCCCCGGTTTCGCCCGTATCGAACTGGTTAAAAAATGAGCAGCCGACGGAGAGCGTTGCTGCCTATGCGACTGAGCCAGCCTTGCACGGGTTATCCACAGATTGCTCCACAGTATTTGTGCGCAAGCCAAAAGCCCAGGCATAAGCACTGAAAGGCTTTCTTCTAAAGGCGATAAACCGCTCTAACTGATTGTTTTTCGGTGGGATTAATCCCGAAGAAGGGCGATTGGACGAAAAGTGAACAATGGCCGCAAAGCCACGTTGCAAAAGGGGTTGCGGGGAATGTGCTCAGGTTATCCACAGTCGGGTGCACAGCAGATGTGGGCAAGTCATGGAAACACTTGGATTAAGTCTTGCCCCAAAAGATCGCAGCCTTTTACCGCTGCAACAGAATGCGTCCGCGACTCAGATCGGCCAGTTGCGTTTGCAGGGTCTGGATCTGTGATTCACCTACGGCCAGGTGCAACTCCACGCCATTGGCGGTGAAGGTTTCTTCCAGCATCAGGCCCCCGAGTTCGGCCACCCGCAGTTTGACCAGCGCCAATTCGCCGAAGCCGCAGGCGCAACGCAACGGCACCCGGCTGATCAGCGCAATTCGTTCAGCGGTTTGCAAGCACTTGTTGGCACTGCCGCCATAGGCCCGAGCGAGTCCGCCGGTACCTAACTGGATGCCGCCGTACCAGCGAATCACCACTACCGCTACTTGATCACAATCCTGCGCTTCGATGGCCGCCAGAATCGGCCGTCCGGCAGTGCCGCCCGGTTCGCCATCGTCGCTGCTGCGGTATTGATCGGCGAGCTTCCAGGCCCAGCAATTGTGCGAGGCATTCAAGTCGCTGTGCTGCTCGATGAACGTCTGAGCATCAACGGCGCTGCTGATCGGCGCAGCGAGGGCGATGAAGCGGCTTTTGCGAATTTCTTCGCGGTATTCGCAAAGGCCGGCGAGGGTAAAAGGCATGTGCGAGGATCTTTTAAAGGGTTGGCTTGAGGCCGCAGCCCTTGAGAATGATACGGATCAGGTTGTTACCAGCGTCTTCCATGTCCTGCCTGGTCAGCTTGGTGCGGCCTGTCACGCGACAAATCTGTGTGGCGAAGTCGGCGTAATGCTGGGTGCTGCCCCACAACAGAAAGATCAGGTTTACCGGGTCGACCGGGTCCATCTTGCCAGCGTCGATCCAGGCCTGAAATACACCTGCACGGCCCTGGAACCAGACGCGATAGTCCTGGCTGAAATGCTCGCTCAGGCATTCCCCGCCGCTGATGATCTCCATGGCGAAGATCCGTGAGGCTTGCGGTTGGCGGCGGGAAAACTCCATCTTGGCGCGGATGTAGCGCGTCAGCGCTTCGGCCGGATCGTCTTCGGCGGTTAATGTGTTGAAGGTGCTGTCCCACAACTCGATGATGTTGCTCAGCACCGCCACATAGAGCCCGAGCTTGTTGGTGAAGTAGTAATGCAGGTTAGCCTTGGGCAGTCCGGCATTCTGCGCAATGGTGTTCATGCTGGTGCCTTTGAACCCGTGACGAGCGAACTCGTCTTCGGCGGCCTTGATGATTGCGTCTTCGTTTTTTTGGCGAATTCGGCTGGCAGGTTTGCCGGTGTGGGCTGGGACTTCAAGGGTCATGGACGTTTCCGAGCAGTTCTGTGGGTGCAACCAATGCGTTGATAGCGCACCCACAAGAATCAGACAAGCCTTGTCACCATAAAAGCCTCGAAGCCGTTCGGTTTTACCGCGTGGCCGCCAGGCTTTCCAAGAAACTTTCCAACACCAAATGAGGGCGACGTCCCTTGCGGGTGACCGAAGCCAGGCTCAGGTCATAGAAGCGCGCCTTGGGTTTCAAAGCGCGCAGTCGGCCTTGCTGCACCCAGAGGCTGGCGTAATGGTCCGGCAGGTAGCCGATATAGCGTCCGGTCAAAATCAGAAACGCCATGCCTTCCCGATCCGACGCGCTGGCGGTGCAATTGAGTGCCTGATAATGCGCCTGGATCTCGGACGGCAAACGGAAGGTCGGTGCGATGGCGTCCTGACTGTTGAGCCGCTGGTCATCCAGTTGTTTGTCATCGACATAAAACAGCGGATGCCCGACCGCGCAGTAGAGCAGCGAACGCTCGCTGTACAGCGGCTGGTATTCCAGGCCCGAGAGTGCGCTGGCCTGAGGCACCACACCGACATGTAAACGGCCGTCGAGTACACCTTGCTCCACTTCGTTGGGGGCGATCATGCGGATTTGAATTTGCACCTCCGGGCCCCGCTCCTTCAACTGCGCCAAAGCATGGGTGATGCGCATGTGGGGGAGGGTGACCAGGTTGTCGGTCAGGCCGATGGTCAGCTCACCGCGCAGATGTTGGTGCAGGCCGTTGACCTCGGTGCGAAAGCTTTCCAGCGCACTGAGTAGTTGCAAGGCCGACTGATAGACCTCGCGTCCTTCCTCGGTCAGAGAAAACCCTGCGCGACCGCGTTGGCACAGACGCAGGCCGAGGCGTTGTTCAAGGTCGCTCATCTGCTGGCTGATGGCTGAGCGGCCGATCCCCAGCACGGTTTCCGCTGCGGAGAAGCCGCCGCATTCGACCACGCTGCGAAATATGCGCAGCAGACGGATATCAAAGTCACTGACTTGCGCCAGCGGATCGGGGCGACGACTGCTCATAGTTTAGTGCTGGCCTGACTGAACGTTAGAAAAGTTGGATTTCACCGACTTTATCCCCGTGGCAATTTAGCTGCAAGAACGCTTTTGATCCCTACGCCGCTTATTGCCCTGCGAGGTTTTGCTCATGAACTTGCCTGAAAACGCTCCGGTCTCCCTGGCCAGCCAACTCAAGCTCGATGCTCACTGGATGCCTTACACCGCCAACCGCAACTTCCAGCGCGACCCGCGACTGATTGTTGCCGCAGAAGGTAGCTACCTGATCGACGACAAGGGTCGCAAGGTCTATGACTCGTTGTCCGGTCTGTGGACCTGTGGTGCGGGGCATACCCGCAAGGAAATCCAGGAAGCTGTTGCAAAGCAGTTGGGCACCCTCGATTACTCGCCGGGCTTTCAGTACGGTCACCCACTGTCTTTCCAGCTGGCAGAGAAAATCACCGAGCTGACCCCAGGTAACCTGAATCACGTGTTCTTCACCGATTCCGGCTCCGAGTGTGCTGACACCGCGGTGAAGATGGTGCGTGCCTACTGGCGTCTGAAAGGTCAGGCGACCAAGACCAAAATGATCGGTCGTGCCCGTGGCTACCACGGCGTGAACATCGCCGGCACCAGTCTGGGCGGCGTCAACGGCAACCGCAAAATGTTCGGTCAGGCAATGATGGATGTCGACCATCTGCCGCACACCTTGCTGGCGAGCAATGCCTATTCCCGTGGAATGCCGGAGCAGGGCGGTATTGCCCTGGCCGATGAGCTGCTCAAGCTGATCGAGTTGCACGATGCCTCGAACATCGCCGCCGTGTTCGTCGAGCCGCTGGCCGGTTCCGCTGGTGTGCTGGTTCCGCCTCAGGGTTACCTCAAGCGCCTGCGCGAAATCTGTGATCAACACAACATCCTGCTGGTCTTCGACGAAGTGATTACTGGCTTTGGTCGTACCGGCTCGATGTTCGGTGCTGACAGCTTTGGCGTGACCCCGGACCTGATGTGCATCGCCAAGCAAGTCACCAACGGCGCAATCCCTATGGGCGCGGTGATTGCCAGTTCCGAGATTTATCAGACCTTCATGAATCAACCGACGCCGGAATACGCGGTGGAATTCCCCCACGGCTACACCTACTCGGCGCACCCGGTGGCTTGCGCGGCTGGTTTGGCTGCACTGGATCTGCTGCACAAGGAAAACCTGGTGCAGAGCGTGGCTGAAGTCGCGCCGCATTTCGAGAATGCGTTGCACGGTTTGAAGGGTTCGAAAAACGTCATCGACATTCGTAACTATGGCCTGGCCGGCGCGATTCAGATCGCCCCGCGAGACGGCGACGCGATCGTGCGTCCGTTCGAAGCCGGTATGGCGCTATGGAAAGCTGGTTTCTACGTGCGCTTCGGCGGCGACACCTTACAGTTCGGCCCAACCTTCAACAGCAAGCCGCAGGATCTTGATCGCCTGTTCGACGCGGTCGGCGAAGTGCTGAACAAAGTCGACTGATCCAGCCTGTAGGAGCCGAGCTTGCTCGCGATGGGCCTCAAGGACGCCATTGCCGGCAAGCCGTGCTCCTGCAAAAAGCCATGTTTATTTAGCAGGTGCCCCATGTCGGGCGCCTGTGGACAACTTTTCAGGAGCCCCGCATGAGTCTTATCCAGCATTTGATCAACGGCGAACTGGTGACCGACAACGGTCGCAGCGCTGATGTGTTCAACCCGTCCACCGGCCAGCCGATTCACAAGGTTCCTCTGGCAAGTCGCGAAACAGTGCAAAAAGCCATCGACACGGCCAAGGCTGCTTTTCCTGCATGGCGCAACACACCGCCGGCCAAGCGTGCTCAGGTGATGTTCCGCTTCAAACAACTGCTCGAGCAGAACGAAGCGCGTATCGCTCAGTTGATCAGCGAAGAGCACGGCAAGACCCTGGAAGACGCCGCTGGCGAACTGAAGCGCGGTATCGAGAACGTCGAATACGCCTGCTCGGCTCCGGAAATCCTCAAGGGCGAGTACAGCCGTAACGTCGGCCCGAACATCGATGCCTGGTCCGACTTCCAGCCGTTGGGCGTGGTTGCCGGCATTACGCCGTTCAACTTCCCGGCCATGGTTCCGCTGTGGATGTATCCATTGGCGATCGTGTGCGGAAACTGCTTCATCCTCAAGCCTTCCGAGCGTGATCCGAGTTCAACGCTGCTGATCGCCCAGCTGCTGCAAGAAGCCGGTTTGCCGAAAGGTGTGTTGAGCGTGGTGCACGGCGACAAAGGTGCGGTGGATGCGTTGATCGAAGCGCCAGAGGTTAAAGCGCTTAGCTTTGTCGGATCGACTCCGATTGCTGAATACATCTATGCCGAAGCCACCAAGCGCGGCAAACGTGTGCAAGCATTGGGCGGGGCGAAGAACCATGCGGTGCTGATGCCGGATGCAGACCTGGACAACGCAGTCAGTGCCTTGATGGGCGCGGCCTATGGTTCTTGCGGTGAGCGTTGCATGGCGATCTCGGTGGCCGTGTGTGTCGGCGATCAGGTGGCGGATGCATTGGTCGCCAAGTTGGTGCCGCAAATCAAGGCGCTGAAAATCGGTGCCGGCACTTCTTGTGGTCTGGACATGGGCCCACTGGTGACCGGTCAGCATCGCGACAAAGTCAGTGGCTATATAGAAGACGGGGTTTCTTCCGGCGCTGAGTTGGTGGTCGATGGTCGTGGTCTGAGCGTAACGGGCCACGAAGAGGGCTTCTTCCTCGGCGGCTGCCTGTTCGATCGCGTCACTCCAGAGATGCGTATCTATAAAGAAGAGATCTTCGGCCCGGTGCTGTGCATCGTGCGAGTGAACAGCCTTGAAGAGGCGATGCAACTGATCAACGATCACGAGTACGGCAACGGCACCTGCATCTTTACCCGTGACGGTGAAGCGGCCCGGTTGTTCTGCGACGAGATTGAAGTGGGGATGGTGGGCGTCAACGTACCGCTGCCGGTTCCAGTGGCGTACCACAGCTTTGGCGGCTGGAAGCGATCGTTGTTCGGTGACCTGCATGCTTATGGCCCGGATGGTGTGCGCTTCTATACCCGCCGTAAGGCAATTACCCAGCGCTGGCCGCAACGTGCCAGTCACGAAGCTTCGCAGTTCGCTTTCCCTAGCTTATAAGTAGAAGAGTAAAAAGGCCGGCTCCCTTATTTGAAAAAAGGTGCCGGCCTTTTGCTTTTCAGGGTCTTTTTGACTCATATGACAGAATTGTGAAAATAGAGGTTGACGGCAGAATCTGGAAGCCTATAATTCGCCCCACTTCCGGCGCAGTCGAAACGGAAAACTCCTTGGTAAACAAA
>NZ_JBWKVA010000035.1:0-30238 GCF_059421425.1 Pseudomonas sp. GW821-FHT02H09
GGCCGTGCACCGACCCTGCACACCCGCTATCGCTACGCCGAATATCAGGGCCTCACGGGCAGCGGCCCCTGGCTGGCCTTGAGCGACGAGACCTTGGCGCAGGTGGTCGATGGCCGTACGCAAACGGAGTTACGGCGCATTGTCCATGAGTACATCAGCGCCCCTGAAGACCCTCAACAACACGGGCTCATCAGCAAGATGCTGCAGACCCTGCATGGCCAGGCCGATACCCTGACCACCACCGAGTACGCCTACACCATCACCCGTAATGCCCGTGCCGGTGTGATGGCAATGCGTACAGTCAGTACCTTGATCGGTCATGACGACACACCAGACAAACCGGTACGCAAAGTCATCACCGAGGAACACTCGCTGCTCAACGGCGCCACGTTGCTCAGTAACGATGGCAACGCCGCTGAAATCGTCTACCAATACGACCGCCTGGGCCGGGTGACCCAGGAAACCGTGGCGCCGGGTACAGACTACGTGGCCAGTCGCACCTATACCTATGCGCTCACCAACGATACGGGCCAGCAGGCGAAGCAAAGCGCCATGGACGTCAAGGGCGTCGAGACCATCACCTGGCTGGACGGGTTGAACCGGGTGTTGAAAGAAGAGCGCCAGGACACCGATGCCTTGGGCGGCGACCCGCAGGCGTTCCGTGAGACCTACCGTGCGACCTACAACAACCTTGGGCAATTGACCAGCCAGACTGCTACCGACTGGGAAGGCGACAAAGATGTCCCCCTGACCAGCACCTTTCAATACGACGCCTGGGGAGAGCAATACAAAGTCGTCGGGCCTGATGGCGTGGTGCAGGTCACCGAAAACGATCCGGCCACACAAACCCTGCGCACCTGGACCGAAAGCACCGTGGCACCGGTGAAGTTCAGCGGCAGAAGCAGAACCACACTCAATCTGTTCGGCAAGGAAGACAAGATCGAGGCCCTGGACGCAGACGGCAAGCTCCTCAGCGAGCGTCAATACCTGTATGACGGCCTGGGTAATTGTGTTGAACAAATCGACGAAATGGGCCAATCCACTCGCTTTGAGTACGACCTGTTCTCCCGGGTACAGACCACGACGCTGCCCGATTACACAGAAATCCACCGCACATATGCCTCCCACAGCGGCGGTGAACTGCCTGTCGGCCTGGACGTTAGCGCCAACGGGACCACTGCCAGCGTCGGCATCCAGACTTTTGATGGCCTTGATCGCAGGTCTACATTGAAGGTTGGCCCGCGTATTCAGCAGTTTCAGTATCAAGGTGGTCAGCTTCAGGTGAGCACTATGATCACCGCCAGCAACAAGTCCATCACTTATGAATACAAGCCCGGATTGGTGGGTACTCCGGTTGGCAGCATCGCGCCGGATGAACAGTCAAGCTTCAACTACGACAATCAAAGTGCGCAATTGACCCTGTCGCAAAACACCCAGGGCGAGCATACGTTTGACTACAGTTCTACCGGTCAATTACGCCATGAACGCTGGAAGGAAAAGCGCTCGAGCAAACAGTGGGAGACCAGTTACACCCACACCTTGAACGGGCGACCGCTGACCCGCCTGGATACCAACGGTTTGGTCTGCACCTATACCTATGACGAAAAGGCCCGGGTCAAGAGTGCTACTCAGGGCCAGATCCTCGCCACCTTCGACTACGACAACCTGGGGCAGGTAAGCCTGATTACCACCCGCAATAAAAGCACCGGGCAGGAGCTGCAAACCCACCTGACCTTCGACGATCAGGGTCGGGAAATCACCCGTCATATGACCTTGAGCGGTGGTCACCCGGATCAGACCATCACCCAGACCTACCGTGCCGATAACAAGTTGCAAAGCCGCCACCTGCAGCTGGCCGGCCAGACCGAACTGCTGGAAACCTTCGACTACGATCAGCGCGGCCGGATGGTGCAGTACAACTGCGAAGGTACAAACCTGCCCAAGGACCGCTACGGCAATGCCATCCGCGAGCAACTGTTCGCCTTCGACGCGCTGGACAATGTCACCGAGGTGTACACGCTCTTTGCGGACAGTAGTCGCGACGAAGCCATCAGCTCTTTCGCCCAGAGCGATCCGTGTCAATTGGTTAAAGTCACCCACAGCCACCCCGCCTATCCGCCCAGCTGCGTGCTCGACTACGACGAAGATGGCAACCTGCTGCACGATGAAAACGACCAGACTCTGCACTACGACAGCCAGGGCCGGTTACTGCGCGTCACCGATGCCGATGGCAAAACCGTCAGTCAGTACCGCTATGACGCGCATAACCATTTGCTGGGCGTCACCCGCGGCACGCAAACCGAAACCCTGCGCTTTTATCAGGACGAGCGCCTGAGCAGGACCGAGCAAGGCGACAAAAAAATCCACTACCTGTACCTCAATGACCAGCCCTTGGGCCAGCAACAACAGGACAACCCCGAGCAAACCCTGCTGCTGTTGACCGATGGCAAAAACAGCGTGCTGGCAGAAAGCGGCCAGAATGAACTGCGCAAAGCGATTTATGGCGCCTATGGCGAACGCAACCCGGATGATGACCTGCAATGCCTGCTCGGCTTCAACGGCGAGGTTCGGGACGAGCTGAGCGGCTGGTATCTACTGGGCCGAGGTTACCGGGCGTATAACCCGACGCTGATGCGCTTTCACAGCCCGGACTCGTTCAGCCCGTTCGGTGCCGGCGGGATCAACCCTTACGTGTACTGCGCGGGCGATCCGATCAACTTTATCGACCCGACGGGGCATGCCAATCGGGGGGTTAACTGGATGGGTATTGGGGGCGCAATCCTGTCGGCCATTGGTATAGCGCTTACCGTCGCGGCGGTGGTGATCATGCCACCGGTTGGCGCGGCGGCCATTGCGAGCACCGTCGTTTTTACAGGGATTGGTGTGGGTGGCGGTGTCTATGGCATCTATGAAGGCGTCAAGGCGACTACCGCAACCAAATTGACAGACCGCGAGAGACACGCGATGAGTTCCTTGATCTCTGGTGGCCTGGATGTTGCGTTTGGAGGATTTGCCGTTGTCTCCGCTTCAATGAAAGCAGCGAAAGCAGCCACTAACTCCAGCCCACTGATGCGTAAGTTGAATCATCTTCCGCGTGGCAAGTTGCAAGGCGCCAATGACTTTGACAGCAATGTCCTCTTGAAAGGCGGTAGCAAATCTCAAAGTCCAGCAGGTCCTATGGGACCTGAAGGGCCCATAGGACCTGCTGGACCTGCTGGGGCTGATGGGGCTGATGGGGCTGATGGGGCTCGTGGACCGAGGGGGCATGCGGGAACGAGTGTAAATACCTCCGCAACTTTCGTACCTCCACCTCCACCTGCACCTGCACCTGCACCTGCACCTGCATCGTCCACCATGACTCCAAAGCCTTTACTGGCTGATCCAATTCCCGGCCCTTCTCGTCTGCATAGTAGCAACTGGAATTTTAATCATCTTGCTAAAAAGCAAAGGAATCAACGAGTGGAAATCAACGGAAGCGTAAGGCTGGCCCCCGTAACCGACAAAATAGACTTCATTCGAAATATCGACTGAAAACATACGTCCTGATCCACGCGGATAATGAAAGGCTCCACTTTTCGAAGTGGGGCTTTTTTATTTCCCGGGAATAGATAAATATCTGCAAACACTGCCTTTCCAACACTGAGAGTTCTCTCATATCCCCACCCCGTCCCCCTCTCTAAAATCCGGCCGCCGAGACAACACAACACTCTTTCCCTGCTCGCATCGACCTTGAGCACTTCCGGCACTGTCTCGTTCAATAAACGCCGGTCTCAATCAACTAAAGGACTTGTTACATGAAGACATCTTTACTCGCACTACCGCTTGGTCTGGCCCTGAGTATGGCGGCGACTTCGGCGTTCGCCGCCGATGGCCGGATCAACTTCACCGGCAAGATCAACAGCGCCACCTGCGCCATCGAAATCGTCAACCCGGAAAACGGCAGCGTGGGCAATCTGGTTTCCCTGGGCTGGGTCGACTCGAGCGCTTTCAAGGGCATCAATACTGTCGCCGGTGAACGGGCCTTTCAAATGCGGGTAACACCGGGCACTAGCTGCGTACTGGACCCTGCCAAACTCGACGCGACCGTGACCTTCAACTCGGTGTACGGCGGTGGCGGGGATCATTACGGGCTCAAACCAACCGGAAGCCCTGCAACCGGAATTGCCGTGGCGATCAAGGATGTGACCGGTAGCTTCATCAAAAATGGTGACACCTCCACTATTTACAAGCTGGACGAAACCCGGCCGACGCTCATGGACTTCACCGCCATGTACATCACCACCGCTGCGACCGTGAACGCTGGCCCCGCCGATGCCGATGTCGAGTTCACGCTCAGCATCAACTGATTACGTTCTCCAGTCGTCGAACAACGGGCCTCACAGCCCGTTGTTCGGGAGTAACTCTTCGATACAGGGATTCTTTAACTATGTTTGGCTTCATTAATCGCGCTGCCCAGGTCAAGTGCGGCGCACTGTCCTGGACACTGTTCGGCGCCCTCCTCATATGGCTTCCAAACAGTTATGGGGCGTTAACCGTCAGTAGCACGCGAGTAGTGTTCGACAGTGATAAACGCAATGTTTCGTTAACGATTTCCAACCCCAGCGACAAACCCTTCGCCGTGCAGACCTGGGTCAATACGGCTGCCGACGATCAAACCACCGCCGTGCCATTTATCGCCTCACCGCCGCTGTTTCGCTTGAATGCCGGTAAAGAACAACAGGTGCAGATCAACGGCTTGCCCAATACGCTGCCCAAAGACCGCGAGTCGCTGTTTTATTTCAACGTCCAGGAAATACCGCAACGGGAGGCCCATGAAGCTAATCAGTTGAATATCGCGTTGCGCACGCGGATCAAGTTGTTCTACCGCCCCGTCGAACTCAAAAGTAATGCGTTGGACACCTTGAAAGACTTGAGTTGGTCAGTAAAAAAAGTCGACGGCAAAAGCCGTCTGGTGGTGACCAATCCCACGCCCTTTCACATGTCTTTCGTGCGCATTGAACTCAGCGCGAACGGGCAAAAAGTCAATCTGAAAGACACCCCCATGGCACTCCCTCTGGACTCCCAGACCTATGAGCTGGACGGTTTGAAGCCGAGCCCGGGGATGCAGGTGAACTTTTCCGTGATCACCGACTACGGCGGTTTTACGACCCCCATGACCGTGCCCGTCAGCCTTGATCTTTAACATTGCGCGGACTCTCACCATGCCTTTCTTCCCGCACTGGAGCTCGACTCCCGCGCAGCGCCTGTTTCATTTTGCTGTATTGACCGGCGGCAGCCTTGTATTGCTGGAAACCAAGCCGACCCTGGCCTCTACACAGGTGGAGTTTCAATCAACCTTTATGCGTCAACTGGACAACCATGCCAGCGATGCCGGCGCGCTGGCCTTGAACGCACTCTCCAGCAGCCAGGATCTGGCGCCGGGGCGTTACCTGGTGAGTATCGACGTCAATCGAAGCTTCTTCGACCGCCGGGAAATCGAGTTCACCGCCAATGCCCAAGGCGATGGGCTTGTTCCTTGTTTGTCGCGGCAACTGCTCAACGATATCGGCGTGAAGCTCGACAGCCTGGCTGAGCCTGAGGCCACGCTGGGCACTTGCGTCGACCTGCAGCGTCTGATTCCCGGAGCGCTGACGCAATTGGACGGTGCTCAGTTATCGCTGTCGATTTCCATCCCGCAGATTGCCATGCGTCGCGATGTGGCCGGTTATGTCGATCCGCAGTTGTGGGACTACGGCATCAATTCGGCGTTCGTGAACTATCAAGTCTCCGCTCAACAAGGTCGCAGCCATCAGACCGGCCATAACAGCAGCCAGGACCTGTACTTGAACAGCGGCTTGAATCTGGGCGCCTGGCGCTTGCGCAGCAATAACGCCTTTCGCAGCGACGCCCAAGGCGAGCGCACATGGTCGCGCGCCTATACCTATCTTCAACGCGACCTCCCCGGCACCCATTCGCAGCTGACCCTGGGCGAAACCTACACCCCGGGCGATGTCTTCAGGAGCGTTCCCATCAAAGGCGTGCAGATTGCGTCGGACATGAGCATGTTGCCCGACTCACTGCAAAACTATGCGCCGATCGTTCGAGGTGTTGCGCAGACCCGGGCCAGGCTCGAAATACGCCAGAACGGTTACCCGATCTATTCCACCTATGTCAGTGCCGGCCCCTACGAGATCAACGACCTCACCACCGCCGGTGGCAGCGGGGAGCTGGAAATCATTCTGACCGAGGCCGATGGCCAGGTGCGGCGCTTCACCCAACCCTATGCAACCCTCAACAACCTGCTGCGCGAAGGTGTCTGGCGCTACAGCACCAGTTTGGGTCGCTATAACGCACCGTCTTTTTCCGTGGATGATGCATTGCTTTGGCAAGGGACCCTGGCGACCGGTGTCGGATGGGACTCGACGCTGTACGGCGGGTTGATGGGCAATGACTTCTATCAGGCCGGCACGCTTGGCATTGGTAAAAATATTGGATCGATTGGCGCGCTGTCGTTCGACGTCACGCGCTCCACCGCCGATATCGATCCCCATGACAGCCGTCGCAACGTTCAGGGCATGAGCTATGCGGTGAAATATGGCAAGACGTTCGAGACTCGCACAAATCTGCGCTTTGCCGGCTATCGCTACTCCACCGAGGGTTATCGCGATTTTAGCGAAGCGGTGCGCGAGCGCAGCGCCGACCAGCGTTTTCGCGGAAGTCGACGCAGCCTGCTTGAAGCCTCGGTGTTCCAGGACATCGGGGCCCGTAGCTCGCTGAGCCTGACGTTATCCCAGGAGGATTTCTGGCGGTCCGATGATCAGCAGCGCCAGTTCCAGTTCAATTTAAGCACCCGCTATAACACGGTGAGCTACTCCCTCTACGCCTCGCAGTCGCTGAACGATGACCAGTTCAATGACCGCCAGTTCGGCTTGAGCCTCTCAATGCCGCTGGATTTCGGACGCTCGACAACCGCCACCTACGATGTTCGGGAGAACCGGGGTCAGATCAACCAGCGCGCCGCTTTATCGGGCCGCGGTGAGGGAGACCGGCTCAACTATCGTGCGTCCTTGTCCAACAATGAAAGCCATCAGCAAAGCGCTGAACTGTCATTGGGTTATCAGGCACCTTTTGCCAGCCTTGGCGCGGGCCTCACTCAAGGCACTGATTACAACAGCCTTTCGCTCAATGCCAGCGGCGCACTGCTGCTCCATGGCGACGGGCTCGAGGTGGGGCCTTATCTGGGTGAAACCAGTGGCCTGGCCCATGTTCCGGATATCGCCGGCGTCGGCTTGCTGAACACCTCCAGCGCCAGGACCAATAACAGTGGCTATGCCTTGATTCCGTATCTACAACCTTACCGTGTCAATCGGGTGATCCTCGACACCGACCAGCTCGATCCGAATGTGGAAATCGACAATGGTGTGACACAGGTGGTGCCACGGCGTGGCGCGGTCGTCAAAGCGACATTCCCCGCCCGGACGGTACAAAGACTGGTATTGACCACCCGTGACAGCCGAGGCGCTCCCCTGCCCTTCGGTGCTCAGGTCAGCAATACCGATGACGAAATACTCGGGATTGTCGGCCAGGCCGGTCAGGTACTGCTGGGTACTGTCGATGGACAGCAAACCTTGTACGTGCGCTGGGGCAACACCTCCACTGAGCAGTGTCAGTTGCAGTTTGATGTTCAGAGCATGCCGATGGAACAAGGCTATCGGGTTCAGGACTTGATTTGCCGCTGACCCAACGCTTCGTTTACTCATACGCGAAGCACGTTGCGGTGCCTCGCGTTGTTTCTGCCAGGATAGAACACAGCATGTCGATCAGATTATTTCCAGGCGTTTTGTTCACGCTCGCAGCCGGTGGGCTGATGCCGCTCGGTACAACGTACGCAGCCAGTAATACGTGTTACTGGGGGAGCGGTACGGGGCCGATTCGTTATGTGGCCAATGTGGGCGCACTGTATGTTCCCAGAGATGCTCAGGTAGGTGACCCGATAGGCCCGATAGACCAACCCTTCATTCAAGGTGGCGGTGGGCTGTCCATCCACTGCGTGACCGACGGCACTCGGCTGACGTTCAACGCCTCGTCCGCTGTGGCACCCGTACCCGGGCCAATCCCCAGAAGGAACGGTATGGAAACGAGCGGTGCCTTGCTACAGACCAATATCGAGGGGGTCGGAGCCCGAATCACTTTGGGTACTCCGTACGATGGCCTCACCAACGGATTTTGGAAACTCAGCGGCGCCGACAGCTCGGTGCCATTCGATGGCTACATCGATTTCAGTACACCCTTTGTCTTGCAGCACTCGGTGTTGCGCGGCGCGATCACCCTGGTCAAAACCGGCCCGATCGGCCGAGGCATGCAACCGCTGGACTCGGGAAGGGAGTTGGTCAATGCCTCCTTCAGCGGCGTCCCCAATGCCTTCGGGCTGGCCTTGAGCGGCTCTGTCACTCAGGCAGAATGTACCCTGTCGGCCACGCCTGTGAGCGCGGACCCCGTCAATCTCGGTGAGTGGTCAGACTCGGAGTTTACCGGCGAAGGCCATACCACCAACGCGGTACCCTTCACCATCGCGCTGAACTCGTGCATTTCCGACCCGCTGCCAGGCGGCACAGTGACTAACGCGCATATTCGCCTGGAGCCCACCGCAGGCTCCACGACCCTTGATGCAGTCCTGGGCTTGTTCAGTCTGGGGGGCAGTTCCACCGCGCAAGGTATCGGCATTCAAGTCTTGGGACGTGATGCGCTTACGCCTGTTGCACTGGAGGCGGATGTGCTTCAAGGCGCTATCCCGGCCACCGGAGGCATGCTGTTGGAGTTCAACGCTCGCTATTACCAGACTGGTCCCACCAGTAATATCGTGGCCGGCTCGGCAGAGGGCGCCCTGGCGTTCACCATTACCTATAAATGAACCCGCCCGGCAGGTCAGCCCTGCCGGATACCCTTGAGTGCATCGACTATGCGATGATTTTCAACGGTAGGGTCTTAAAGGAGATATAACTATGGCCTTGGTCAAAACTGACGCTGGCGTATAGGGTGAACGTCGAATTGAGCGGCCGCTGGTCTACGTAGTCTTTGGGTAACAATGTCGTATATTTTCCATCGGTACCAAGCGGCACACCTACCACAAAATCTGTTCGGACATTGGAAGCCATCGCCCACACGTTCATGAGCTGAGTCGGTGCTTGATAGATCCATTTCTCTATTTCCAAATTCGCACCACCTGGCGGGACGGCATCTTTGGAAAGCGTCGCCGGTGAACCGACCTGCGCCTGGCGGCAACCGACCTGGCCAAGTGCACCTGTTGCGAAAGCGTTAATGGTCAGCGTATAGACCGCAGAGTGCTGAACGTCCTGACCGGCCCAATAATAAACGTCGACCTTGCGCCCATCGCCGTTCACGGGAATGTTCGCCGCAACGACTGATGCAGGGATGGCAAACTCCAACCCACCAGGGGTGATTGGTTCCACGCCCGTCACAGAGCCGATACCGTCCTCGCCGCCAAGACCGACAAAGTCCACGGTCACCTCTTCGCCCGGATCGACCTCCGATGCCGCCACCACTACGGTCACCCCGGCCCCACCCTGGAATGGATTCAACACGCCAGTGCCGCCAGTGCTCGATGCCTCCTTGACGGTTGGATATTTGCGCGGGGTGGGTGGGCGGATATTGACGTTCAACAGCACATCACTGGACAGGACTGTCTCGTTGCCGGCCCTGTCGCATACCCGGTAGGTCGCAAAATAGTCCACATTATTAGTGCTTCGACGAAGTAGATCGCCCTTGAAGGACACTTGCAGTACTTTGCCCAGGTCATCGAGCTGGAGGGTCTTTGTATCCGCTATTTCCCGGCCGCCGGGGGAGCGCTCCCAATACCAAGTGATCTCATCACCCACCTTTTTTTCGATGTAGTCGGGCACTGTTGCCAGCACCTGGTCTTCGTGGGCCGGATCGGCGAGATAGGCGGCTGTGATTTGATTGGGAGGAGTAACGGCGGAAGGGAAGATCAATTTGCTGTCATTGGCAAGAACAGGTGCGGTGGTATCAAGTGTGATCACCAGCTCCCGGGAATCATCTGTCTCATCGTTATAAGCCGTCACCTTGTAACGCAACCGATGTTGCCCGTCATTGCCGCGCAGTAGTCGTTTGGGCAATGTAACAAACCGGTCTGACGCCTCGATAGGCGCGTCACTCCAATAACGGGTATCTACGGATACGTCGTCAAAGAACAGCTCAACTGACTCTTCACCCAGCGTCGGATCGGAGTGCTCCCATAGTTCAAACCAGACCTTCAGGTCATCGTGTGTCGCGGCTTCCGGGAGCAGATTGGGTTCACCATTGGGAACATCGTCAAGTAATCCATCCACGCGGGGCTCAGGCAACAGTCTGAGGCTGCTGGAGAATTGAGTGTTTGTAGGCTCGCTCATGAACAAGACTCCTTAGAAAAGAGCGAGGAATAATGGCCGCAGCCTTCTTCCTCGCGTCACATAAAGAACATTGAACCCGCAGTGCAGCAGCCCTTCCCCACGCAGCCGCCTCAAATCATTGGGTTACCAGCTATAGCGCATACCCACGTTGGCACCCCACGGCTGTTCAATCTTGTCGCCGTTGCTGTAATCGAAATCAGCGTGTAGCGAAACCTTGTCGGTCAGCGTCATGGCCACGCCCGCGCCCAGCTCGCCACGGGAACCCGACAGGTCGTTGTTAAACGCATTATCGTTAACCTTGACTTCGTTGTTTTTGGCCAACTCATGGACATACGCGGCACGAACATACGGCTGCACCACCTTGCCCTCACCCAGGTTGAAGTTGCGCCCGGCAGTCGCACCGGCTTTACCTAGCAGAGAGCGCGCGCGATTGCCTTCGGCAGACAAGCCGTTATCCAGGTCGTAGTCCTTGCCCTGAATGATCACGCCCGACAGCTGAGTGAAGGGTTCGACAAAATAGTCGTCGGCCAGCTTGATGTGACGACCGAACTCCAGGGACGCACCGACACCGTTGTTGTCGTAACTGCCCTTGGTCTGCTTGCCGTCACTGAGCTGCACTTTGGATTCGTTCTGGAAACGGTTGAACTTGAGCACGCCGTCGAAGTAGTAGCCGCTTTGGTCGTCCATCCAGGTGGTGTAGGCACCTATGTAGTAGCTGTTGACTGTACCGCTGGTACCGCGACTCAGGTCCAGGTCGGATTTGCTGTAACCACCCAGCAAGCCCACCAGCCACTGGCCGTCACCGACCGGCAAAGGCGCGTCGGCACCGAAAGACAGGCCTTGCTGGGTTTGCTGATACGCCAGGCCGGAACTGGCGCTGACATCGAACTTGTTGCCGTACGCGCGGATCCAGCCACCGGCCTTGCCCTCGTCCATGCGCACTTCGCCCATGCGGCTGCGCAAGGTGCTGAGCTCGCCATACCAGACCGTCGGCGCAGCATTGAACAGTGCCAGTACCGATTGGGTGCCCGGACTGATGACTTTCGAGGCAGTGTTCAGGTACCAGTCGTTGTTGCCTTGCTTGATCAGGTCGTAGGAGAAGGCCCCCAGATCCACCGGGCCGTCCTTCAGGGAAAACTGGGCATCGCCGGCAGCGATGTGGACCACCGGTATGGCACTGGCAGCCCCCGGTTCGGACCCGCTGGCATCGATTGATAACGTGTGATTGCCGCTGGCCGTCCCGGTAACGGTCAGCGTATCGACCTGACCGGTGGCGAAGTTCGTGTGCATGAAGAACGTGCCAGCACCCGAAAGGTTGCCCACCGACAGCTTGTAGAACTCGCCCGGATTGCCGAACTGGATGCCACCGCCGTTCATGGCAAGGTTCGCGACCTCGCCATCACCGACCATCACCCAACGGGCATCGTTGTTGACCGTCAGACCCTGAACGTTTTCAAGGCGACCGGTCAGCGTGGCGGAATGGTCGAGCACGACATCGGCACTGCTGCCTGCCGCCACCACGATATCGCCGATCAGCTGGCTGTTATCGGCCTTGAAATTCGCCGAAGAGCCATTGATGACTTCCAGCAATGTACCGTTGCCACCCACCAGGGTAGAACCGTTGTTGACTTCGATATTCACGCGTTCGGTGTTGGTCTGGGTCTGGCCGTCGACGATGATCGCCGAACCACTCAGCCCTTCGACATGAGTTTTATTCAGGATCAACGCGTTGTCGGCAGACAGGTTGAGGTCGGCGAACAGGCTCACACCATTGAGCCCACCCACAATGCTGCTGTCAGTGGCCGAGATTTTGCCGCCGAAGCTGCGGATACCGATGCCATCGGCGTTGCTGCCGGTTACTTTGGAGCCTGCTTCGAGGGTCAGCTGACTTTTGGAACTGAGGGTTGCTCCAAACTGACCACCAATGATCTCACTGCCCTGAACCAGCGCCGTGGAGCCACCGTTGACCGTTTGCGCCAGACGTAACCCGGTGCGACTGCTAACAACTGTGCTTTTATTGGAAATAGTCGTTTCACTGGCGGACAGATCGACCCCGTTAGTGGTGCCTTTAGCGGTGACATGGGAACCGTTAAACACGACATTCGAACCCGTGGTTGCGCGGATCTGGTCGGTAGTGGCACCGTTGGCCGTCAGTTTGCTTGCGTTCTCTACCAGATAATCGTCAACCGTGGTGGCGGCATCGATGGTCTTGGAAGAACCATTATCGATCAAGGTCTGCGCCAGTCCGTTCGGGCTGATCAACAACAACGGTGTGAGCGTGGCGAGTTTGAGAAAACGTGCGAGAGGTGTGACAGCGAAGAATGAGTGGCTGACGGGCATGGATAGCTCCTTGGTAAACAGACTGTTTTGCAAACCGCTCAGCCCGGTGCCTTGCGGTCTGGCCTGAACGTTCAAAGGCGGCGATCCTAAGCACCCTCTTCCTTAAAATATGTAGGACTTATCCTAAGGCGCATGAGATTTTGCTCGATACAGTCATACGAAACATCGATGCCAACTGCATCCAGATGATGTCAGCATCAGTGTGAAAACACGGGCAACAAACGCCCGTGTGCCGGCCCTGATGGTTGAGCTAAGGCCTTGGGATCTCGCATGGATCATTCGGTCGATGGAATGCTGTGCGGGTCGTTAAAGACGTCGATGCAATCTCTTCCGTGCCGTCATCAAAGAAGTACTGGATTTTCGCGCGGCCTCTTCGACCGGGTGCGTTTTCGTTATAGAGAGGCAGGATATAAGTGGTGTAGGGTTCCACTAGAATGGTGAAGCCGGTGATAGCCCCATTTGTGCCTAGCACATAATCTTTAGTGAATATTGCGCCTGTAATCGGATCTTCGGGTGCGTTTAGATCTTCCCCTTTCATTGGCGTGAATACGACCTTGATCGTGTCGCCATCCTTTAGCAGCCCGGTAAGGTCAGGTATGTCGACTTTGAGCGAGCCATCAGCCTCCAGGACCGAGCAGCCTGGGTAACCGGTCGGATTGGGAATGGTGGGAAAACTCGCAGGCGGCAGTTCAACAGCGATCGCGTTAACATCAACCTCGGTCGTCTCTGAAAGCAGATCATTTACCAGGCCTGCCGCGCTAACCTGATAGTGCACGGGTACTGTCGACCCGTTGCCACCGTCCTTGATGTACTTCCAGGGAATGTCAACGGTTTGCTCATCGCCAGGCACATGCTCCGGATTCGAATCATCAAAGGAAATCTGAGCCTCGAGGACACGGGCACCATTCCAGAAGAAGTCGACGATGTGACCGTTAACCGCCTCTCTGTACCAGGTGAACGTGAATTTCGCGTCCTGGTCCTTGTCGGCCCGTGTCAACTCATTGGTCCTGGAGTCATCGAAGTTCTTGACTTCACCTTCCAACAGGCTTGGATGTACCGGACTCGGCCAATCGTCAGACGGCCAGGGCAACCACGGAATTGGAACCTCGAAGTTGACTTCGATATCAGTAGCTTCAGGACCAAATGGCCGCCCACTGCGAATGACTTGATAGCTGACGTTGGTTGTCTTGTCTCCGGTAGTGTTCTCTCCGTACTCCACGATCAGCGTCTTGATAGGCAGCACCGGGACCTCAATCTTCTCCAGTGGATTAGGGCCAACAGGATAGTCAACCAGAGGGGTGTTACCCCATTTCAATCGAATGTTGTCATTGGGCTTAGGGTTGTCATATCTGGGAATCCAGACGCTCACACCCGCCAGAGCATGCTCAACCGCCAATGGTCCCGGAACTGCCTGAGGAACTTCCGGCGGTTGCAGATTGGTCGGCAGCGGCCCGAAAGTGAGGCTCATTTTCTTGTGGATCGAGACCGCGCTAGGGTTCAATGCCTTGTCGATCAACGCATAGAGAAGAACGCATTCGGCATCTCCAAACGCTCGAACAAGGTCTGCGTCAATTTCCACATCGGTGTCAGTAACGCCTGGGGTGGGTACAGTATCGAAGAAAACCTGATCGGCGCTGGTCGGATCCACAGGGATATTGGCTGCGTCAACCAGGTAAATGGCGATTTTGTCAGTATCTTGCCAGTCGGGATAACCAGGAATCGTTGCAGTCAGCTTGCCGCCACTGGGCAACGTCGTATCGTCGAGGTAGTCCGTGGCAAATTTCAATGCCAGCGGCGGTCCGTGTTTATAAGGTGGCAGTTGATCGCAAATGACTGTCACGGCCGGAGAATCGATTTCATCACCTTGATAGGTGTGGTGGAGATATTTCAGATGACACGTAGCGTCTTGCGGAAGGTGGTTGGCGTCGATGAGCATCTCGTACGGGAAGGTTTCCGAAAAATCGGTCTGGCCAGCCGGTATTACAAACTCATGTTCCGCCACGACGTCAAAACGTCCACTTCCACGATCGAATAAAACCTCGATTTTCTCCGGGACAGTTGGCGGCGGCAGGGTATCCCATTTCGGGATATACACCTTCAGCCCGTTCTTCAGGTTGGGGCCCTTGAGAAGTTTGGTCACCGGGTCGGCGAAATCCCCCGGATTGATTTCTATCGGTTTATCGGCCAACCTTGCCCGATGTTCGGTGCGCATTTTATGATAAGCGCTGTGTGCCTCTCTCCGTTTGAGTTTGATATTCGAACTTGCCATGTTGTTGTTCTCCCATTAACACCGTTTTGGCCATTGAGATATCAATGACCATCAAGTCTGTCTGGCAGATCGATACAACCGGGTACGACAAAACACATCCCTTCGCTCTGCGCGGCCGCTGAGGCCTGAGCGAATTAAGCACGGTTTTTAATAACGCGATACTGTCAGAGTTGACAGGTGGCCGCCTATACAGTGGTTAGGTAAAGCACGCTGTACAGCATATGAAACAGCGCTCTAGGACAGGCAACGACTGCCCCCCGGGATGGCTTCAAGCCTTGCGGGCGATTAAAGATCGTTCCCACGCTCCCGCGTGGGAATACATCCAGTGACGCTCTGCCTCACACGAGCGGACGCGGAGCGTCCGGGGCGGCATTCCCACGCAGAGCGTGGAAACGATCGTTGAATTAAGACTTGCCAACCGCCAACCGCCAGACCCGCGCAATATCCCCTGCCCGTTCGCGCAACAATTGCGGCGCATTAGCGCAGGCCTGCGCAAGACTCATCGGCCCCGACGGCAAGGCAAACGCGGCATCGACGCCGTGTTCATACATCTGCGCATACCCCTCGCCCAGGGTGCCGGCGATCACAATCACCGGCACCCCTTGTTGACGAGCAATCCGCGCGACACCAAAGGGGGTTTTGCCACGCAAGGTCTGGGCATCAAAACGGCCCTCGCCGGTGATCACCAGGTCGGCGCCGCGTACGGCTGCCGCCAGACCGACCAGTTCAGCCACCACTTCCACGCCGGGGCGGAACTGCGCATGCAGAAATGCCTTGGCGGCAAACCCCAAACCGCCGGCGGCGCCACTGCCGGGTTCGTCACGCACGTCCCTGGCCAGCACTTGAGCGCAGTGATCGGCGAAGTGCCCGAGGGCCTGGTCCAGCTGCTGCACCTGTTCAGGCGAGGCGCCTTTCTGCGGGCCGAATATCGCTGAGGCGCCGTGGGCACCACAGAGTGGATTGTTGACGTCCGCGGCGATTTCGAAACGGACCTGGGCCAGACGCGGGTCCATTGCGTCCAGTTCGATCCGGCTCAGAGCTTTGAGTGCCAGACCGCCCCGGCTCAATGCTTGTCCCTGACTGTCGAGCAAGCGCACGCCTAACGCCTGCATCGCACCGGCGCCGCCGTCGTTGGTGGCACTGCCGCCGATGGCCAGAATGATCCGTTGCGCGCCGGCATCGAGCGCCGCGCCAATCAACTGGCCAGTGCCATAAGTGCTGCTGGAACAGGCATCACGCTGGCCGATCGCAACCAGCTGCAAACCGCTGGCCTCGGCCATTTCGATGATTGCGGTGCGGCTCTGCGGCAACCAGCCCCAACAGGCCTGCACCGGTAGACCTGACGGACCTTGCACTTGAGTGCTGCGCAACTCGCCATCGCGCGCGGCGAGAATCGCTTCGACCGTGCCCTCACCTCCGTCCGCCATCGGGCACTTGAGCAGTTGCGCGTCCGGCCAGACCTCCGCCAGCCCGATGGCGATGGCATCGGCCACACCGATGGCACTCAGGCTGTCCTTGAACGAATCGGGGGCGATGATGATTTTCATGTGAGTTCTCCAGTTCCAATGGAGCCATGCTGCCAGTTGGAATCAGGAATAACGCCGGTCCGCTGCACAAGTACCGGGTGGGTTTATTGTTCATTGTCACAAAGCCGTCGCCTCCATTGCTGTAGGAGCCGAGCTTGCTCGCGATGGCGACCTCAACGACGCCATCGCCGGCAAGCCGTGCTCCTACGGGATTTGCGTTGACCATCGTCAAGGGTGAGCGTCGGTTTGAGGCAACAGCTGCACCCCCAGATACAGCGCCAGCATCCCATCGCAAGCTGTTGCGGTGGATACCCAAGGCCTCAACACAGGCCCGGCCTCTGACCGTCGTGCGCAAATTGCTGTAGGAGCCGAGCTTGCTCGCGATGGCGCCTTCAAGATCACCATCACCGGCAAGCCGAGTCTAAGGGGTGGCGGGAGCATCGGTCTGCGGCAGCAGCTGCACCCCGAGATAAAGCGCCAGCATCCCATCGAGTCGCAACGGATCGACTCCGCTCAGTTCGGCGATGCGCTCCATCCGGTAGCGCAGGCTGTTGCGGTGAATCCCCAGGGCCTCGGCACAGGCCTGGCTCTGACCGTCGTGTTCACACCAGCTGCGCAGGGTCGCCAGCAACTGGCCGTTACTGTCCTTGGCGATGACCTTGCGCAACGGATTGAGCAGTTCATCGAGGGCATCATCGTTGCGATGGCGCCAGAGCATCACCGGCAGACGATAGCGGTTCAGTGTCAGCAAGCGGCTCTGTGGCAGCACATCGCGCCCGTAGGCCAGCAGGTCACCAACTCGCCGGTAACAGCGGCGCAACCCTTGCAGACCATCGGCCTGACCACCGACGGCGATACGCAGTATGTTCCAGCCCTGGCCGTCGAGTTTTTCCAGCAGCCGTTCATTTTCAATCGACAGCGTCGCCGCGCGACACCACAGCAACGATGACTTGGCCGAACTCACACACCAGCTGTCGGGATATCGCGAAGCCAGCCAGGCACTCAATGCTTCAACGGTCTGCCCGGGGCCATGTTCCAGCCCCAGTTCAAATAGATAAGGAATGCGCGGCAGCTGCGGTTTGAGCCCCAGCTGTTGGGCCTCGTCAATCAAGCGTGGTGAATCTCCGGCCTCGCTGAGTAACAAGGCCAGCAGATCATCGCAACGCTGGCGCCGCCATTGTTGTTCGTCCTGCTGGTTACGTTGGCCCACAAGCATCTCGGCGGTCATGCGCACCAGCTGCGCGTAGGTTCGCAACTGGTCCGGATCACCAGTGATGCCCAACACGCCGATCAGTCGCTGGTCGAGGAACAACGGCAGATTGATCCCCGGTTGCACGCCTTTGAGGTGTTTGGCGGTCTGCTCATCGATTTCCACGACACGACCATTGGCCAGCACCAACTGCGCACCTTCATGGCGGGTGTTGACCCGCTCCGGCTCGCCACTGCCCAGAATCAGGCCCTGGCTGTCCATGACGTTGACGTTATAGGGCAGGATGGCCATCGCCCGGTCGACGATATCCTGCGCCAGGTCATGATCCAGTTCGAACATAGCAGCGTGATCCTTGAAGGTCGTTTCTTGTAGTGATTGTTCAGCGGCACAGGGCAAGCGTCCAAACCCTGTGCGCAGGCACAAAGACAGGAACCCTGGGGTGACCGAGACTCTTGGTGCGATCAACGTTACCCTCGCATCGCAAAAAATCATAATAAAGAGAGACCCACCATGTCCCAGAGCGCCGCGGCCACACTGGTCACAGCTGACCACAAAAATGCCGTCTACAAGCGCATTACCCTGCGCCTGATCCCCTTCATTTTCATCTGCTACCTGTTCAACTACCTCGACCGGGTCAACGTTGGATTTGCCAAGCTGCAGATGCTCGACGCGCTGAAGTTCAGCGAAACCGTGTACGGCCTCGGTGCCGGGATCTTCTTTATCGGCTATGTGCTGTGTGGCGTACCGAGCAATCTGGCGTTAACGAAGTTCGGCCCACGGCGCTGGATCGCGCTGATGATGATCACCTGGGGCATGCTCTCGACCTGCCTGTTGTTCGTCACCACCCCGACCGAGTTCTACACTCTGCGGCTGTTCACCGGTGCGGCTGAAGCCGGGTTCTTCCCCGGCGTGGTGCTCTACCTCTCGCAGTGGTTCCCGACCTTCCGCCGTGGCCGCATCATGGCGTTGTTCATGTCGGCGATCCCGGTTTCCGGCTTGCTCGGCAGCCCGTTCTCCGGCTGGATCCTCAACCACTTCGCGGCGGGTCAAGGCGGTTTGGCCGGTTGGCAGTGGATGTTCCTGCTGCAAGGCATTCCGACGATGATTCTCGGCGCGCTGGCGTTCTTCCTGCTCAGCGACAACTTCGCCAACGCCAAATGGCTGACCCCGCAAGAGCGTGCGGTACTCGAAGCGGATCAGGCTGAAGATCGGGCAAACAAGCCAAAAAGCACCACCGACTCACTGCTGGCGGTGTTCAAGAATCCGGCCATCTGGGCCTTCGGCCTGATTTATTTCTGCATCCAGAGTGGCGTTTACGCGATCAACTTCTGGCTGCCATCGATCATCAAAAGCCTGGGGTTCAGCGACAATCTGGTGATCGGCTGGATCAGTGCGATTCCCTATCTGCTGGCTGCGGTGTTCATGCTGATGGTCGGTCGTTCAGCCGATCTGCACAAAGAGCGTCGCTGGCACTTGGTGGTGCCGATGCTGATGGGTGCGGTGGGCTTGCTGATCGCCGTCAACTTCGCGACGCATCCGGCCATCGCCATTCTTGGCCTGAGCATCGCCACCATGGGCGCCCTCACCGGCTTGCCGATGTTCTGGCCGGTGCCTACTGCGATGCTCAGCGCCGGTGCTGCGGCCGGCGGTTTGGCGCTGATCAACTCCATGGGGCAGATGGCTGGTTTCCTGAGTCCATACCTGGTCGGCTGGGTCAAGGACAGCACCGGTTCGACCGATGCTGCGCTGTATCTGCTGGCCGGGGTGATTGTCACCGGTAGCCTGCTGGCGCTGCGCATGACTCGTACGTTGCGCGCGTAGCCGAAGATCAAAAGATCGCAGCCTTCGGCAGCTCCTACGCCGACCGTGTTTGGCAAAGATCTGTCGGATACATACACCCCCCGCTTGATCGTTCCCACGCTCCGCGTGGGAACGATCAACGATCAATAGTCGAGATACAAGGAGCTGCCGCAGGCTGCGATCTTTTCCCACCGGCAACGCGGATCGCAAGCCAGGAGCATTGAGAGGGAACACAGAACGGTGTAATAAAGAACCTCGTTTTTGTGTATGCCCACACTCAACCCGAAAGAGGATTTCGAACATGAGCTACCGCACCCTCGGCCAATCCGGTCTGCAAGTGTCCGCCCTGACCCTGGGCACGATGATGTTCGGCGAACAGACCAGCACCGAGGACTCCCTGAGGATCATCGACAAGGCCTGGGATCAGGGCATCAACTTTATCGACACAGCAGATGTCTACACTGGCGGGCGCTCCGAGGAGATCGTCGGCGAAGCGATTGCCAGTCGCCGTCAGGAGTGGGTCGTCGCGTCCAAGGTCGGTTACGGCCCGGTGGACGGCGTACCGAATCGCACGGGTTTGAGCCGCAAGCATCTCTTCAACGCTATCGAGGCCAGCCTGACCCGGCTGGGCACCGATTACCTGGACATCTACTACCTGCACCGCGAAGATCACAACACGCCGCTGGAGGTCACCGTTTCCGCCATTGGCGACCTGCTGCGCCAGGGCAAGATCCGCTACTGGGGACTGTCCAATTACCGCGGCTGGCGCATTGCTGAAGTGATTCGCGTGGCGGATAAACTCGGGGTCGACCGGCCGGTGATCAGTCAGCCGCTGTACAACATCGTCAACCGTCAGGCCGAGACAGAGCAGATCACCGCCGCCAGTGCCTACGGTCTCGGCGTGGTGCCCTACAGCCCGTTGGCCCGTGGCGTGCTCAGCGGCAAATACGCGCCCGATGTCACGCCGGACGTCAACAGCCGCGCCGGGCGGCAGGACAAACGCATCCTGGAAACCGAATGGCGGGTCGAATCCCTGCGCATTGCCCAACAGATCCAGCAATACACCCAGGGCCGTGGCGTCGGCATCGTCGAATTTGCCATCGCCTGGGTGCTGAACAATGCAGCAGTCAGCTCGGCCATCGTCGGACCGCGTACCGAAGAACAGTGGGACGCCTACACCAAGGCGTTGGCGGTGAAAATCACTGCCGAAGACGAAGCCTTTATCGACTCGCTGGTGACCCCGGGCCACTCCTCTACTCCGGGCTACAACGATGTCAGTCACTTCGTTTCCGGACGGGTACCGCGTTCGCTCTAAGCGCACTGGGTAGTCGCTGAAAGTCCGAATCTTCAATAATGGAGATTCGGATTTTTTATTCCGCATTCACGTCACCTGGCTGAGCTGATGTGCAGAGCCAGAGCTGTTCCAGTTGATTGAGCTCAGCTCAAGGGCACACTCAAGCTCACCTTGACCCGGTCCATCACCACGATGCTGCGGAACCACTTGATATTGCGATTCTCGTAAAACAGCTCACGGGCCAGGGTTTCGTAAGCCTTCATCGTCTCCACCACGATCACCAGCATGAAATCGGCATCACCGGTGACGTAGTAGCACTGCTGAACCTGTGGGATCGACATCTGTGCCTTCAGTACATCAAGGTCTTCGATGTGCGTTCGTTCGGCGTGAACCTCGACGAGGATAGTGATGGGTTTACCGACAGATTCAGGATCGATCACGGCGGTGTTGGCGGTGATCACGCCGCTTTGCTCCATGCGTTTGATTCGCCGCTGCACGGCGGCGGTGGACAAACTGACCTGCTCACCAATCACCCGCAGCGCCATGGAGTTATCGCGCTGCAATCGCTGCAGAATGGCCAGATCAAAGGAATCGAGATCGGGATTCTTGTTCAAGGACATGAGCCGGGCCTGGGCGTGAGAAATTTTCCCATAATAGGCCATTAATCAGAGTAAACGTCTCACGATAAAAGCAATATATTCTCACCGCAAAACACCCCCCTTTCAAAAACGCTTAAACCCCAGGGTCTCGCGAGGACAGTGTGTCAAAAGGTATTGCTTTATCGGTTCTGGCATCGGTGCTGTTCGCCGTCATGTATTTCTACACATCGCTGCTCTCGCCCCTCAGCGGCGTAGAAATTTTTGGCTGGCGCATGCTCTTGACCGCGCCGTGCATGACCGTCTTCATGTTCGCCTCGGGCGAATGGAAACACGCCGTCGCACTGATCAAACGCCTGCTCGACAAACCTGTTTTGGCGCTGGGCCTGCTGCTTTCTTCGGCATTGCTCGGCGTGCAGCTGTGGTTGTTCATGTGGGCGCCACTGAACGGGCATAGCCTGGATGTATCCCTTGGCTATTTTCTGCTGCCACTGACCATGGTTCTGACCGGACGACTCGTTTACGGCGAGCGTCTTTCTCACCTGCAAAAGATCGCGGCATTCTTCGCGAGCCTCAGCGTGGTCAATGAGTTGTATCAGGTCGGCAGCTTCTCCTGGACGACCTTGCTGGTGGCCATCGGTTATCCGACCTATTTCGTGCTGCGCCGACGCCTGGCCGCAGACAACCTGGGTGGATTGTGGCTCGACATGACCTTGCTATTGCCGGTGGCGTTATGGTTCGTGCAAAGCGGTGAGCAAGGTTTCGGCGTGGTCGGGCAGCACCCGTGGCTGTACCTGCTGATCCCGCTGCTTGGGCTGATCAGCGCATCGGCGCTGGTGAGCTACATCATCGCCAGCCGGCTGTTGGCCTTCAGCCTGTTCGGGCTGCTCAGTTATGTCGAGCCGGTGTTGCTGCTCGGCGTCGCCCTGCTGCTGGGAGAAAGCATCGGTGCGGGGGAATGGCTGACCTATATCCCGATCTGGCTGGCGGTGCTGGTGTTGATCTTCGAAGGGTTTAAACACCTGGCACGCCATCGCAAATCCTGACTCAAACGGCCCGTTTGAGTCAGGGTTTGATTTGTTTCAGCTCGTTGAGGAGTGCCAGCAGTGCCTGCATCTTTTCTTCGCCGAATTGCTGCTGGATCTTCTGGTAGTTGATCTCCATGTCACCGCTCATGGAGACGAAACAGGCTTCGCCCTTCTCGGTCAGTTTGATGAACAAACGTCGCTGATCTTCAGAGGATTTGCGGCGGCTGACGTACTCATCGCGCTCAAGACGGGTTAACACCCCGGTCATGCTTGGCGGCAGGATGCAGGCCATTTTTGCCAACTGGTGACTTTCCAGTTCGCCGTTCTGGCGCAGGATGCGGATGACCCGCCACTGCTGCTCGGTCAGGTCATGCTGATTGAGCGAAGGTCGGAAAAACGCCATGGCCGCTTCACGGGCCTGAAGCAGGGTCAATGTCAAAGAAGGTCTTGGATGGGTCATAAGAGGATCGGTCAAAAGGCTGGAAAGCAAAACATTAACACATTCACTATCGCCATCCGACACGCAAAAGAAAACCCGGCTGCAGAATGCTGCAGCCGGGCTCTTTTACTTCAGCAACTGATTACTCGGTTGCAAGCACACCGCGGCGAACCTGGTCACGTTCGATGGATTCGAACAGCGCCTTGAAGTTGCCCTCGCCGAAGCCATCATCGCCCTTGCGCTGGATGAATTCGAAGAACACCGGACCCATCAGGGTTTCCGAGAAGATTTGCAACAGCAGGCGTTTGTCGCCCGGCTCGGATGAACCGTCCAGCAGAATCCCGCGCGATTGCAGTTCTTCGACCGGTTCACCGTGGTTCGGCAAACGACCTTCGAGCATCTCGTAGTAGGTTTCCGGTGGCGCGGTCATGAAGCGCATGCCGATTTTCTTCAGGTGATCCCAGGTCTTGAGCAGATCGTCGGTCAGGAAGGCAACGTGCTGAATGCCCTCGCCGTTGAACTGCATCAGGAACTCTTCGATTTGCCCTGCGCCCTTGGACGATTCTTCGTTCAGCGGAATGCGGATCATGCCGTCCGGGGCGGTCATGGCCTTGGAGGTCAGGCCGGTGTATTCGCCCTTGATGTCGAAGTACCGGATTTCACGGAAGTTGAACAGCTTCTCGTAGAAATTCGCCCAATACGCCATGCGACCGCGATACACGTTGTGGGTCAGGTGATCGATGATTTTCAGGCCAGCCCCGACCGGGTTGCGGTCAACACCTTCGATGAACACGAAATCGATGTCGTAGATCGAGCTACCTTCGCCGAAACGGTCGATCAGGTACAGCGGCGCGCCGCCGATCCCTTTGATCGCCGGCAGGTTCAGCTCCATCGGGCCGGTCTCGATGTGAATCGGCTGGGCACCAAGTTCGAGGGCACGGGCAAACGCCTGCTGGGCATTCTTGACACGAAACGCCATGCCGCAAACCGACGGGCCGTGCTCGGCCGCGAAGTACGAGGCGACACTGTGGGGTTCGTTGTTGAGGATCAGGTTGATGTGGCCCTGGCGATACAGGTGCACGTCTTTGGAGCGATGGGTTGCGACTTTGCTGAACCCCATGATCTCGAAGATCGGTTCGAGCGTGTTTGGGGTCGGCGATGCGAATTCGATGAACTCAAAGCCCATCAGGCCCATTGGGTTTTCGTATAAATCTGCCATGGTTGGCGCCTCATCATGCTTTTAGAATTAACAGCTGGAATTAACGGATCGTTAGTTGCTATCAATGCTGAAGCCGACGGGCGGCGCACAGGAGATCCCCCGCACGCTGCGGGCGAGGAAATCACCGAAAATCAATTGGAACCCTAGTAGCTTCATGTCGACCCATTCTCGTACGGGCGAGGCTTCTGCTGCCAGAAGACCTATTCTTGTATGCGTAAACCGATTCTACACAGCGTAAAACAGTTTGTCCGCATTCTGTATCAAATCCCCTTTTTTGACGCCAGTGCAAGGGGTTTGTTGCACAGGTAGATGCCCCCCAGAATCAACCCGCCGCCCAGGTACATCGGCAGGGTCAGTTGCTCATCCAGCAGCAGTGCTCCGAGAATTACCGCGGTCAGCGGGTTGAGGGCGATGAAAGCGCCGGAACGGGTTGCGCCGATTTTTCGGATACCGTCGTAGTACCAGATATAGGCCAGCGCCGAACCCAGCACGCCCAAATAAAGCAGGCTGAAAAACTGCCCGGGGTTGAGGCTTGCCAGCACCTCGATACTCAGTTCACCGCGCGCTGCGCTGGTCGCCCAGAGCATCACGGTGCCGATCAGGATCGAATAGGTCACGGTTTGCAGTGACCCCAGAGCCTGGTTCAGGCCTTTGGAATACAGCGAGAAGGTTCCCCAGCCCAGCACGCAGCCGAAAATCAGCAAGTCACCGACCCAGGCATTCGCAGCGCCGTTGAACAGTTGCTGATTTCGACTGACGATCACCAGGCCCGCCCCTGCGAGGCAAATCCCGATGCCGAAAACTCTCGCCCGACTCAAGCGCTCCCTGAACAACAGCCACGACGCGAGGGCGATGACTGCCGGGTTCAACGCCACGATCAGCGAAGCGCGCGAGGCGTTGATGTAATGCAATCCATAGAAAAAACACAGGTTATAGAAAAAGATCCCGAAGAACCCCAACACGGCCAACTGCAGCCATTGCTTGAGGTTGGGGCGCGCCAAGGGGATACGCGCCAGCGCCATGAACAGCAGTAACGCCAGACTGGCCAGCAGAAAGCGCACGCTCGCCGCGAGCAACGGGTTGAGCGTGTCGGCCAGGAAACGTCCAGCGACAAAAGTCCCGCCCCAGATCATCGTGACCGCCGCCAGCTTCAGGTAAACCGGCACATCGGATTCAATCGGGACAGCGTTTACATCGGTTCTCATAACACTCTCGGGCGCGAAGGCAGGGGATGGCGTATTCTTCACCTAATACATGATCATCGTAAAATGAGTAAAAACTCATGACCCTGACCCAACTCGAGATCTTTTCGCTGGTTGCCGAGCTGCGCGGTTTTACCAGCGCCGCGACCCGCCTGGGAATTACCCAATCGGCGGTATCCCACGCCATCAAATCGCTGGAGCAAGAGCTTGGCGTCGAACTGCTCAGAAGGCATCAGTCCCAGGTCGAACTGAGTGACATCGGCCAGCAATTGGTGTTGCGCGCCCGGGCCATGCTGGGCCTGGCCAACACCATGCAACAGGAAGCCGCCGATGCGCGCGGCATGAAACGCGGTACTTTGCGCATTGGCTCCTTTGGGCCGACGTCATCGATGAGACTTCTGCCGATGATTCTGCAGCCCTATCGTGCAGCCCATCCAGGGATTGAGGTGCACATCGACGAAGGCCCGGACCATCAGGTCGTCCAGTGGCTCGAAGAGCGGCGGATCGATATCGGATTTGTGGTATTGCCTGAAGAGCGCTTCGATACGTATGCATTGGTCGAAGACCAGATGGTCGCGCTGATCCCGGTCGATCATGCGCTGGCCGCGAAGAAAGGCGTGACCTTGAAAGACCTGTGCGACGACCCGTTCATTCTCACGCAGGCGGGCTCATCGGAGCTGGTTTCAAGGCTGTTCACAGCATCCGGATTAACGCCCGACATTCGTTATCGAAGCTCGCAGTTGCTCAGCACACTGGAGACCGTCAGCCGCGGTGACGCCTTGACGATCGTCGCCGAGTTGTCGCTACCGAACTGCGCAGACGACCGGTATGTAAAAAGAGCGCTGTGTCCTCAGGTCAAGCGTCAGGTGGGTCTGGCAGTACTGGATCAACGGCAGGCATCGCCGGCGACACTGGCCTTCATCAAGTTGGCCTTGAGCCTCGATTACCGATGAAAAAGCGTAAAGTGCGTGCACCAACTATCATGGCCGGTGCATGAACTCTTTTTGGGAGGAAAGTCATTGCCCTACCCGTATTTGAGAGCCCTACCGCTCTTACTTCGCTATAGGTTTCGCAAATGCCATTGACTGTTAAAAGTCGTCAGAAACGGACCCGCCGTATTGCAATAACCGTTTTGACTGCAGCGATGCCCGTAGTGCTTGGGTTCGCCATCCTGTATACGCAAGCGCAGCGCACACTGGAGCAGGCCACCGCACAAACCGCCGAAGAGGCGGTGCGCCAATTTGACTTGATGCTCGATAACACCGCGATGGCGGCACGGGAGATTCTCCCCCTCGCGGGACCGTCTTGTGATGACGACAAACAGTTGGCACTTCGCGAACAAGTCACCCGTCGTCCTTTCGTGCGCTCTACCAACCTGATCTGGAATAACAGTAACTATTGCAGTTCTCTGTATGGCAACAGCGCTGTTGCAGTGCTTGACCCTGAAGATTATGTCGAAGGGAAACTGTGGCTGATGAGTGGCAACCCCGTCACGCCAAATACTGCCGTGCTTGTCTATCGATTGAGCGAGGGCAGTCAGGGAGCTCTTGCAACCATCGATGGTTACCATCTGACCAATGCACTGCGTTTGATAAGCCGCTATACAGACCTCGTGCTCCAGGTAGGTTCCAACTGGTTATCCGCCGATGGCCAGGTTCACGACTCGCGTTTACCGGTCTTCCCCGTGGCCCCCAACCATCTAAAGTCATCGCGCTATGCCTATAGTGTCGAAGCAGGTATGCCTGAGGGCGAAGTCTGGCGCTATATGAAGGCCAGGTACCCGGCTCTTTTCAGCCTGCTGATCTTCTTCGGTGTAATTTCCGGAACCATCGGCCATCGGCTGCAGAAGCACTCATCCTCGCCAAGCCATGAGTTACAACGTGCATTGAAGGCAGCTGAGTTCATTCCCTACTTCCAGCCCGTGGTACGCGGCGATAACAAGCAATGGGCCGGTATGGAAGTGTTGATGCGCTGGCAACACCCCAAAGAAGGCCTGGTGCGTGCGGACCTGTTTATCCCGTTTGCCGAGCACTGCGGATTGATCGTCCCGATGACCCGCTCATTGATGCGGCAAACCGCTGCATTGCTGGCCCCACATGCCCAGTCATTCATTGATGGCTTCCATATCGGTATCAACATCACCGCCAGCCACTGCCATGACCTGGAGCTGGTTGGCGACTGCCGGGAGTTCCTCGGCGCATTCCCACCCGGCAAAGTCACGCTCGTTCTGGAGTTGACTGAGCGCGAGCTGATCGAGCCAACAGACATCACCCGGGAGCTCTTCAAACAACTCCATGAGCTGGGTGTCATGATCGCCATCGACGATTTCGGCACAGGCCACTCGAGCCTGGGCTATTTGCGCCAATTCAATGTGGACTTCTTGAAAATAGACCAGAGCTTTGTAGCGATGATCGGAGTCGACGCCCTGTCCCGTCATATACTCGACAGCATCATTGAACTGTCAGGCAAGCTCGACCTGGGTATCGTTGCAGAAGGTGTCGAAACACCCGAACAACGCGACTATCTCGCGGCACAAGGTGTGGATTTTCTGCAAGGCTATCTATTCGCTCGGCCCATGCCCGGAGATGAATTCCTCCTGACATTAAATCACCATTAAATAGAGAGGCTTACCGGACAAAAACCCCCCATGTTGCAATTGAATCATGCAGCACATTGCATCGGACGACTCTTATCCACCCGATGAACAAAAAGACATGATTTACTCTTGATGCATTAACTACTACAATTTTTGCTGCCTGTGCAAGATTGCAGGTGAGCCATTATCACCGACTCGTCCTAAGGCTCTTGGCTTATAGCTTTGTTTGCGGTTGGTATCAGCCAAATACACTATTGGAGTGAAGATATTGTCCAGACTCGCTGAATTTCGTGCCGCTGAAAAGGCCCTTCAAGAACAGCTTGCGCAGCTGGAATCGCTGAAGAATGACGCCGGGCTCAAGAAAGAAATCGAATTCGAAGAAAAGCTCCAGGGCCTGATGAAAACCTATAGCAAGAGCCTGCGCGACATCATCGCCATCCTCGATCCGAAGCTGGGTAAATCCAGCCCGCTTGTGGCTGCTCCGAAGACGCGTCGGGCCCGCGTGGTCAAGGTTTATCACAACCCGCATACCGGTGAACTGATTGAAACCAAGGGCGGTAATCACCGCGGCTTGAAAGCCTGGAAGGAACAGTACGGTGCCGCCACCGTTGAGTCCTGGCTGCGAGCTTAAGCGATTGCGCCACATCAAGGCCCTGCACATGCAGGGCCTTTTCGTTTAGGGCGGCAGTCAATCTAACGATGGTTGTCGAGCCCGTTAGAAATACCCGGCCCACACCACAACTTTGTACTTGCCCCCTCGACTAGCTAACAGCAAATCCCGGCGCAAAATCCGTAACGATTGAACAAACAATTAAAGTTTCAGGCTGTTTCGTGCAACGAGTATCTCATCCTGGCTCGCCGCATAAGCCTCTGCTTGCCCTGCATAGGAAAGAACATAAGCTTTATCGCCATCAACCGCAGCGACTAATGTTTGAGACAGTACGTGCCGCCCGTTTTGCGTGATGGTGCAAGTGGTTTCAAGCGCCGACAGCCGACTCAATGTGGCTGAGTGGATTTTGTTGCAAACGCTTTGATATCCCCCCGAAACGAAATCCTTTTGCACGGACTTGCGCATTTCCAGCAACACCCCCTGCAGATTGACCTGATGCCCGGCGTCAATCTGAGTCATGGTCAACTCCATGACCATGACCGGAGTTGCGCTTTGATCATTCTTGACCGCTCGCTGCCTGGACACTTTGGGCGAGGACTCAAGCGTTGAGCCTTCTTGCGGCAACACCTCCACTTCCCAGCCGTTGGGCCAGGTGATAACCGGGTCGGCAGCCTGAATGCCAGCACTGCCAAGCAACAGGCCTGTCAAAACGAATAGGGTTTTATAGGGTCGGATCATTGCAATGAGCACTCGCGGGTCGAACGATAAAGTTTGAGGCCCGCAACGTCACCAGGCAATAGGCCAGGGTCTGTTGACGTTTGGTTTGGCGCTGCCAGCAACGCTTGCGTATCATTGGTCCACCCAATCAACCGCAAGCCAGGGGACCGCTCGTGACCTGGAGCGCCGTTTGCCCCACTTATTTTCTGGAGGGCCCATGAGCCTGCACGAACTGAACACTTTCCCGGGTGTGACCGCCCAGCCCGACACTGCCACTCAGAAATTTGTCTTCAACCACACCATGCTACGGGTGAAGGACATCACCAGGTCGCTGGACTTCTACACCCGCATCCTGGGTTTCTCCCTGGTGGAAAAACGCGACTTCCCGGAAGCCGAATTCAGTCTGTACTTCCTGGCCCTGGTTGATAAAGCGCAGATCCCGGCTGACGCTGGCGCGCGTACCGAGTGGATGAAGTCGATTCCCGGCATTCTCGAACTGACCCACAACCACGGCACCGAAAACGACGCGGATTTTGCCTACCATAACGGCAATACCGACCCACGAGGCTTCGGCCATATCTGCATCTCGGTGCCGGATATCCGCGCCGCGTGCGAGCGCTTTGAAGCACTGGGTGTGGACTTCCAGAAACGCCTGAGCGACGGCCGCATGAAGAGCCTGGCCTTCATCAAGGACCCGGACGCCTACTGGGTTGAAATCATTCAGCCGACACCACTGTAAACCACCCATAAGTGATCCAGCACATGATCGTTCCCACGCTCTGCGTGGGAATGCCTCAACGGACGCTCCGCGTCCCTTTGGATGTGACGCAGAGCGTCACGGGCTGCATTCCCACGCGGAGCGTGGGAACGATCACAAGCACTGGGTGTGGACTTCCAGAAACGCCTGAACGACGGCCGCATGAAGAGCCTGGCCTTCATCAAGGACCCGGACGCCTACTGGGTTGAAATCATTCAGCCGACACCAC
>NZ_JBWKVA010000035.1:30337-49897 GCF_059421425.1 Pseudomonas sp. GW821-FHT02H09
CTGTAAACCACCCATAAGTGATCCAGAACATGATCGTTCCCACGCTCTGCGTGGGAATGCCTCAACGGACGCTCCGCGTCCGCTTTGGATGTGACGCAGAGCGTCACGGGCTGCATTCCCACGCGGAGCGTGGGAACGATCACACAGGGGTTATGTTTCTGCATCGAGGATTTATGCAGGAGCGGACGTGCGAATCAAATGATCGAACGCGCTGAGTGATGCCTTGGCACCCTCGCCCACTGCAATGACAATCTGCTTATACGGCACCGTGGTCACGTCACCGGCGGCGAACACCCCCGGCAGTGAAGTCTCGCCGCGTGCATCGACAATAATCTCACCACGAGGCGACAGCTCGATCGTACCCTTCAGCCAATCGGTGTTGGGCAGCAAACCGATCTGCACAAAGATCCCTTCCAGCTCGACATTCAACACTTCGCCTGACTGCCGATCCTTGTAGAGCAAGCCGTTGACCTTCTGCCCATCGCCGGTCACTTCAGTGGTTTGCGCATGGGTGATCACCGTAACGTTCGGTAGACTGTGCAGCTTGCGCTGCAATACCGCATCGGCGCGTAGCTGCACATCGAATTCCAGGAGCGTGACGTGCGCCACGATACCGGCCAGGTCGATGGCCGCCTCGACACCCGAGTTGCCGCCACCGATCACCGCCACGCGCTTGCCCTTGAACAGCGGGCCGTCACAGTGCGGGCAGTAAGCTACGCCACGGTTACGGTATTGCTGCTCGCCCGGGACGTTCATTTCACGCCAGCGGGCGCCGGTCGCGAGGATGACCGTCCTGGCTTTGAGCGATGCGCCGCTGGCGAATTTGACTTCGTGCAGCGCCCCGCTCTTGCCGGGAATCAGCGCATCGGCGCGCTGCAGATTCATGATGTCGACGTCGTATTGCTTGACGTGTTCTTCCAGGGCCACGGCCAGTTTCGGCCCTTCGGTTTCCTGGACCGAAATGAAGTTTTCGATGGCCATGGTGTCCAGCACCTGCCCACCAAAACGCTCGGCAGCGACACCGGTACGAATGCCTTTACGGGCAGCGTAGATCGCAGCCGAAGCACCGGCCGGGCCACCGCCTACCACCAACACATCAAAGGCCTCTTTGGCGCTGATCTTTTCAGCCTGGCGCTCGAAGCCGCTGGTGTCGATCTTGCCGAGGATTTCTTCCAGGCCCATACGGCCCTGGCCGAAGTTGACCCCGTTCAGATAAACGCTTGGCACCGCCATGATCTGACGATCATTGACTTCGTCCTGGAACAGCGCGCCGTCAATGGCAACGTGACGAATGTTCGGGTTAAGCACCGCCATCAGGTTCAGCGCCTGGACCACGTCCGGGCAGTTCTGGCAAGACAGCGAGAAATAAGTCTCGAAGTTGAACTCGCCTTTGAGCGAGCGGATCTGTTCGATCACCTCACTACTGGCCTTCGAAGGGTGGCCGCCGACTTGCAGCAAGGCGAGCACCAACGAAGTGAATTCGTGGCCCATAGGGATGCCGGCGAAGCGCAGGCTGATATCGCTTCCCGGGCGGTTCAACGAGAACGATGGCTTGCGCGCATCGGTACCGTTGTCGAGCAAGGTAATGAGGCTGGAAAGGCTGGCAACGTCCTTGAGTAACGCGAGCATTTCCTGGGATTTCGCACCGTCGTCGAGGGAGGCGACGATCTCGATCGGCTGGGTGACCCGTTCCAGGTATGACTTCAACTGAGCTTTTAGATTGGCGTCCAACATACGGGCGATTTCCATGTTTTTGGTAGAGAGGCAGGACGGTAGAAAAAACAACGCCCGGGCAGATTCGCCCAGGCGTTTTTTTGGGGCGATGCGGTTTACAGGCTCAAGAGCTCATCGCCCTCAATCGACTCACGGACTTAGATCTTGCCGACCAGGTCCAGAGACGGCGCCAGAGTGGCCTCGCCTTCTTTCCACTTGGCTGGGCAAACTTCGCCTGGGTGAGCAGCGACATACTGAGCGGCTTTGATCTTGCGCAGCAGCTCGGAAGCGTCGCGGCCTACACCGCCGTCGTTCAGTTCGACGATTTTGATCTGGCCTTCAGGGTTGATCACGAAGGTGCCACGGTCAGCCAGGCCGACCTCTTCGATCAGCACGTCGAAGTTGCGGGAGATCACGTGGGTCGGGTCACCAATCATGGTGTAGCGGATTTTTTCGATAGCAGGCGAAGTGTTGTGCCAGGCAGCGTGAGCAAAGTGGGTGTCGGTCGACACGCTGTAGATTTCTACGCCCAGCTTCTGGAACTCGGCGTAGTTATCAGCCAGGTCTTCCAGCTCGGTCGGGCATACGAAGGTGAAGTCGGCCGGGTAGAAGAATACGACAGACCATTTTCCTTTCAGATCGGCGTCCGACACTTCGACGAATGCGCCGTTTTTGAATGCGGTTGCTTTGAACGGTTTAACGTGGCTGTTGATGATAGGCATCGGTGACTCTCCGTCAGGGTTGAAAAGTTGATGAGGTGAATCCTACCCACTCAACTTCCTGATGGCTCATTGGCAAAGATGATGCCGCCGATTGGTTTTGGCTATTAGCACGCTGTGTTAATAGAAGAAAATGTTAGCTACTCGCCAATGCGTTTCTCGGCGAGTTGAGTCATCCCGAGAAACGGACTGGCTTCGACATAGCGCATGGCCGATTTCATGTCCTTCCAGCCGACATAACTCATCAACGACTTCAAATCCCAACCGCTGCGGTGAGCCCAGGTGGCGAAACCCCGGCGCAATGAGTGACTGGTGTATTGCTCGGCGGGAATCCCCGCGCGTTGCAATGCCTGACGCAACAACGGAATCACGCTATTGGCGTGCAAGCTCTCTTCGCTCAGGTTGCCCCAGCGATCGATCCCACGAAACACCGGGCCGCGTACCAACCCGGCGGCATTGATCCATTCGATGTAAGCCTGCACCGGACACAAGCGCTGCAGCGCCGGGGTTTGATAGGTCTTGCCCAGGTTGTCGCGATCACTTTTGCTGCGCGGCAAATACAGCGTGATGCCCGAGCCTGCGGTTGCCTGCACGTGTTCGATTTGCACGCGGCACAACTCATCGCTACGAAAGCCACGCCAGAAGCCCAACAAGATCAGTGCAGCATCACGCCTGGCCCGCAACAGCGTGGGTTGATCGCCGTCCGCCATGGCTTGCAACGCTTCTTGCTCGAGACAGGTAATGACTCGCTCCAGATGCTCGAGCTGCAACGGTTCGGCCTGCTTTTCCTGCACCGGGTGTAAAGCACGGATGCCTTTGAAGACCTTGCGCACCACGGGTGCCTTGGTCGGATCGGCAAAGCCCTGACTGTTATGCCACTGGGCCAGCGCAGACAGCCGCAGCTTCAAGGTATTGATCGACAACACGCCGGCATGAGCAACGAGGTAACGCGCCACGCTATCGCCGGTCGCCGGCAGAAACCCGCCCCAACTGACTTCGAAGTGCTCAATGGCTGCCCGGTAACTGCGCCGTGTGTTCTCGCGGGTTGCCGCGTGCAGATAACGATCCAGATCGCTCATGGGCTCGGTTCTCGAAGACGTACTGAAATGCAGCATTAAATTGTGTTTTTCTACTATCACACGGGGTAATACCAGTATATCCCATGCTAAAAATGTAAATACTTAACTTTAATTATCGCGTGATATAGTACGTATATATGTAGTACATACCACAGTACGAAATCGTAGGAGAACACATGGCTCGTGGCGGCGTTAATAAAGCGGTAGTGCAAACGGCACGCCTGGCGATCCTCGCCCGCGGCGAGCATCCAAGCATCGATGCGGTACGCATCGAGATGGGCAACACCGGATCCAAGACCACCATCCATCGCTATCTGAAGGAGCTGGACGACGGCGACGAACGCCTGAGCGCGCCGCACGAGCAGATTGACGATGAGCTGACGGGTTTGGTTGCGCGCCTGGCGCAGCGCCTTAAAGAACAGGCTCAAGAACCGATCGATCGCGCCGAGGCGCGATTCGAGTCGCAAAGAAACGCGCTGGAAGCGCAACTGACTGAAGCCATCGACGCTCAGGCTCGGCTCAAGCAACAACTTGAGATTCAGCACCTGGCGCTCGCCGACGAGACCGCTACATTGCAGAGCACCCGCTCGATGCTGCAGACCGAGCAAACCCGCAACGCCGGATTGAATCAGGCACTGAGCGACTTCGAATTACGCTTGAAAGACAAGGATGAGCAGATACGCTCACTGGAAGAAAAGCACCTGCATGCCCGCGATGCCCTGGAACATTACCGCAACGCCATCAAGGAACAGCGCGAGCAAGAACAACGCCGCCACGAAGGACAGCTGCAGCAGGTTCAAATGGAGCTGCATCAGGCACAGCAGAGTGCACTGGTGCGTCAGGACGAGATCACCCAGCTGCACCGCGACAACGAACGCCTGTTGACCGAGAACCGCGGCACACTTCGGGAGCTGAGCCTGATCCAGGAGCAGCTCAAGCAGGTCAACAACCGCTACCAACAGTTGCTGGAGCACTCAAACCACGTCGACAGTGATCGCACCCTCCTCCAGGAACGCTTGCGCGTCGCCTTGCTGGAAAGCCACTCACTCAAACAAACCGTCAACGAGCAGACTCAAACCAACAAGGAACTGGAGCTTTCACTGGCAAAAGCCGAAGCAAGCCTGCAAGCCCTGCACCTGGCGTCCGTGACGACCACAGAGCCAGATACGCAAGGTGCCTCAGAGCCCGCTAAAGACGATTAACCCGCCACGGGCGCGCGCATGGTGACGAACTCTTCAGCGGCCGTAGGATGCACACCGATGGTTTCATCGAAATCGCGCTTGGTCGCGCCCGCCTTCAAGGCAATGGCCAGTCCCTGAACGATCTCACCGGCTTCCGGCCCGACCATATGGCAACCCAGAACCTTGTCGGTCTTGGCGTCTACCACCAGCTTCATCAGCGTGCGCTCCTGGCACTCAGTCAGCGTCAGCTTCATTGGCCGGAAACGGCTTTCGAAAATCTGCACGGTGTAGCCGTCTTCTCTGGCCTGCTCTTCAGTCAGGCCGACAGTGCCGATATTCGGCAAGCTGAACACCGCCGTCGGGATCATCCTGTAATCCACCAGGCGGTATTGCTCTGGCTTGAACAAGCGTCGCGCCACGGCCATGCCTTCCGCCAAGGCGACTGGCGTCAGTTGAACGCGACCAATCACATCTCCGATTGCCAGAATAGAGGGCTCGCTGGTTTGGTATTGCTCATCGACTTCGACGAAACCGCGCTTGTCGAGTTTCACCGAGGTGTTTTCCAGGCCTAGATTGTCCAGCATCGGACGGCGACCCGTGGCGTAGAACACACAATCAGCTTCCAGTTCGCGACCATCCTTGAGCGTCACTTTCAAACTGCGGTCGCCTTGCTTGTCGATACGTTCGATATCCGCGTTGAACTGCAGATCCATCCCGCGCTTGGTCAACTCTTCCTGCAAATGGGTGCGCACCGCGCCATCGAAGCCACGCAAGAACAGATTGCCGCGATACAGCAATGTGGTTTTTGCACCCAGACCATGGAAGATCCCGGCGAACTCGACCGCGATATAACCACCACCCACCACCAGAATGCGTTTGGGCAACTCTTTGAGGAAGAAGGCCTGGTTAGAACTGATGGCGTGCTCGTGACCCGGGATATCCGGGATCTGCGGCCAGCCACCGGTGGCAATCAGAATGTGCTCTGCGGTGAAGCGCTGGCCATTGATTTCCACCTGATGCGGATCGATCAGCCTGGCATGCCCCTCATGCAAGGTCACGCCGCTGTTGAGCAACAGATTTCGATAGATACCGTTCAATCGATTGATTTCGCTGTCTTTGTTGGCAATCAGCGTCGGCCAATCAAACTTGGCCTCGTCCAAGGACCAGCCAAAACCCTGAGCCTGTTCAAAGTCTTCAGCGAAGTGGGCGCCATACACCAACAGCTTTTTCGGCACGCACCCCACATTGACGCAGGTACCGCCCAAATATCGGCTCTCGGCAATGGCCACTTTCGCACCAAAGCCGGCAGCGAAACGCGCAGCACGAACACCGCCGGAACCGGCACCAATCACATAAAGGTCAAAATCGTAAGCCATTTCAATCTCCTCGGCAGGCCACAAGCATAACCGCTGCGGCCTTTTTGGGCAGCGCTGCGAGCTACATGGGGCCGGAAAAAGAAAAAGCCACCCGAAGGTGGCTTTTTAGAACAGAACGGTGAAGCGCTATCAGTAAGCCTTGCCCGTTTTGTAGAAGTGTTCGAAGCAGAAGTTGGTTGCTTCAATGTAGCCTTCAGCACCACCGCAGTCGAAACGTGTGCCTTTGAACTTATAGGCAATCACACAACCGTCCTGCGCCTGCTTCATCAGGGCGTCGGTGATCTGGATCTCGCCACCTTTGCCCGGATCGGTTGCTTCGATCAACTTGAAGATGTCCGGGGTCAGGATGTAACGACCGATGATCGCCAGGTTGGACGGGGCATCTTCAGGTTTTGGCTTCTCGACCATGTTACGCACGCGATACAGGTCATCACCGATCAAATCGCCGGCGATCACGCCGTATTTGTGGGTTTCCTGCGGGTCGACTTCCTGGATTGCCACGATCGTGCAACGGTACTGTTTGTACAGTTTGACCATCTGGGTCAGCACACCATCGCCTTCCAGGTTGACGCACAAGTCGTCCGCCAGCACTACGGCAAAGGGTTCGTCGCCGATCAATGGACGGCCGGTCAGAATAGCGTGACCCAGGCCTTTCATTTCGGTTTGACGGGTGTAGGAGAACGAGCACTCGTCGAGCAGCTTGCGGATGCCGACCAGGTACTTCTCTTTGTCAGTACCTTTAATCTGGTTTTCCAGCTCGTAGCTGATGTCGAAGTGGTCTTCCAGGGCACGTTTGCCACGACCGGTAACAATGGAGATTTCTGTCAAGCCAGCGTCCAGTGCTTCTTCAACGCCGTACTGGATCAGTGGCTTGTTCACCACCGGCAGCATTTCTTTAGGCATGGCCTTGGTCGCTGGCAGGAAGCGAGTACCGTAACCGGCTGCTGGGAACAAGCATTTCTTGATCATATGAGTCCTTGAAAGGGCTGTACGTACGAATTTCGGCGCAGTCTAATCAGGCGGCGAGCACCTTACAATGCCCTGCGCGGGCTAACCGACGCCATCATAGAGAAATATCAGGAGCAATAGTTCCGCAGCATCTTACATATCGAGCCTGCCGTAAATCACCTTCTTGTCGTCAGGCCACGCTTTTAAAGGGGGGATGCGTACTTCTTCAGACGGTACTGTCCTGAGCGTCGACAAACCGCCAACTGCCCTTTCACCCCGCTTTTGACGCTATGATTGCGCGCTTTACCCAGCCAACGAGGCAGATCGATGTCGGCAGCAAAAAGCGTGAACGGTTACCTGATCAATCAGGCAAAAGATGGCCAATGGTGGGTAGACAGTGCCAGCGGCGAAAATGTTGCCGGGCCTTTCCCCACACAGGCGTTGGCCATTGAGGTTGCAGAGGTGCTGCAGGACCAGCCGGCGCCCCCTGCCCGGCGACGCAGCACCAAGCCCTAAAAGCCCGCGCTATTCAGGCCCTGCCTTTGCGCAGGGCTTGCGGGTGTTTGTCTGTACCCAAATGGCCTTTCGCTATAATCTTTCGCCAAGCCCGGCTGTACGCGCTCTGTTTCAACACTTTGATGACGATAAATAACATGAAGAAGGTTTTGGTAATCAGCGCGATACTGGCGGCTCTCAGTGGCTGTGCCAGCGCAGAAAAGACTTATCTGAACGACGGCCAACAAGGGCTGACCATTGACTGCTCCGGAGAGGTCAACTCATGGGCCGCCTGCTATGAAAAAGCAGATGCTTCATGTGCCGGTACCGGCTACAGCATCATTGGCACCGACGGTACGCCTTCACCCAAGGAAAGCGACAAAACGCTGGGTGTCGACGTCGGCAACTTCAAGAGCCGCAGCGTGGTGGTGGTCTGCAAGTAAGCCTGCAACCAGGCCCGTCGTGATCACATATGAATTTCAGCAAATTTGATCCCGAGCCCACGCACCGTCTCGATCAGATCATCCAGTCGTGCGAATGACTCGACTTCATCGCTGTCATCCACCAGGAAAAAGCTGCGCCCTGCACTTTTCTTGAAAAACACAATCCACTCGCCCGAATTGGCCGGATTTTGAATCACATGGGTCGCCGAGATATGCCCCTCGGCATGCCGCTCTCTTACCTGTTCACGCTTCATCACTGCCCCCCAAAAAAATAACAATGCCGCCCAAGCGCCAGCCTCGACGGCATCTGTATCGATTCACGACAGTTTATCGGATGCCTTGGCCAATAGGTGCTCGACCTTGCCATCAGCAGGCCACTCCCTGCCAACCATATTGCCGAAACCAAAAAGCCTGAAGTGCCACAAACACTACGTGTTCATGCCTCTTCAGGCTTTAAAAGCAGACGCTCGCAATCAGCCGGAAATACACTCCGAGGCTGCATTACGCACATCCCAGGGTCGCAGCGGCATGTTGGACATTCGCTCAAAAAGTTTGATGCTGCTGCCATTGGATCGGTCTTCAATCTCAAACACCGCGGCCGGTCCCGAGGAAAATTTTTGCGGGACGATAACCCTCACGCCGTCCTTGTGCGGCTCGATCTGCGAGGCACCACGGCTACTCGACAGTTTGTCGGTCACACACCTGGCATAGTCCTGCGGACTTTTTCCCGAGATTACAACCATGGTTGGCGGCGTCTGCCTGATGTCCGCTACCGTCGCGCAACCACTTATAGCCAAGGCCAGAACCCACACCGCCCGCTTCATATAAAACCTCCGATAAAGACGGTCCGACAGCGCAAATGCTGTTTTTCTCCGAGACGCAGGCTTGTATCTCTCATAAAATCCCAAATAACTGTTCCTGATTGTCCAACCCGCCCTCGTCAGTCCGATAATAAACCGTTTGGACTGATAAACTGGGCCACTGCTCATCTATCGTTTTGATTTTGTAGAAAAAGCCCTTCTGGAGGCGCCCATGAAATTTATCCACCAGCGCGAGCACCTCAATGAAGACGATATCGTCGTCATCGAATGCTCCCAGGTTTGCAACATCCGGCTGATGAACGACGCCAATTTTCGCAGCTTCAAAAATGGCGGTCGCCATACTTACCACGGCGGCGCGTTCGACAAGTTTCCGGCCAAGATCACTGCACCCAGCACCGGTTTCTGGAATATCACCATCGACACCGTCAGCAGTCGGGCAATCAGCGTGACTCGCAAACCGAACCTGACCCATTCGATCAAGATCATCCGCCGTTCCAGCTCGAAACTGCGCTGAAACCCGCCCCGCACTGCCCCTCGATCAACAGGAACAGGTACGACCGTGACCCAAACGATCAAGTACGTCATCAAATACAAACTCAATGGCGAGCGTCGTTTCGAATTCGCTCAGCTTGTGTCAGGCACAGTGGAAGAAGCCAAAGCCGCACTGGAGGCCATTCATGGCCAGACCGACGACATCATCAGCGAAGTCAACGTGAGCAAGGCGCTCTAAAGCGGCGCAAATGCACCGGAGCAACACGGACGTCATGCTCCCCCGCGCCTTGATTGACCACTCCTGCGCTTCCCCCCCGAAATTCGACCGCAAGCGCCGGAGTGTCAGCGCGATGATCGTTTTCTAGACTGGCAGACCTCAACCTCTGGTTCAGGAATCAGACCATGTCCCTTGCATACACCACCTCAACGAATCACCTCTCGACTGTTCGCCGTGAGGCGCAGCGATGAGCGAGCACGATCTCTCCCGACGTCTTGCCGCTCTGGACTGGCCCGCGATCGAACAAAGTCTTGACCAGAACGGCAGCGCCACTATCACCGGACTTCTCGGTGCAACCGACTGCGACCGCCTGAGCGCCTTATATGACCATCAAGCGCTGTTCCGCTCTCATGTGCTGATGGCCCGACACGGTTTCGGTCGCGGCGAATACAAATATTTCAGGTACCCGCTGCCGGACATGGTTGCCCATTTGCGTGGCGCGTTGTATCCAGAGCTTGTTGAGTTGGCCAACCGCTGGAATGAGCAAATGAATCTGCCAACGCGCTATCCAATACAGCACGAGGACTTCCTCCAGCGCTGCCATGAAGCCGGACAGCAGCGGCCGACGCCTTTACTGCTGCAATATGGGCCAGAGGACTACAACTGTTTGCACCAGGATCTGTATGGCGAGCACGTCTTCCCATTGCAGGTGGCGATTTTGCTATCCGAACCAGGCGAAGACTTTACCGGCGGCGAGTTCGTCATCACGGAACAACGCCCGCGCATGCAGTCGCGTCCACAGGTCATAGGCCTGAAGAAAGGCGACGCAGTGATTTTTGCCGTGCATCACCGACCGGTACACGGCGTTCGCGGTTACTACAGAGTCACGTTACGCCATGGTGTAAGTCGCCTGCACACGGGTAAACGGCATACGCTTGGAGTCATATTTCACGATGCGCAGTGATGACATGAACTCGACAATCGTTGACCTGTTTGCTGACGCCGACGTTCAACAACCGGCCAAAACCGAACAGATAGGCGAACAATCTTTCGTCCTCAGGGGCTTTGCCCTGCCATGGGAAGATCGGTTGTTACCCGCACTGGAAAGGGTTCTGCTGGCTGCGCCGTTTCGCCAAATGGTCACGCCCGGCGGCTTTACCATGTCAGTGGGTTTGAGCAGTTGCGGCGCACTGGGCTGGACCACTGATCGAACCGGCTACCGCTACACCCCCATCGATCCGCAAACGGGTCAGCCATGGCCCGATATGCCAGCCGTGTTCCTGGCGCTGGCTCAGGCGGCGGCACTGGAAGCAGGATTTCACGACTTCCAGCCGGACTCCTGCCTGATCAACCACTACGTGCCGGGAGCCAGGATGTCCTTGCACCAAGACAAGAACGAACGCTCCTACAGCGCACCGATCGTTTCGGTGTCCCTCGGGTTACCGGCCATATTCTTGTTTGGTGGTCATAAACGCAGTGATAAAAGCCAACGAGTGCCGCTGTTTCATGGAGACATCGTGGTTTGGGGCGGTGTCGATCGCTTGCGCTATCACGGCATCCTGCCACTCAAGGATGGCCTGCACTCGCTGCTCGGCGCCCAACGTATCAACTTCACCTTTCGTACCGCCGACTGATGAAACCTCCAGAGTGGAATTTGACCGCAAGGCCCGGAGTGCTCTCGCCCTCCTTGCTCGATAATCTGACCTGAACCTGTAAACGAGTAGGACAACATGACATCGGCCCCCGCAAAAACCACGACAGAGAACGACCCACGCTGGTCAGCGGTGCTGGCACGAGATCCGCGCGCGGATGGTCAGTTTGTCTACGCGGTAAAAACCACAGGAATCTATTGCCGGCCGAGCAGCCTGGCGCGCCTGCCCAAACCTGAAAACGTTGAATTCTTCGACACTGCCGAACAAGCGCAGGCCGCCGGCTATCGTCCGAGCAAACGCGCCGCGGCAGACCAGACGCATGTCGCGGCGCAACACTGCGCGCTGGTCGCAACAGCCTGTCGGCAGATTGAATCCGCCGAGACCCTGCCCAGCCTGAAAGAATTGGCGCAGATGGCGGGCATGAGCTCCTTTCACTTTCACCGGGTCTTCAAAGCCGTTACCGGCCTGACGCCCAAGGGCTATGCCACGGGTCACCGTTCGCGCAAAGTCCGTGAGCGGCTCGAACATGGCACCTCCGTGACGGACGCACTGTATGACGCCGGCTTCAATTCCAACAGTCGGTTCTACGAGTCAGCCGATAACCTGCTCGGCATGAAACCCAGCGACTACCGCGCCGGCGGGCTGAACGCCGACATCCGTTTTGCCGTTGGTCAATGTTCATTGGGCGCAATATTGGTCGCACAAAGCAATCGCGGGGTCTGCGCGATTCTGTTGGGGGACGATCCCGATGCCCTCGTCCATGACCTGCAGGATAAATTCCCGCAGGCCAATCTGATTGGCGCCGACCATGACTTTGAGCAATTGATCGCCAAAGTCGTCGGTTTTATCGAGATGCCGGCCATTGGCCTGGATTTACCCCTGGATTTGCGCGGCACTGCGTTTCAAGAGCGCGTATGGATGGCGCTACGGGAGATTCCGGCGGGCAGCACCGCCAGCTACGCCGAAATCGCCCAGCGCATCGGCGCACCGAAATCATTCCGCGCCGTTGCTCAAGCCTGCGGCGCCAACAGTCTGGCGGTGGCGATTCCCTGCCACCGGGTGGTGCGCAGCGACGGCAACCTCTCGGGCTATCGCTGGGGCGTGGAGCGCAAACGCCAGCTGCTGGAGCGTGAGACTCAGGCTTAGAAAACCCCGATATGGACCGCCACGCTATCGGGGCCGGTACGAACCTGCGCCGGGTTTGCGGCTGTTGGTTGACTGGCTGTTTGATCGCCCTAGACCCAATGCCGGTCAGTTAAGAAGTTTCTGGCCCCGCACATTCCCCCGTAGCAGCTGCCGAAGGCTGCGTTCGGCTGCCCAGCAGCCGTAAAATCAAGCGCTGCGGTATTCCAGACAAACCGTGGCAGCAGGGTTTACGGCTGCTGCGCAGCCGGACGCAGGCTTCGCCAGCTGCTACGGACCGCGTAAAGGCTTAACTGACGGGCATTGGCTCTAGACCCATAAAGCCCTGTTTAACGATTCACATCCACCACAACCCGACCACGCAACTTGCCGGCAAGTAACCGCGGCGCAGCCTCTATGGCTTCACTCAAGCCAATTTCATGACTGATCAGCGCCAGCAAAGCGAAGTCCAGATCCTTGGCCAGGCGATCCCAGGCAACGATACGATTGGCCTTGAGTTGGGTCACGCTATTAATCCCGGCCAATGTAACGCCACGTAAAATGAAGGGTGCCACAGACGCAGGAAAGTCCATACCTTGCGCCAGACCACAGGCCGCCACGGTTCCATTGGCTCGGGTGCTGGCGCAGGCATTGGCCAGGGTGTGACTGCCGACTGAGTCAATCACCGCCGCCCAGCGTTCTTTGGCCAACGGTTTGCCGGGTTCGGACAGACTGGCCCGGTCGATGATTTCGCTGGCCCCCAACTGGTGCAAATAGGCGTGCTCTGAGGTGCGACCTGTGGACGCCACCACTCGATAACCGAGCCTGGCCAACAAGGCGATGGCAAAACTGCCGACCCCGCCGTTAGCGCCAGTCACCAGCACCTCGCCCTGATCCGGTCTCACGCCATTACGCTCCAGCGCGAGGATACTGAGCATCGCCGTGTAACCCGCGGTGCCGATCGCCATGGCCTGGGCCGGAGTAAACGCCGCAGGCAACGGAATCAGCCAGTCGCCGTCAAGTCGTGCCTTTTGCGCCAGACCGCCCCAATGACCTTCGCCTACGCCCCAGCCATTGAGCAGGACTTTGTCTCCGGCCTTGTAGTCTGGATGGCTGCTGACTTCGACAGTCCCGGCCAGATCAATCCCCGGCACCATGGGAAATTTACGCACTACCGGGCTGCTGCCAGTGATGGCCAGGCCGTCCTTGAAGTTCAAGGTGCTATACGCCACACGGACGGTGACATTTCCCTCCGGCAACTGGTCTTCGCTGATTTGAGTCAGATTGGCCCGATAACCACTTTCATCTTTCTCGATCAAAATACCATTGAACATAGCGCCTCCCGGTAGAGCGTTGGTGGGTGATGAACGTGTTAGCTGAGGTGGCGTTCATCATCATGACAAGGACATTAGCCTCCTCGTCTCTCAAGTCAATCAGCCAAAGGTAGAACCCAGCTGAAAGTCGACTGGCCTTGCGCCAGTCACTCCTGATACAAACGTCCCGTAGCCGTCCTTATCTTTTTTGACGTCGGAGAAGAACCCAAAATGAGCCAATGGCCTGATACCCGCATTCTTGACCTGCTTGGCATCGAACTGCCGATCATTCAAGCGCCCATGGCCGGTGCGACCACTTCAGCCATGGTCATCGCCGCCAGCAATGCCGGAGGTCTGGGCTCCTTGCCTGCCGCCATGTTGAGCATCGAGCAGTTGCGCGAGGAGTTGAAGGTTTTCCGCCAACACAGTCAGCGCCCGCTGAACGTGAACTTTTTCTGTCATCAACCACCAGCCGCCGATGCGGGTCGCGACCGTGACTGGAAGAATCTGCTGGAGCCGTATTACCGCGAACTCGGCGCTGATTTCGAGGCACCCACACCGGTATCCAACCGCGCGCCGTTCGATAACGCCGCCTGCGAAGTGGTCGAAGAATTTCGCCCGGAGGTGGTCAGCTTTCATTTCGGCCTGCCTGAAAAATCTCTGCTGGATCGCGTCAAAGCGAGCGGCGCGAAAATCCTTTCCTCGGCGACCACCGTCGATGAAGCCATCTGGCTGGAACAGCACGGTTGCGATGCGATCATCGCCATGGGCTATGAAGCCGGCGGACATCGTGGGATGTTTCTCAGCGATGACCTCAATAGCCAGGTCGGCACCATGGCCCTGGTGCCGCAAATCGTCGATGCCGTCAGCGTCCCGGTCATCGCAGCGGGCGGGATTGGCGACGCCCGAGGAATCGCCGCGGCTTTCCTCCTCGGCGCTTCAGCGGTTCAGTTGGGTACGGCCTATTTGTTCACGCCAGAAGCGAAAGTCACGGCGTCTCATCACAAGGCCCTACGCACCGCCAAAGAGAGCGAGACTGCATTGACCAATGTCTTCACGGGCCGTCCGGCTCGGGGGATTCTCAACCGGGTCATGCGCGAACTCGGCCCGATCAGCCCTGCGGCACCGGCCTTCCCTTTCGCTGGCGGTGCCTTGATGCCGCTGCGTGCCAAAGATGAGGCCGACTTCAGCACCCTCTGGTCCGGACAGGCAATACGACTGGGCGTCGAACTGTCGACCGCTGAGCTGACCACACGTTTAGCCGCACAGGCTCTGGCTAAATTGACCGCGCATTAACACGCACAGGGCCGCGATCCAGATCGCGGCCTTCTCCAGTTGATCCCCGCTAAAAAATCTCTGCGCCAATGCCTCCAGTTCCGTTCGCTGCCGATTCGCTATATATTCAACTATATAGCGTTTAACCCCCCAAGCGCTGATCCGATGTAGGAGCGAGGCTTGCCCGCGAAGCAAACGCCGCGGTTTTTCAGGCATTGCGCGTTGTCGTTCTTCGCGGGCAAGCCTCGCTCCTACAGACAAACTGCCCACCACACTCAGCCCACGGAGCTGCTACATGACTATTCGTGTCTCACGTTACGCCCCCACCTGCCTGGCCTCACTGCTCGCGGTCTGCGCTTTCGGATCGGCTCGGGCCGATGAAGTCCAGGTGGCGGTAGCGGCCAACTTCACCGCACCGATTCAGGCAATCGCTGCCGACTTCGAAAAGGACACCGGCCACAAGCTGGTCGCCGCCTATGGCGCCACTGGCCAGTTCTATACCCAGATCAAGAATGGCGCGCCTTTCGAAGTGTTCCTGTCCGCCGATGACAGCACGCCACAGAAACTCGAAACCGAAGGCGACGCCGTCAAGGGTTCGCGCTTTACCTACGCGATCGGCACCCTTGCGCTGTGGTCGGCCAAGGACGGTTACATCGACGCCAAGGGCAAAGTGCTCAACGACAACCAGTTTCAGCATCTCTCCATCGCCAACCCTGAAGCAGCGCCTTATGGCCTGGCCGCTACACAGGTTTTGGCCAAACTGGGCCTGACAGACAAGGTCAAAGGCAAGATCGTCGAAGGCCAGAACATCACCCAGGCCTATCAGTTCGTGTCCACCGGTAACGCCGAATTGGGCTTCGTCGCCTTGTCGCAGATCTATAAAGACGGCAAAGTCTCCAGCGGCTCGGCCTGGATCGTTCCGGCTGCCATGCACGACCCGATCAAACAAGACGCGGTGATCCTCAACAAAGGTAAAGACAACCCGGCCGCCAAGGCACTGGTTGACTACCTGAAAGGTCCGAAAGCCGCTGCCGTCATCAAATCCTACGGTTACCAACTCTAAATGCCGCTATCGAGTGCCGATTTTTCCGCCATTTGGCTGACCCTGAAACTGGCGTCCCTGGTTACGGTGATCCTGCTGATCATCGGCACTCCGATTGCGCTATGGCTCTCGCGCACCCGCTCTTGGCTGCGCGGCCCGATCGGCGCGATCGTCGCCCTGCCCTTGGTGCTGCCACCGACGGTGATCGGCTTTTACCTGCTGCTGGCCCTCGGCCCTCACGGGTTTATCGGTCAGTTCACCCAGTCACTTGGGCTGGGCACGTTGACCTTCAGCTTCAGCGGCCTGGTGATCGGCTCGGTGATCTATTCAATGCCCTTTGTCGTACAACCGTTGCAGAACGCATTTTCAGCCATCGGTACCCGCCCACTGGAAGTCGCCGCAACGTTGCGCGCCAATCCTTGGGACACCTTCTTCAGTGTCATCTTGCCGTTGGCCAGGCCCGGCGTTATCACTGCAGCGATTCTCGGCTTCGCCCATACCGTCGGCGAATTCGGCGTGGTGCTGATGATCGGCGGCAATATTCCCGAGAAGACTCGCGTGGTGTCGGTACAGATCTACGACCACGTCGAAGCCATGAATTATCTACAGGCCCATTGGTTGGCGGGTGCCATGCTGGTGTTCTCGTTCCTGATACTGCTCGCGCTCTACTCGAGCCGCAAAACCAAAACCGGCTGGAGCTGATTGATGACCGCGTTGATTCATGCTCGCCTGCAACTGAGCTACCCCGACTTCACGCTGGACCTGGACCTGCGCCTGCCGGGTCGCGGCGTCACCGCGCTGTACGGCCATTCCGGCTCGGGCAAGACCACGTGTTTGCGCTGTATCGCCGGCCTTGAAAAAGCCGATCAAGGCTTTATCCAGATCAACGATGAGGTCTGGCAAGACAGCAGCAAAAAACTCTTCCTTGCCCCCCATAGACGGGCACTGGGCTACGTCTTTCAAGAGGCCAGTCTGTTCCCCCATTTGTCGGTGCTGGCCAACCTCGAATTCGGACTGCGGCGTATCCCGCGTCAGCAGCGTCGAGTCGATATGGCCCATGCCACCGAACTGCTGGGGATCGGCCATTTACTCGATCGCCATCCACAGAACCTGTCGGGGGGTGAGCGTCAACGTGTCGGCATCGCTCGCGCCTTGTTGACCAGCCCCAGGCTATTGCTGATGGATGAGCCATTGGCGGCGCTGGACAACCAGCGCAAGAACGAAATCCTGCCCTACCTTGAACGCCTGCATGACGAGCTGGAAATCCCGGTGCTGTACGTCAGCCACTCGCAGGATGAAGTCGCGCGTCTGGCCGATCACATCGTCCTGCTCAGCGAGGGCAAAGCCCTGGCCAGCGGCCCCATCGGCGAAACCCTGGCTCGCCTCGACCTGCCGATGGCATTGGGAGACGATGCCGGCGTGGTGATCGAAGGCAAGGTCTGCGCCTACGACGCCCACTACCAGCTTCTGACCCTGCAATTGCCGGGCACTCTGCTGAGCGTACGAGTCGCACATTCGCTCCTGGCAAATGGAAAGGCCCTACGCTTCAAGGTTCAGGCTCGCGACGTCAGCCTCAGCCTGCAGGTCGCCGGACACAGCAGCATCCTCAATCGCTTGCCGGTCACGGTGATCAGCGAAATCCCCGCTGATAACGCTGCCCATGTACTGGTACGCCTTGATGCCGCGGGCACTGCGTTGCTGGCGCGGATCACGCGTTACTCTCGGGATCAGTTGAATCTGCGCCCCGGCCAGCAACTCTGGGCACAGATCAAAGCAGTGGCCGTACTGGCTTGAACATCGGGCAGACCGCGTGACGGGACCAATTGGCAGGAAGAACACCGAACGCCTGAAGATTGAGGGTTCATGACTCATCAGGTCTTTTTCGATGCTTCAGGCGCATGACCGCCTGGCGCAGGTTTTTGCACGATTCAAACTTGCTTCTATAGTTGTTCTGACACGAATCAGACCGGTGACGCCATGGAAGACTTTTTCGTTGTGCAGCGCTGCAACAAGATCATCATCCAGGGCCGCAGAGCGGGAGAGTCTTCTCTGCTCGCTCCTGTGGCCGACTGGTACCGGATTGCCGATACCCGCACGGGTGGCTTTATCGGGGATGGCTTTGATCACGAAGAAGAAGCCGATCGTGAATGCCAGCGGCTTAACGCCAGAAGCAGGCACGTGTCATCTCGTTAGAGTCGGGCGATCCACATCCATTACCGGGTCTATACTGATTTCAGCTGAAGGATCAGTCTCATCGGCAGAAAGCTCGCTCCTCGCGGGCTTTTTTGCTTCGTCCCGTCAGATCCCTCTCTCAACGGAGGTATTGCAAATGTCCGAAAAAGAGTCCATCACCACATTGTTGACACTCCTCGACTCCCGTCAGGTCCGCCTGGCCGCAGCCTGCAAAGAAATCGCAGACTGGGTCGACCACCAAGGTGGCCATCCCACAGCACTCAGAATACGAGATCGTCTCAAAGAGATAGAGACCGAAACTCCACTCATTAGAAGTGCCCTGACATCTTTGAAACCTATCGACCCCCCTCTTCCCAGATTCAGGTAGCCAGGTATCTACCTGGTGCGCCCCTGACTTCATTCAGGTGCCGTTACCCTGCCAATGGCAATATGAGGGAGGTTTGCATTCTCGGTGATGGGCCAAGCATGAGACAGAAGGAATCAACGTGACGCAGACAAAATTGACCGCTTGTGACAAACACGAAAGGCTTGAGTGAAACACTTCACCCAAGCCTTTCGTTTTAGGGGTTACAGGCAGGTTGCCAGCGCGGCAAGCCTGCGCTTGGCGACCCAAGTGTCCGATGCCGCGTAATAGTTGGTGGTGGTACCTGATGCAGCGCTCTGCACGTCGACAAAGTACTGCGCTCCGGTCGTGTAGACCGTATAGCCGCCGGACTTGCCCGGCTGGAGAAATGCCCCGGCATCAACACCAAACACCGACTCATCCTGCCACGCAAACTGGACACACTGGGCCACGACTTTTTCTGGTTTGTTCGACGAAAGCGTCTTGTATGGGCTTTTTGACCGAGCCTCGTTCATCGCGGGCGTCGTGCACCCTGCCAACAGAACCATCGCAAGAGCCCCTGACAAAATCCGCATAGCCTTCCCTCATTCTGAAAAGGCGACTGTATCACTGAGCCGACGCAGATTAGTGATACGCAGAAAACTTCGGTGTTCTTGAGTGGCGTCAGACATTGGAACGCGCAAATGAAAAGCCCCGCACATGGCGAGGCGTGGCTACATCTCAACTACTTCTTCGACGGGTGAATCGCTTTGGGGAGGAACTTCGTCCTGCCCCTCCCTCGCGAATCCGTCGATTTTGTCTTGCCTGACGAGTCGTCGATTGCCGCACCTTCGAAATCAACCCTATAAGGAATCTGGCCGCAGCGTACGAGGTTATTTATCGGATACTCAGCCCCATCGTCTTCAATGTAAGAATCTCTCATCTACTGCCTCCCTTGTGACAGCTGATCAATACCAGCAAGCGCCCGTTGCCTGGGAAATACTGATCATCAGCGCGTTGGAGCCTAGCCGGAAATTTGAAGCTTTGGAGCCGAAAAGAAAAAGCCCGACCAATGACCGCAATGTTGTTCAGTTAAGGAAGTTGTAGGAGCGAGCTTGCTCCGGGCGGCGTTCCGACGATGGACTTAAGTGCGCCGC
>NZ_JBWKVA010000036.1:0-30384 GCF_059421425.1 Pseudomonas sp. GW821-FHT02H09
ACGCTCTGCGTCCGCTGTAGAGATGACGCAGAGCGTCACCGGATGCATTCCCACGCGGGAGCGTGGGAACGATCAACCCCGGCTCACAAAAAAGCCCCACCCGGTTCAACACCGAATGGGGCTCGATGACGCTGAACTCGCCTTAGGCGACGTTCATGGTCTTGTGGGTATCGATCAAATGCTGCACCACACCAGGATCTGCCAGGGTGGAGATATCGCCCAGACCGTCATATTCGGCGGTGGCAATCTTGCGCAGGATACGGCGCATGATTTTCCCCGAACGGGTTTTCGGCAGGCCCGGCGCCCACTGGATGACATCCGGCGAAGCAATCGGACCGATCTCTTTACGCACCCAGTTCTTCAACTCAAGACGCAGCGCTTCGCTCGGTTCTTCGCCACCGTTGAGGGTGACGTAGACATAGATGCCCTGCCCCTTGATGTCGTGCGGCACACCCACCACCGCCGCTTCGGCGACTTTCGGGTGAGCGACCATCGCGCTTTCGATCTCGGCGGTCCCCATACGGTGACCAGAAACGTTCAACACGTCATCCACACGACCGGTGATCCAGTAGTAACCGTCCTCATCGCGACGGGCACCGTCACCGGTGAAATACATGCCGCGGAAGGTCTTGAAGTAGGTGTCGACGAACCGGTCATGGTCGCCATACAGCGTGCGCGCCTGGCCTGGCCACGAATCGAGAATCACCAGGTTGCCCTCGGCAGCGCCTTCGATGATGTTGCCCAGGTTATCCACCAACGCCGGCACCACACCGAAGAATGGTCGTGCTGCGGAACCCGGCTTGAGCGCGTGAGCACCCGGCAGCGGGCTCATCAGCGTGGCGCCGGTCTCGGTCTGCCACCAGGTATCGACGATCGGGCAGCGCGACTGACCGACGTTTTTGTAGTACCAGTCCCAAGCTTCCGGGTTGATCGGCTCACCGACCGAACCCAGCAGACGCAGACTGCTGCCATCGGCGCCTTCGAAAGCAGCCTTGCCCGAGGCCATCATCGCGCGGATCGCGGTCGGCGCGGTGTAGAGGACATTGACCTTATGCTTGTCGACGACCTTCGCCACCCGAGTGATATCCGGGTAGTTCGGCACGCCTTCGAACAGCACGGTGGTCGCGCCATTGGCCAGCGGGCCATAGACAATATAGGTGTGGCCGGTGACCCAGCCGACGTCGGCGGTGCACCAGTAGATTTCGCCCGGGCGGTAGTCGAACACCCGCTCATGGGTCAGCGCGGCGTACAGCAGATAGCCCGCAGTGGTGTGCTGCACGCCCTTCGGCTTGCCGGTGGAACCTGAGGTGTAAAGGATGAACAGCGCTTCTTCAGCGCCCATTTCTTTCGGCGCACACACGGTGCCCGCCACTTTCATCAGGTCTTCGTACCAGATGTCGCGGTGCTGGTTCCACTTGATGTCGCCACCGGTGCGCTTGCACACGATGACCTTCTGGATGCTGCTGGTTTCCGGGTTGGTCAGCGCGTCATCGACGTTAGCCTTGAGCGAGATTTTTTTGCCGGCACGCAGGCCTTCGTCAGCGGTGATCACCACTTTCGATTTGCAGTCGATGATCCGACCGGCCAGGGCTTCCGGCGAGAAACCACCGAACACCACCGAGTGAATCGCGCCGATCCGGGCACACGCCAGCATGGCGACCACGGCTTCGGGAATCATCGGCATATAGATAGTCACCACGTCGCCGCGGTGCACATCCTGGCCACGCAGGGCGTTGGCGAACTTGCAGACTTCTTCGTGCAGCTCGCGGTAGGTGATGTGGCGGCTCTCGGCAGGGTCATCGCCTTCCCAGATGATCGCCACCTGATCGCCACGCTCGGCGAGGTGACGGTCCAGGCAGTTATAGGAAACGTTCAGGGTGCCGTCGGCAAACCATTTGATGTCGACATGGTGATCATCAAAGGAAGTCTGCTTCACCGTGGTGAAAGGTTTGATCCAGTCGAGGCGCTTTGCTTGCTCGCGCCAGAAGCCGTCCGGGTTGACCACCGACTGCTGGTACATGGCCTTGTAGGTCGCCTCATCAGTCAGCGTGTTGGCCGCAACCTCGGGACGAACGGGATACAGAGAAGCCGCACTCATCTTTCTTACCTCGGTGACATAGTTGTAGTTGTTGTATGCCCCAGTTGTAGCCGGGGCGGGCCTATAGAACCATTCGACGATGGTAGTAACAAGACCCTACAAAATGTCGTGTTTGCCCCTCAAGCCGCTCAAAACCGGCGCATACCGCGATTTTTACCCCTTTGAAAATGCTTGTTTCAGGACCCTTGAGGTCGTTTTCGGGTGATTGTTACAAAAACCGCCAATAGTCTTTATCAAAAGCACGGCTATATGAATGACATTCCCCCGCTTAAAATCAGCCTCGCCAACAACGGCAAAGTGATTAACCACGTTACAGCCCCCACGAAGGCACGTTAATCCAGGTTCTCTTTTCAAGCTCCACACGCAACCTCAAAAGGGTTGCGTGCTCCCTCACGACCCTAGAAAGGTAATATGGATATGAAAGCTTTATTAGTTCTGGCCCTCAGTAGCCTTTGCGCCACCGCCATGGCTGATGAGATCGCGACAGACGCTGCCAGCCAGCAAATGCCGGTGGAGGAATACACCTACTCAACCGACCTGGACATCGCCAAAGTTGTATCGATGAGCGAAGTCCCCAATGTTTGTGAAGTTGTACCGGCCCGCATGGAATATGAAGACTCCAAAGGCCAACGGCATATTCTGCGATACAGCGTGATGGGCAATGGTTGCTCTAACGGTTAATCGCCCACGTTAGACCCAGAACTCTTTACCACTGCCGGCCGCAAGAAATCACTCTTGCAGCAAAGATGCCCGGATGCACACCCGAGCCTGGGACTGTTGCACCGCATCGCCCAATAGAGGTGCGACCACGGCACTCGCACTCACCTGATTCTTTACCGCTTGATCTACCGCGCTGCGACCTTCTGGCCGCAAGTGCAAGGAACGTCGAGCACTACACATCGATTTATACGATTGTTTTAAGCATTTATTTGCGCTTTTTAATCGAAATAGTCCGAGTAGTATGAGCTTCACACCCACTGAACAACACGCACAACACCCGGAGCTACCCTCATGAAAACCAAACTGATCCTCGCCCTGACCCTCTCCGTACTGGCCGCCAACACCTTTGCTGCCGATGGCTATGACCGCACTATCGCTGCCGATGGTTACGATCGCACTGGTTCCGCCACTGTCGCCGCTGACGGCTACGACCGCACTGGTGCTGCCACCGTCGCCGCTGACGGCTACGACCGCACTGGTGCTGCCACCGTCGCTGCCGATGGTTACGATCGCACTGGTGCTGCCACCGTCGCTGCTGATGGCTACGACCGCACCGAAGCCAGCCGCCTCAGCTAATAGCTGACCGCGACGTCACAGCCCGGCCTCGGCCGGGCTTAGTTGTTTCTGAACCCCCCAAAAAACCCGCAACACCGCACGAGCTGTAGGAGCGAGCTTGCTCGCGATGACCGCAAAGCGGTCGCAATCCAGCCCCCCCTCTATAGTTGACGAAACGCGACCAGACAATTTACGACCGCTACGCGGGCAAGCCCGCTCGCCACAAGGTCATGCCAAAAGCCACCCAAATTTCCCACCCTTGCGCAACACTCCCGCCCACAAAAAAAACCTGTCCTATCCCAACGCCCCGCAAACCCTTGCCCCGCCTCAACAAAGCCCAACCTCGCCCTCCTCACTGAGACAATCGACCGCCCCCGAACTGAAAAACTGGCTGAAATACCCTGATAAAAACCCTTATACTGGCGCAGTCAAAAGGGCTTGAAATATCCCCTAGTCGGGCTATAAACCCACGCTGATTCAGCCTTCAAAGGCCATAGGGAAAGGCTCAGCGCCCGCCTCCCATCAGCGATTCCGGGGCCATCCCCAACAAATTTATGTTTTTTGCGTGCGTTCACCGCTACTGCACTCAACAATTCTTTAGATCCAAAGCGGCCATTGGTCGTGTGACAACCCACCATAAGTGTTTTTCACACGGGCAATCTGGCCCTCACGCAGGAGACGACACGTCATGCTGAGCTGGGACGAATTCGACAAAGAGGACGGTGAAGTCGCCGCCAAAGGCGCCAACGCCGGCCACGCTTCTGAAGCCAACATGGACCGCCTCGACAGCGCCGGTGGTGCCGCAGCTCAAGAAGCCCGCGCCGTAACCGCCACCGACTCCGCCGCCATCATCCGCGCCAAGGCTGCTCTCGATAACCTCGACATCGCCGAAGGCCTGGCCGAGCTCGAAGGCGCTTCCGCCCGTGTTGCCGTCGACGAAAAGCGCATGATCAACTGCCGCGCCGACCTTAACCAACTCGTACCGTTCAAGTACGACTGGGCCTGGCAGAAGTACCTGGACGGCTGCGCAAACCACTGGATGCCGCAAGAAGTCAACATGACCGCCGACATCGCCCTCTGGAAAGATCCGGAAGGCCTGACCGACGACGAGCGCCGCATCGTGATGCGCAACCTGGGCTTCTTCTCCACCGCCGACTCCCTGGTTGCCAACAACCTGGTACTGGCCGTGTACCGCCTGATCACCAACCCGGAATGCCGCCAGTACATCCTGCGCCAGGCGTTCGAAGAGGCGATCCACACCCACGCCTACCAGTACTGCATCGAATCGCTGGCCATGGATGAAGGCGAGATCTTCAACATGTACCACGAGATCCCATCGGTCGCTAAAAAAGCCACCTGGGGCCTGAAGTACACCCGTTCGATCTCCGATCCGAAGTTCGAAACCGGCACCGTCGAGACCGACAAAGAGCTGCTGCGCAACCTGATCGCCTACTACTGCGTTCTGGAAGGCATCTTCTTCTACTGCGGCTTCACCCAGATCCTCTCCATGGGCCGGCGCAACAAAATGACCGGCGTCGCCGAGCAGTTCCAGTACATCCTGCGCGACGAATCCATGCACCTGAACTTCGGCATCGACGTGATCAACCAGATCAAAATCGAAAACCCACACCTGTGGGACGCCGAAATGAAGGAAGAAGCTTCGCAGATGATCCTGCAGGGCACCCAGCTCGAAATCGAATACGCTCGCGACACCATGCCGCGCGGCGTACTGGGCATGAACGCCGCGATGATGGAGGACTACCTCAAATTCATCGCCAACCGTCGCCTGTCGCAGATCGGTTTGAAGGAAGAGTACCCAGGTACGACTAACCCGTTCCCATGGATGAGCGAGATCATGGACTTGAAGAAAGAGAAAAACTTCTTCGAGACTCGGGTTATCGAGTATCAAACCGGTGGCGCGCTTAGCTGGGATTGATTCCCGGAGCTGGCCACGATCTGCCGCTCATGAATTGAATCGGCAAATCGCAAAAATCAAAAAGCCCTGAACGTCTTCAGGGCTTTTTATTAGGAGAAAACATACCGCGTAGCAGTTGCCGAAGGCTACGTTCGGCCGCGCAGCGGACGCAAAACCAAACACCCCCGAAATCGCTAGAATCGCGAAAAATCATTCAATGAAATCCTGAAGACCCCGATCAAAAACCGCTGACACGCGAATCTGCCCTTTAAGCCGCCCTGGCTTGCGCCTACGCATAACATCAACATGCGGCAGCAAATCCAGATAAGGCTTACCGTCCTTCGTAATCACAACCCTGTCACCGGCCCAAACGCGTTTGGTGAGCAGTGAGAGTTGGGATCTTGCTTCATTCAGCGTGAACTGTGCTTGTACGCTCATAGCTCGCTTCTACCATGGCTAGCCAAAACAACTTAGTCCGTACGCTCACCTTGGGCAAGGGGTTGAGTGGCCAAGCAAAGATGGGTACCCAGTTGTAACTCAAGAAAAAAAACAACGAATATTCCTACACACTTAAAAGAGCGGAGTCGTATTGACCAAGCTTTATCAACTGCCTACCTTAACTGTAGGTGCCTAAGAAACGCCCAACGTAGAAAGCAAGAGCTCCAAGACACAGAAACGAATGTGCTAACCGCCACGCGGGTCGACATAATTCATATCTGCGGGGTATTTTTGCCAGTTGGGATTTCTTAAATCCTCTCTCTACGTCTGGGCCAGGCCCTTTCCACATGCATACGTAGAGGTCACGGGATATGTATACCCAACGCTCGTTTAATATTCCTCCTTACCAGGAGGCCCGCCATGTCTGAGCCCTTCACCCCCACTGTCTTCACCCGCCACAACCTCCCTCTTCATGCCCTACTCCTGGAAAACCAGCCATGGTTCTGTGCCCGCGATCTGGGTCGGCTGATGGGCGTGCATCTAAACGAACGTATGGTCAGCAAGCTCGACGAGGATCAGCGGCAAACGCTGATGATTCGCTACCACGGCCAGCTGGAAAGAATGCTGATGCTCAGCGAATCCGGGGTGTATGCGTTGCTGGTGTATCACTACGCACCGGGGCATAGGTTGTTGCGAGAGTGGTTGACCCATCAGGTGGTGCCGACGTTGCGTGATGCGCGGCAATCGAAAAACACTGATCGGCCGATGTTGAGTTTGTTGGATTGGCCGGAGATGTCGCTGAGTCTGTTGCATTGGCAGGACGAAGGCTGGATTCGGTTGCGAGACATGCCTTATTTGCTGCTCAACCGGACGCGGCGGCGAGTGCCGGTGGTTAGACCTTGGTGGCGTAAGGTTACGGACTTGTTTCAGTCGTTCAAGCATTCTGTGGGTTAGAGCAGCGGCAGCTTCCATAGGACCATTCGAGCGAAAAATCGGTCTTTATTGTAGGAAATTTCCTAGACGCCGTAATGGCCACTCAGTATCGTCCGAGGGTTCCCAACCCTCGGCGACTGTATGGACACTGAAAAAGAAAAAACCGGCTGGAGTGATGCGGAGCTTGAGGCTTCGGTCGATGCCTATTTGAAGATGTTGGACCTTGAACAAAGCGGCCAGACCTTTAAGAAGTCCGTTGAGAATCGCCTTTTGCGTGAAGGTGTATTGAGCAAACGCAGCGCCTCTTCGGTTGAGTACCGCATGCAGAATATTTCGGCTGTGCTGGAGCAGCTGGGCTTGCCGCGGATTACTGGGTACATGCCAGCCAAAAATATTGGCGCGGGAGTCGGTGAGCGCATTCGCGCTGTGCTTGCCACCAAAGCTATACCGGGCGCAGACGACTATGCGCCGACGGCCGATGAAGAAACCCTCACACGTCGCGCCGCCAGGCTTCAAAAACAAAAGATCGAAGATGAACCGCCAGGCATTTCACATCCACAGCAAACCAGCACTGTAGGCACCTCTTTCGTTCGTGACCCTAAAGTTAGAGCCTGGATTCTGAAAGAAGCTAAAGGCATCTGCGAGGGCTGCAACAAGCCAGCGCCTTTTGAAGTGGATGATTTACCGTTTCTTGAGGTTCATCACGTTAAGCACTTAGCTCAGAAAGGTTCGGACCGTACCAGCAATGCTGTCGCGCTCTGCCCGAACTGTCATCGGCGCTGTCATCATTCGAGCGACAAAGATGAGTTCACCTTGTCGCTTTATGAGAAGGTGAAACGACTGAAGCCCGAGCAGTAGGTGTCCGTTGCTCGTCCTCATTGCACATGTTGAGGTTGTAGTTGGCTGGGGGATCGCCATCGCGAGCAAGCTCGCTCCTACAGGGGATCTGCGTCGGATTTGGAAATCCCGGTGTTATCAGGGCCTCAGGAAAATCCTGCGGCCCTTTTTTCTGTCAGCAACAACCGCTACGCAATCATCTCCCCAACCCACTAACCCGCCAAGGACACAGCGCTTCCCTCACCCCGCTCGGCCCGACGATCTCCGGTGTCTGCCCCAACGATCGGGCACTCAGGACGCTGGTGACTCGGTCGATCAGTTGATCAAACCCCAGACTCGCATCCTCTTGGTGAAGTTTGCGCAGTTGTTCCACCAGGGCGTAGGTGAAGGCGCCGTAGCTGTTGGCGCCGACCTGGTATTCGCTGGCTTTTTCGTTTTCCCGGGCGGCGTAGAGCATCAGGGGCATGTAGGGGCCATGGTGGCCGTAGAGTTTGCCCTGGCGCAGCAGTTGGTTTTTTTTCTCGGGGCGCAGGCCGGTAGCGGCGCCTTGGGTGCTGCGGGTGCGTGTGAGTACGCTGGACTTGCTGTCGGCGGTATGTGCGCCGAAGTCGCGGCCGTCGCTGTCGGCCGCATACACCCGACGGTCCCAGTCGCCGGCGTAGGGGTCCCAGCGCAGCATGCGGTGGCGGATGTCGCTGGGTGGGGTGATGCCGCGTACGCGGCCGGTGCCGCGGGTCATGCCGCCAGCGTAGCAACAGTCGAACATAACCGTCAGTTTGGCGCCGTGGCCGTTCGGGTCAAAGGGCAGATGGCTGTAGAACTGGCGGAACAGTTTGTCGGTGAAATGTGTGCTCTCGTCATCCCAATCGAAGTCGTAGAGCACCAGGGTTTCGTCCATGCGGTCGGCTTCGCCGCTGCTGCTGTAGGCCGGCAGTTGGGTGCCGTGGCCGGAATAGAACAGCACTCGCTCGTCTCCAGCGCGGGCGCCTTCCACCAGCCATTCGAGGCGTTCGACAAAGTTCGCCTGGGTGGCTCGGGCGTCATGCAGCAAACGAATGTCGCCGGCGTCGTAGCCGCTTTCCTGGAGCATGCGGCTGATCAGGTAGGTGTCGTTGATGCAGCCGTCGAGGCGCGCACTCGGGTCGGGGTAATCGTCGATGCCGACCACCAGGGCGCGGCGTTTACGTTGGCCGCTGCGAGAGAGGAACGCCGGTACTTCCAGGACGCGCGCCGCCACCACGTCGCGGGCCAGTTGCGGCCAGAGGCTGGTCTGGCTGGCGGGTGCCGACAAATAGGCTTGCGCGGCGTGATTGAGGTCGAGCAGGTCATCACGCAGCGGCACGCTGAACTCGGTTTGCAGGTCGATACGCGCCGAGTCCGGCGAAGTGATCGGCCGGGTCAGCAAGCCGTCGTTGGGGTTATAGAGGTGGAACCAGCGGCGGATGCCCCGACCGTTATCGCTCAAGCGCATGACCCGCCCACCCCACACTTCGCGCATCACCAGCGGCAGCGCGATGGGTGAGCCGAAGCTGACGAACACCCGGCCATCAATGCGCTTGAACGCCGAGCCTTTTTTGGCCACCGAACGGCGCAAGGCGTCGTAACCGATCAGGCTGCCCAGCCCTTGAGCGAAGATGATCTGCGGGTCGAACGCGTCGATCTTCGCCAGCAGATGCTGAGTCAGTGTGGTGCGCAAATCGGCGTCTTCGATCCATTGCACGATGGCGCCGACGGTGCTGCGCAGCATCTGATTGACCGGCAGTCCCCAACTGCCGAAGGTCTCGTCAGCCTTGCCACTGGCGTCTGCCCGCAACATCGCCAGGCCTCGGGTGATCTGGGCGAAATCCGGCCCATCCTTGAGTTGCTCATCGAAGGGTAGAAAGTCGATGTCCTGATCATCGATCACGCGACCGTTCTGTGCCAGTTGGCTGCGGATCAGCGTACGCCATTGTGCCTGCCAGTTCGCGTCGGTGCCGCCCTGCCCGCTGGCTGTCTGGGTAAATCCCACGCCGGGCAGGCACAGGACTCGCAGTCGCGAGGGCGCAACACCCGGCCCCGGCTCTGCCTGCAAGGCTTTGCTGACGGGCTGCGCAGCGGCTGGAGCCGGGGCGGGTTGGCTGTATGCGGTGACCATCAGGTCCTGCAGGCGACGCAGCTTCGCCTCCAGGTTGTTCGCACTCGGCACGGCGGACGTGAGGGCGGCTTGCCCGGGATCAACCAGTGCCCGGGTGCGGTTGTCGAGAAAACTGCTGACGCCTTGGGCGCTGTTCTTCCAGACTTGCTCCGGATCAAGACCGTCGAGGTACCCCGTGGCGCTGTCCACCACCTGCCGGCTGAGGGTCGCAAGTGTAGACTCGATCAATGGCAGACCGGCGCGGCTTGGCAGCGCGGTGGGTGCCAGTTGCAGCGCTGCAGTCACGCTCGCGGCGCTGCGCCAGATCGGCGCATTACCGAAGTGCTGGGCCGCCACCACCCTTGGACCAAGGGCGCTGCGCGGTAATTTGAAATGATCGCAAAGAAAGGCCAGCAGGCTGGTGTGATCGTAATGCTGCGCCTGGAGTGTGCCCGTCCAGGGAATCAAACCCGGCTTAAGCCACGGCGATGCGAAGATCGCCGGCACACGAATGCCGAGTCGGGTGAAGGGGTTGGGCCAGTCGACATCGGATGTTGCGTTGGGCGAAACACAGGTCGGCGGCACCACATGATCATGGAAGCCGCCGTGCTCGTCGTACAGCAGCACGAACAACGTCTTGTTCCACAGGTCTGTGTTGGCCGACAACGCGTTGAACACATCACCGACAAACTGATCGCCGAAGCGCAGGTCTTCCGGTGGATGATGCGACACGTTGGGGCCGAGCTTGCCGTTGAGCAGGCCATAGCTCGGCTCGATCCAGGACAGTTCGGGGAGTTTGTTAGCGGCGACATCCGATTTGAAGTCGTCGATGCCCAGATGCTGCAAACCACCCTTGACCAACGCCGCCAGCGGGATCGCGCCGTCGGAGTAGATGCGCACATCGTGGCCCTTGTCCCGCAGCAACGAAAAAATACTGTCACCACCAAATTGCGCTATCAGGCTTTTGATACCGGCCAGCACCGTGCCCGTGGACGGCATCAGCACGCGGCCGTTGCTACTGCCAAGCATGGCGAAAAAACGGTTCGGCCAGGTCGGGCCCGGCACCGACGCAAACCAACGGTCGCACACCGTAAAATGACGCGCCAGTCCCTGGATCGCTGGCAGCGGATCGGCCGCCGGCGTGGCACCGAACGGGATGTAGTTCATCGCCCGCTGAGCCATGGATTGGGACCAGGTTTTGTAAATTTTAAGGTCGGTGCGGGCCTTGTCATAGGCGTCCTGCGCAAAGCCATTGAGCTTGGGTGCGCTCAGGCTGGTCTTGAGTGACACATCCAGTTGCTTCACTACATCGACGAACTCATGGCCAAGGTCGAAACCTTCGCTGTCTTTCGCAGGCGTTGCCGGTGGTGAAGGCGCGGGCGGTGCCCACAGACTGAAGTAATCCGGCAATTCCGGCGTTTGAGTGATCACGATCGAACTGCCACTGGCCAACGTCAGCGGGTTGGTGCTTGGGGCGTTGCGGTCGATGCCATCGCACGCAGGATTGATGCTTTTGTAATCACCCAGTAAATGATCGAAGGAACGGTTTTCCATCATCAGCACGACGACGTGCTCAATCTCGGCGGGCCAGTTGTTCGGCATGTTGCGCTCCCTGAAATGAAGTCCCTGATTTCGATGTCTCTGGTTTCAAAGCGCTCCAGGCTTGGGCTGCGGATCGGCTTTGCTAGCTGATCGAGCGTAGCTGGCGAGTTGTCTTTCACGAGATTGCTGGCCATCTGCATGCCCGCTGCAAGCAAGGTGTCATTGCGCACCAGGCCTTAGCATCCCGAGAATTGCGTCCAGCACGACCGATCCAGACACCCCCGACCTCCTTGTTGGCACGGCTAACGACGGGCAGTGCGCAACTACACACCTCATGACAAGGAAGGGAGCGCGGCCACCCGTGCACAACGCTAGTTAAGGTATTGGCCCTTGTCCATTGGCGAGTTCATCCCACCCGGCACTGGCAACGAACGTGAAAGAGTTGGTGCACCCCACAGCCCCACCCGCTATTAATAGGCCATCCCCTCTCAGGATCAGCAAGCGAATGAAATTCGACAAAGCCTACTGCCTCAGCCTCGATGAAAAGCTGTCGATCTATGACGTGCGGGATTTGAATTTCGACGAGACGATGGCATTCGATTCGGCCAGGGAAAGCTTTCAATGCCCTAACGATGCATGCCGGGCGGCGTTCGATGCACAGAATGTGTTGGGTACGTTCAATGCGAAGAACGTCAACTATATAAGGACGCCGCATTTCAAGAATGTGCCCAGCACCCGGCACGTTGATGGCTGCCCTTACCTCAGTCCTAAAGCTTTGGCCTGGGGGCTGGATGCCGAGGGCGATAACGATCGGGAGGAACATTTCCCGTCGGAGTTGCTGCTCACCCGTCGCCAATATGTTCGCAAGCCATCCAGTCCGGCGACAGATGTTGCCTCTCCACAGGATGAGCTGAAGACGCCGTCTGCGAACACCACCACGGAGCACGCGCCCCGTGAAACAGCGCCGGACAAGACCAGCGTATTTGCCCATCCAGTGGAATGCTTTGTGTCGAACATCGATGACAAGGAGCGGCTCAAAAGCATGCCGCTCAAGATCGGTGAACAGACAGCGTCCTACTGGTCGTTCTTCAAGAAGATTGAATACCTGCAAGACAACAAAGGGCTGATTTACTGGGGCAAGATCAAGGAGATCAAAGGCTACAAAACCAGCTTCCGGATCGATTTCGAGAAGAAGGTCTGGGTCGACAAGAAGCCTTACTCAGTGAACGTTTACCTGAGCAAACACCTGATTGAGAACTACCGCAAACGCAAAGCCTTCCTGGAGGAGATCAAGAACGCCATTGGCAGCGAGCGGGACCTGTATTGCTTCTTCTATGGTGTGACGCCGGAGTTGAAGCAAGTACCGAGCAAGAAAAACCCCGAGCAGACCTTCGGGGTGTTCAGCGGCGACATTGAGAACCTCGACCACTTCATCATTCGTGAAGCGCCGGGGTTGGAGGCGAAGTAGTCAGCCCAAAAAGAGAGGCCACTGCCGCTACACCCCCTGTAGGAGCCGAGCTTGCTCGCGATGGACGTTAACGATAACGCGTATTTTCTGAATGAATGCGCTGCCCTTGAGTCCATCGTCGGAACGCCGCCCGGAGCAAGCTCGGCTCCTACAGGGGGTGTAGCGTTTGCCTCAAGCCTACAACAGCTCAAAACTCTGCTCTTTCACATCCTGAGAATCCAGACCGATTTGCACCCGGAACTCGCCCGGCTCGGCGGCGTATTTCAACTGTGTGTTGAAGAACTTCAGGTCGCTCTCATCAATGGTGAAGTGGACAGCTTTCTCCTCCCCGGCCTTCAGCATGATTTTTTGAAAGTTTTTAAGTTCTTTGACCGGACGACTGACGGATGCAACGACCTCTCGGATATACAGTTGAACGACCGTTTCGCCGTCGCGCTTGCCGATGTTTCGCACCGTGATGCTGGCATCGACGTTGCCATTGCTCTTGAGTGTTGGAGCCGACAGGGTTACTTCGGACAGGCTGAAATCGGTATAGCTCAGTCCATAGCCGAAGGGATAAAGCGGACCATAGGATTGATCGAAATATTGAGAAGTGTAGTTGCGAGGCCCACCCGGTATGTAGGGGCGACCGGTGTTCAAGTGGCTGTAGTAACTCGGGATCTGCCCCACGGAACGCGGAAAGGTGATGGGTAGCTTGCCGGACGGGTTGTAGTCACCGAACACTACATCGGCAATGGCGTTACCCCCCTCAGAGCCGCTGTACCAGGTTTCCAGAACCGCATCGGCCTGTTCCTGCTCCTTGCCGATGGACAGTGGACGGCCGTTCATCAATACCAGTATCAGCGGTTTGCCGGTAGTTTTCAGGGCGGCGATCAATTCACTCTGGCGCCCTGGCAGATCCAGGCTGGTTCGGCTTGCCGCTTCATGAGACATACTACGAGGCTCACCCACCACGGCAATCACAACATCGGCTCGCTGTGCGGCCTTGACTGCTTCATCAATCATTTCTGCTGCCGGACGAGAGTCGTTCTCGACTTCGGACACTCCCAGGTATTTAACAACCTCCTGATCCTCCGTGAGATTGGCTCCTCGGGCATAGATCAGCGAGCCCTTGTTCATCGCGCTTTTCAGCCCGTCGTAGATCGTCACGGATTGCGAGGCCATGCCGCTTGCAGACCAACTGCCCATGATGTCGACGGTACTTTTTGCCAGCGGGCCAATAAGAGCGATCGTTCCCTCTTTTTTTAGCGGCAAGAGCCCATTTTCATTCTTCAGCAGCACCAACGTCTTGCGTGCCACTTCACGGGCTTGCGTTCTATGCAGAAGGTTTTCGGCGTTGATATCAACGGGGTCGTCACTGGCAACGCCGATGCGCCGGTAAGGGTCTTCGAACAGCCCCATGTCGTACTTGGCCCCCAGGACTTCCCGCACTGCGTTATCAATATCGCTCTGAGAAATAGCGCCAGACCTAAGCAGTCCTGGTAGCTCCTGACCATAGGAGGAGTCGTTCATGCTCATATCAATGCCAGCCCTGATTGCGAGCCTGGCAGCTTCGCGGTCATCCTTCGCAACACCATGCTGAACCAACTCGGTTATCGCACTATGGTCGCTGATGACCAGGCCCTTGAAACCCCAGGCTTTGCGAAGCAGGTCTTGCATCAACCATGTATTGGAAGCTGCTGGCACACCATTTATCGAGTTAAGCGCCACCATGACCGCTCCCGCGCCACCATCAATCGCCGAACGATAAGGTGGCAGGTAGTCCTGGTACATCCTGGCCAGGCCCATGTCGACGCTGTTGTAGTCGCGTCCCCCTTCGACAGCACCATACAACGCAAAATGTTTAGCGCTGGCCATGATGCTGTCGGGTGCATTCGGGCTTTTGCCCTGATAGGCCTGAACCATCACTTTGGCAATGCGGGAAACCAGATAGGTGTCTTCACCAAAGCCTTCGGATGTGCGCCCCCAACGAGGATCACGGGCGATATCTATCGTCGGTGCAAAGGTCAAATCGACACCGTCCGCACTGGCTTCTTTCGCCGCCGTGCGACCGCTCAACTCGATAGCGTCCATATCCCAGCTGGAGGCCAATGCCAGGCCAATGGGAAAAATGGTTCGATGACCGTGTATCACGTCCCAGCCGAAAAACACTGGTATTTTCAGGCGGCTACGTTGAGCCGCGTCCTGCATGGGGCGGTTTTTGTAACGGGTCACAGAACCGAACATACCACCGACTCGCCCGGCGGTGATCTCTTGGCGCATCCTTTCGGGAGTCATGATGTCATCAATAGCGATCAGCCGTAGTTGGCCGACCTTTTCTTCCAGGGTCATCTGCTCTATCAGGTTAGCCACGAAGGCATCTTTGTTTGACGATGCCATATCGGCCAGAACCGGCAAACTGATAAAACCGATCAGGGTACACAGCAGACGTAATCTCTTCATGATGCCATTCCCTGGAAAAAACGTTGTGGTGCACACCGCCTGCTTGCCTTTAAAACGCAACCTTTGCGCGTATTGAAATCAGGAAGCTGACGTCCAATTGTTGCTTTTATTGTTAAACGTCAATTGAGCTTTTAGGGTCTTACATAAAATATCGTAGTCGACTGTCAGCTCTTACGGCGAGGCAGCGCTGAAAATTGGCGAAGCAGAGGTAACCGGGCGAATTTTCCGGCCTCTGATGCCCAATCAAACTCACTTCACCCACAGACCGAGCATCACCACCAGCAAACCGATGTAAACCCTGCCTGAGCGAGAAAAAATAGAATCGATCAAAAAATGAGTTTGATCCGGGCATAAAACAACTGTACAAAAACACAGTATTTTATTGAATCGCCACTCTCGAACCCCGGAGAAAACCATGGCCTCTCTTGCGATGAAAATCACCCTCGAACGTATCGCGCTTCATCAATTCACCCCCGAACACTGCGCACAGGCCCGCGAGCTATTGGGCTGGAGCCTGGAGCAGTTATCTCAGGAATCAGGGGTTTCAATAGCCGCCATCCAGCGGTTTGAAGCCCAAGGGGAGTTGCTGGACGTCACTCGCCTGGCCCTGGCCTATCGGCTGGAAGCGCAAGGCCTGGTGTTTTTCCCGGGCTTTGCGCCGGGCAGAGGCATGAACATCAAAGGCACGACACCTGATCCGGTCGGGCGGGCTGATTACGCGATGATTGAGTGAACACCGATACGAACAGAAGCCGGCTCCTCGGTTGGCAGCAGGCTTCGATCGACGAACTATTGCTGCCTGAAGGCCGGGGCCTGCCATGCCAGAGAGGCTTGCTCATAGCTATAGGCAAGTGCCAGGAGCCTGGCGTCGCTCCAGCGCTCACCATAAAAGAAAACCGAGGTTGGCAAACCGTCAGCGTCCATGCCTGAAGGCACTGTGATGCCCGGGTAACCGGACAAGGGCGCGACGAAAATCGCAGGTGATGCAACATCAGCAATCAATGCGTCCAGGTAACGCATTTAGCGCACTCATCCGGATGAGTGCGGTGAAGTGATATTTCAGAGTTCCATTCATGAATAGACATCCCGTAAATGCTGAAGGATGAGGGATTAATTCACTCTCTCGGTCAGCCTAGGGCAGGGCTCGGGATAGCCCCCCGAGCCCCTTTCCTCTTCACGTGTATGACTATTCAACCAGACGCGCAGCCTGTCAGGTCAGCGCGTTGTGCTCCGAGCACGGCACACTCTCCACCTCCAGCCACCACGCCCGTCCACGCTGGGGTTGTGTCAGGTTGAACGCTTCACCCATTTGCGGTGTGGTGATGGCGATATTTCGCTCCCAGGCCAGGGCCAGGATGCGGTCGAAGGGTTCGTGCCAGGCGTGCATCGACAGATCGAACGTGCCGTTGTGGATCGGCAGTAACCAGCGACCTTTGAGGTCGATATGCGCCTGGAGGGTTTGCTCTGGCTGCATATGAATATGCGGCCATTCGACGTTGTAGGCGCCGGTTTCCATCAGCGTCAAATCAAACGGGCCGTACTGCTCGCCGATGCGTTTGAAACCATCGAAATAGCCGGTGTCGCCGCTGAAGAAGATCCGTGTATCGCCATCGATCATGACCCAGGACGCCCACAGCGTACTGTTGCCATCGAACAGGCCGCGTCCGGAAAAATGCTGGGATGGTGTGGCGATGAAGCGAATGCCATCCACTTCAGTGCCCTGCCACCAATCCAGTTGGCGCACCTTGCTGGCGTCGATCCCCCATTTGATCAAGGTATCGCCCACACCCAGCGGCGCGAGGAAGTATCTGGTTTTGTCGGCCAGTTTGAGAATGGACTGATGATCGAGGTGGTCGTAATGATCGTGGGACAGGATCACCGCCTCAATCGGTGGCAGTTCTTCCAGGCTGATGGGTGGCTGATGGAAGCGCCGTGGGCCGGCCCACTGCACCGGCGATGCGCGCTCGGCGAAGACCGGGTCGGTCAGCCAGAATTTGTCGTGCAATTTGAGCAGTACGGTCGAATGGCCGAGACGGAACACGCTGTGATTTGGCGCAGCCAACAGTGCTTCGCGGGTCAAGGCTTGTACAGGGATAACCCCGGCCGGGCGAGTGTTGCGCGGTTTGTGGAACAGCATGTTCCAGAAAATCCGCAAGGTTTTGCGAAAGCCTTCGCGCGGCACTGCTACAGGGTTGCGGTAATGACCTTCGTCCCGCAAAGAGCCTTTGAGGCTGGGGGCGCTGTCAGCGCGAGATGAGAGAGTGGCCATGATTGAGGTGACTCCAAGGAAACCGGTGAGGTTCCGGTGCTCCGTTGTTGGACGATAACTGGCCAATGCATGCACGCATTAGCCGCAAACTCTATTTTTTACCGCGCAATTACACTGCACAGTGTAGTTTCAAGATTGCAACAAACGAGAGAATAAGTAAACTGCGAAGTGTAATTTTCATTTCACCCGCCGAAGCCTATTTATGACAGCTGCACTGCGCCTCACCGACCGAAAACGCGAAGCCATCGTCCAGGCGGCCATTGTCGAATTCCGGACCAACGGTTTCGACATCACCAGCATGGACAAGATAGCCGCCACGGCCGGCGTTTCGAAGCGCACGGTGTACAACCACTTCCCCAGCAAGGAAGAGCTGTTCGCCGAGATCCTGAATAAATTATGGACCAGCATCAGCACCCAGCAGGACACGATCTACCGCAGTGATCTGCCGCTACGCGAGCAACTGGAAGTGTTGTTGCGGGCCAAACTGCACATGCTGGCGGACAACAACCTCCTCGACCTGGCGCGTGTGGCAATTGCCGCCACGATCCACTCCCCCGAACGGGCCCAGGACATGGTCGCCAGGCTGGGAGAGCGTGAAGAGAGCCTCACCGTGTGGATTCGCGCGGCCCAGGCCGACGGCAGGTTGAAACCCGTCGACCCGTGTTTCGCCGCGCAGCAGGTGCAGGGGCTGATCAAGGCATTCGCCTTCTGGCCACAAATCTCCATGAACCAGCCAGTGCTGTCACCCGAGATGCAGACCACCGTTGTAGCGTCTGCAATGGATATGTTCCTGGCCTGCTATCAGCTGTAGTCCCGTCCACTCGGGGAGGATTCCCTGTGGCCCTTCCTCGCCAGCTCTGCTGGGGGCGGCCTTCGCCCCTGACACCTGTACTCTTCAGGTCTATGCCTGCCTGCCGATGCTGACGCTCTACCCGCTGGCGGTAGGCACGGTGTGTTACCAGCAGGCAATCAAGTCAGTTAAGCGAACGCTGCCCCTTGTAGGAGCAGCCGGTCGACGCTCGATTGCTCGCGATGACGTTAACGATAACGCGTGTTTGCTGGATAAACGCGTCGCCCTCAGGTCCATCGTCGGAGCGCCGCCCGGAGCAATCGAGCGTCGACCGGCTGCTCCTACATTTTGCGGACATGCCTCTGGAGCAAGCCAGGGAGTTCATGGAACGCTTGCGTGAAGTCTTCAGCAACTACCGCAGCCAGGAGATCCCTGAGCTTGAGGTGAGCTTGAGCATTGGTCTCACCGCTTACCAGTTACCGTTCGAGGATGCCGCGATATGGCTCAACGAGGCGGACAAAGCGCTGTACGCCGCGAAAAACACCGAGCGCAACAAAATCAACGTTGCCACGAGCGACCCGGTCAGAGAACCCGCGATTGCCCGTCTGGCACAAGCCCACTGGATGCCCTTAGAGGATTTCCTCAATCGTGGGTACTCGGGGCTATAGTAGACCCCAGTCCCACGGCATTGCAGAGAGCACTATGAACTCAGTCAAACCCGAAGCAGAGCCTGGCTCTGAAGTCGATCACCTGCGCTTTCACCGCCCTCACGCCCATCTGGCGCCGACCTTCGGCACCGACAGTTTTGCCTTGAAGGCTGAAGCCTTTGCCCGTTTTTTCGGAACGCCGACCTTCCTCGGCGCGCAAACACTGATTGTCGCACTCTGGATTGGCGTCAACCTGGCTGGACTGACGAATTTCGATGTTTATCCGTTCATCCTGCTGAACCTGGCTTTCAGCCTCCAGGCAGCCTATGCCGCGCCGCTGATTCTGCTCGCTCAAACTCGCCAGGCGGCACGGGACAAAGCCCATTCCGATGCGGATGCCCTGCACCGTGAAACCCTTGCCCTTGCCAACGCCGAACGGCAGGTACAAGCCGCCCAGACCACAGCACAACTACTGGAATTACTTGAGCAAAACACCCGTTTGACCGAGATGACCAAGACCCTGACCGAGCGCATCGAAAACCTGACCTCCGAAATGCATCAGCATTTTGTGCGCAAGGATGAGCCCAAGGTTTGAACCCATCGCGCCGGAGGAACAGAACTAAGGCAAACGGACGCTGCGCGCCAGTTCATCGAACAGCGTCACCACCGAGCGCAAGGTGCGGCAGTCCGGGCGGGTCAGCAGCCATAGACTGGTGTCGTAACCGTGCAGGGGCTCACTCAAGGCTTGCAGTCCCGATTCACCGATCAGGAAGTCCGGCAGCGCCGCGACGCCCAACCCGGCACGCACCAGTTCGGTGACCGACAGCATGCTGTTGCAGCGGTAATTGGGCAGCACGCCGGGCAACTGCTGACGACGCCAGGCCACGGTTGGATGATCCGGCAGGAAGTCATCCGGGGCGATCCAGGCAAGCCTGGCCAGGTCACTGGGGTCGACCGATTGCAGGTAAGCCGCACTGGCGCAAACCCGGTACGACACCGAGCCCAGGCACCGCCCGACCAGATGCTGCGGCGGTGTGCAGGTCAAGCGCAAAGCGATGTCGGCGTCGCGGCGACTGAGGTTGGCAAAATCGTTGGACGTACTCAATTCGATGGTCAAGGCCGGATATGCCGGCATGAACTGCGCCAGTGCCGGCAAAAGCAAACCTTGCAGGACCGAATCGGTGCAGGTCAGGCGGACCGTGCCACTGATAACTTCCCCACCTTGCTCCACACCAATGCGCGCCGCTTCCAGCGCTTGCTCGGCACGCTCAGCCTGTTCGGCCAAGGCTTGCGCCATGCTGCTCGGTAGATAGCCTGCGCGGCTTTTCTCGAACAACTCCTGACCCAAGGCGGCTTCCAGTCTGCGCACCGCACGAAATACCGTCGACACATCGACCTTCAACAGCGCTGCTGCACGGGCCAGAGAGCCGCCACGCACCAGCGCCAGGATCAGCGACAGGTCCGGGTAATCGAGTTGATAGTGCGTTGATGCATTGAGCATTTGGGTAAACGCCAATATCGATTGCGTGAGCGCCAATCTATAGTGGGCTCCAGGAATCAACAAGCCTTGGCCGCACCAGGAGAACCACATGCAAACCCCTTCAGATAAGCCCCTCATCCATATCGCTCTGATCGGTGACTCCAACCGCGATGTCATCGCTCACCAGGCGATCCCGCTGGCGCTGACCATGGCGGCCGAGAACGCCGATCTGAAGGTGCAGTTTGAGTGGCTGCCCACCGATAGCATCACATCGGCCACCCAGCTGAATGGCTTCGACGGTTTCTGGTGTGTGCCGGCCAGCCCTTACCGCGATGTGGACGGCGCACTCCTGGCCATCCGTTATGCCCGCGAACAACAACGACCCTTTCTGGGGACCTGCGGCGGTTTTCAACACGCAGTGCTTGAGTACGCGCGCAACGTGCTCGGCTGGGCCGATGCCGAGCATGGCGAGACTTCACCGGACGCCGCCCGCGCCCTGCTCACGCCGTTGAGTTGCTCGTTGGTCGAGGCCGTGGACGGTATCCGCCTGGTCGAAGGTTCGTTGATCGCCAACGCCTATGGCGCACTGCAAATCCGCGAAGGTTATCACTGCCGGTACGGCGTCAATCCCGAGTTCGAAACGCTGCTGCTGACACAAAGCCTGCACGCCACCGGACACGACTCGGCGGGTGATCTGAGGAGCGTCGAGCTGCGCGGTCATCCATTCTTCGTCGCCACGTTATTTCAGCCCGAACGCGCCGCACTGGCCGGCACGCCCCCGCCTCTGGTCAGCGCATTTCTCAACGCCTGCGCGGGGAACCCGGCATGATCGCCAAGACACCAGCGACGCCCTACTACGCGGTGATTTTCACGTCCCTGCGAACCGAGGGGGATCAAGGCTATGAGCAAGCCGCCGGGCGCATGCTCGAGCTGGCCCGCGAGCAACCGGGATTTCTCGGTGTTGAGTCAGCCCGCGGTGAAGACGGGCTCGGCATCACTGTTTCCTATTGGGCCAGTGAGGCCGCAATCCTCGCCTGGAAACATCACGCCGAACACACCGAGGTCCGCGAGCAGGGGCGCTCGACCTGGTATGAGGCTTGTCATACACGGGTGTGCAAGGTTGAGCGCGCTTATCGGTTTGAGAAATAGTCGAGCGTCGGGGGGCGTTAACTGCCGGGCCAACGAGTACTGCACAGAGCCGCACAAAAGCACTGAAATACCGGCTCTGACACACGTAATGTCGGTATGGCGATAGCACAAGTGGCGTTCAGTTGTTAAAAGGTAATCCTTGGACATCGCTCTCTACGAAAGGACTTCGAATATGCCCGTCACCTTCCGCAAAAGTGCCCTGTTGCTGAGCCTGATGCTCGGCCTTGGCCAGGCACAGGCCACCAGCCAGCCGAGCCCGACCGCTCTGGCCAGCGCCATAGGTGTTCCACACCCGGCGGTCATTGCCCACCGTGGCGCATCCTTCGATGCACCGGAATCCACCGCGGCCTCCTACAAACTGGCGCGTGACCTGGGTGCCGACTACCTGGAAATGGACCTGCAACGCAGCAAAGACGGTGTGCTGTTTGCCCTGCATGACAACAACCTGCAACGCACCACTGACGTTGCCAGTAAATTTCCCGAGCGCAAGGACAGTCCCGCCAACGAGTTCACCCTGGCCGAACTGAAAACCCTGGATGCCGGCAGTTGGTTCAACAAGGCGTACCCGGACCGTGCGCGCCCCTCGTATGTGGGCCTGAAGATCCTGACCCTCGACGAAATCATCGATATCGCGCAAGGCAACCCGCAGCACAAACCCGGGCTGTACATCGAAACCAAAGAGCCAAAGCAGTTTCCGGGTATCGAACGTGACCTGAAAGATAAATTGCAGGACCGTGGCTGGCTGAGCCCGACTGGCTCGAAACTGGCGAAAAGCGATTTGGCGGTCGGCCAGGGCAAAGGCAAGGTCGTGCTGCAAACCTTCGAGAAGAGCAGCCTGGAACTGCTGCAAAAGGAAATGCCGCAGGTACCGAAAATCCTTCTGCTGTGGGTCGGTGAAGGCAGTATCGAACCCAAATCCAATGTCAGCTTCGCCGCCAGCGGTGAAAAGGACAAGGCCGCCTGGTACGCCAGACAGGAACCCAGGGACAAAGCCGAATTCGAGAAATGGGTCAACTACGCCAAGGCTCAAGGCGCCATCGGTACAGGACCTTCGGCAGCCCTGACCACAGGTGGCGATCAAAGCTATTCGGACCTGGTGCAGCCGTGGATGAACACCTTCACTCACGACAAAGGTCTGTTGGTGCATGCCTACACCATCGACGAACCGGTGGATTACAAGAAGGTGATGGACGCCGGCGTTGATGGCATCTTCACCAACCGCGCCAGCGAGCTGCTCAAGTACTTCAAACGCCCGGCGCCGGCCAGCGTCGCGCAGTTGCTTGAGGCTAACGGCTATTAAATGATCAATCGGCCGTGAGCCGGGGCGTATAGCGCCCCATGCAGGAATGGGCGAACGAAACCGTCAGCGCTGAGGTGCAATTAAGGGTGAATTAAGTTCGGCGGACTACGCTGGTCCCACTTAAACAGTTCACCCCAAGGAAAGAACTCATGAAAACATTGACTGCCCTGTTCGCCGCTGCTGCCTTGACCCTGACCGCCGGGCTGGCCCGGGCTGACGTGCGCCCGGATCTGATTCCGGGTCTGCTCAAAGATGGCAGCATCATGGACCTGGAAAAACTCAACCAGGCCGCCCTCGCCCAGCATCCAGGAACTACGGCAGCCAACATCACCGACACCGGGCTTGAGAAAAAAGGCGCGGATTACGTCTACCAGGTCGAAATACGCGACGCCAAAGGTGTTGAGTGGGACGTGCACCTGGACGCCAGGACCGGTCAGGTGCTGAGCAACAAACAAGACAAGTAACGGGAACACTGTAAAAGCCGCGCGACCTTTGGGTCGCGTGGTTTTTTTTGCGTTTTAGCGCAGAACACAAAGCCCGCGTTCGCGCTCGATCACCGCCGGCTCCCGACGTTATGCCGAGGTACTGACCAACGAGCCCGAGGTGCTGCTGCTCGAGCTCTGCAAGGCTTGCAACAGCGCGGCAGTAGCGGTCTGCAATGAGCCTGAGGTGGTCGCGATCTGCGATTGCGCAGCGGCCACTTCGGCGGCTTTTGCGTCTGCACTTTTCTGACTCGCTTGAGCCGCTTGCAGTTGCTTGTGTTGCTCCTGCAATTGCTTTTGCAGTTCAGCAATCTGCTTGCGCAGGGCTTTCACCGCATCCGACTCGCTACTGCTGCTCGTACTGCTGCCGCTGGCCGCCGGTGCACCGCCTGCTGCGACCTTCGAAGTGTCGGTGGCGGCTGAGGTGGCTGAGCTACCTGCTGCCGTTGACGAGGTGCTGTCGGTCTTGCTGGTGTCGGCACTGTCAGTGATCGTGGTTTTGCTGGACGTTGTAGAAAGGCTTTGATTGATCGAAACGGAAGTGACACTGACCATGGGTGGTTGATCCATGTGAGTTTAGGGATAACCTCCTCATCGACGTAAGCGGTACAAGCTTGAGATTTATCGTGTACCGGCCCGGATACCGAGCCGATACACAATCACGCCTGGAGGTGCCCGGTCATGCACTCAGACGTGCAGTCACCTCGTTCAGTTGCCCCGACAACCCGTGCAGATTCTGGCTCGCCGCTTCGGTGCGCTGCACGTTATCCAGGTTGGTACTGGCGATGCAGGTGATCTCGGTGAGGTTGCGCGAAATATCTTCGGCGACCGAGGTCTGCTGTTCGGCGGCGGTGGCGATTTGGCGGTTCATGTCGCGAATCGCTTCCACCGCCACAGTGATGCGCTCCAGCATCGCACCGGCCTGAGTGACCTGCTCGACGCTTTCCTCACTGCGCGACTGGCCACTCTCGATCGCCTGGGCCGCATCCACTGCGCCGGTTTGAACAGTCTGGATGATTTGATTGATCTCGATGATCGACGCCGCAGTGCGCTGAGCCAGGCTGCGCACTTCATCCGCGACCACGGCAAATCCACGCCCGGCCTCACCGGCACGGGCCGCTTCGATGGCCGCGTTGAGCGCCAGCAGGTTGGTCTGTTCGGCGATCCCGCGAATCACTTCCAGCACCTTGCCGATGCGCCCGCTGTCGGCCTCCAGACGCCGGATAACCGTAGCGGTATTGGCGATTTCACCGCGCATTTGAGTGATGGTGTGAATCGTCCCCTGCATGACCTTTTCGCCCTGCCGAGCAGAGTGATCGGCATCATCGGCAGCCCGCGCCGCGTCGGCGGCGTGGCGGGCGACTTCCTGAGCGGTGGCGGACATTTCGTTCATCGCCGTGGCGACTTGATCGGTGCGGTTGAATTGCTCGTTGGTACCGTGGGTCATGAGGCTTGCAATGGAATTCAGCTCACCGCTGGCACTGTCCAGATCCGAGGCACTGCGCTGCAAATGGCTGAAGGTTTCTGCGAGAAAATCCCTTAGCGTATTGGCGGCAACGGCCAGCTTGCCCAACTCATCCTGACGATTGCTCGCCACCCGCTCGGCAAAGCGACCCTGACTGAGTTGCGCCACATACTCGATCAGCTTGCGGATCGGCTCCACCAGATGGCGGTTGACCAGCCACAGGCTGAACAGACCGATCAACAGGCCCGAAGCAAGCATCACCACAATTCCCAGCAGCACAGTGCGATCGGCGCTGGCGCTGATCAATGTCGATTGCTCGGTGCCTTGCTTGCGTAACTCGTTGACCAGCTCGCTCATTTGTTCACTGGCGGCGCGGTCCACGCCTTTGACCGCAGCGTCTCCGGCCGTTGGATCAGCACCTGCCGCCAGATAAGCGTCGCGGCCCTTCTGATAGGCCGTACCCAAGACCCGGTGTTCCTCACGCAGTCGCTCAATGCGTGTCTTGAGCTGTGCATCGATTCCAGGTTGGCTGGCCAGCTGGCCAAGAATGCCCTGAACATCGCGCTGGCGATCTTCAAACTGCGTCCAGTACTTGTCCAGGTCAGCCGGCTGCTTGCCACGCAGCAGGACGTTTTTCCATTCCTGTACCTGAACTTTGAATTGCAGGTTGGCCTCATCGATCAGTTGTGAGGTGTGCAGCGGGCCTTCGATCAGATTGTGATAGCTCTGAACACCGCTGGAGAGAAAGTGAAAGCACGCCAGAGCAATCAACAGCATCGCAATCAAGCTGCCGCTCAGCATTGCCAGAATTTGAGCTCTCAGGGATTTTTGCAAAAACATCGAGTGGGATCTCATGACAGGGATAAAGCAGGCCATCTAGGGGCATGCATGACGTCTAGACATCCCTGTCACCAACAACCAGGCCTATGGCCAAAACACGAAAGATTACGTGAGCGTGATCGGCGCGCTGTTCGCATTCTTTAAAGGGTTCCGACCACTGGTCATCGCTCACTCGCCCGCGTCGCCAAACTGTCACAAAACCGTCAAACAGCCTTGCCATGATGCGGTTCAAGTGAGCCTGTGAAACGTCCTACAGGCACCTCCCGCCAGCGAGACTCCATGAACCACAGTATCGACCAACGCCATCGCGACTCTGATCTGTTCGGCCTGCTCTACGGTTTCAGTTTTCGCCCCGGCGAACGCGGCCGTGAAATCGATTCGGCCAAGGCTCTGGAATGCTTGAAACAACCCGCTGACACAGACGAGTTTCTCTGGTTGCACCTCAACCTGGCCCACGCCGCCTGCGAGCGCTGGATGAAAACCCATCTGGATTTGCCAGAAGAATTCTTCGAAGCGCTGCATGAAGGTTCACGTTCTACACGCATCGAACACGTCGATACGGCGCTGCTGGCAGTGGTCAACGATGTGGTGTTCAACCTGAGCAGCATGGTGTCTTCGGACATCTCGACCCTGTGGGTCTGCGCCCGCAGCCGCCTGATCATCAGCGCCCGCCTGCAACCCTTGCACTCAGTGGACAAGCTGCGTTCCTCGGTCAAGGCCGGTGAACGCTTTCGCTCGCCACTGGAACTGCTGGTACATCTGCTGCGTGATCAGGGCGAAGTGCTGACCCAGATCGTGCGCAAAACCAGCATCAGCGTCGACCAGATCGAAGACCAGCTATTGTCCTCGCGCCTGTCCACCAACCGCGCCGAACTGGGTACAAACCGCCGGGTGCTGGTGCGCCTGCAACGCTTGTTGGCGCTTGAACCGGGGTCGTTGCTGCGGCTGCTCAACCGCCCACCGCAGTGGCTACAGAAGGAGGACGTCAAGGAGCTGCGCAAGTCCACGGAGGAGTTTGCGCTGATCATCAACGACCTCACGGCCCTGGGCGAACGCATCAAACTGCTGCAAGAAGAAATCGCCGCCAACCTCAACGAACAAAGCAACCGCACCCTGTTCACCCTGACCGTGGTCACTGTGCTGGCGCTGCCGATCAACATCATTGCCGGCTTCTTTGGCATGAACGTCGGTGGCATCCCGCTCTCGGGCGACCCCGAGGGCTTCTGGATTCTGGTGGCACTGGTGGCGACCTTTACCGTGCTGGCCGGGCGTTGGGCATTTCGCAAGCGCCAGGATTATTGAGTCAAGCGGGCTTGCACAATCCCTGTAGCAGCTGCTACGGATCGCGTTGCGGCTGGGGCTATCGGGCAGTTTGTATTGGCTGTTTACGCAGTTGTTCCAAGCCTCGCTCAACAACTGAAAAAATCCCGGACCGGGCAATCGGTTCGGGATTTTTTTATCCAGCGAATCAGACTCAGGCAAGCGCAACACGCATTTCGTCGAAAAATCAGCGTATTAACGACCTTTTGCTCCAGCATCCGCTGGATTGCACTTCAGTTTGTTACCTTTGTGCCGACTCTTTAGAGACCCAACGTATTCAGGAGGGGGAAACCGTGAATTTGTATATTAATCAGCTTCAGAACAAAGCTGACTTCAAAAACGCCATCTACGCTGGCGATATCTTCCTGAACACCCAGCTCAACGCAGCCAAAGAACTGTGCGCATTCGCCCAGCAAAGCATCACCGCGGCGTTTGACGGCGAGACTGATCACCAGTCCCTGCACACGCTGATGCCGGTCGAAGAATTCGTCATCCAGGTAACCCGGCTCAAGGGCCAGTTCACCAACAGTCTGCAGGTCAAGGAGCTGATTCGCGCCTTCACCCTGGAAATTGGCGCCGACCCCAAGGACTACATTTTCGATGTGCCGCGCATCCGCGTGGTGCCGAACTACGACTACCTGCACGCCGGCATCAGTTATGCTTACAAACCGCACCGGGACACCTGGTACGGCGGCGTGGACTGCCAGATCAACACCTGGATGCCGGTTTACACCATCGCCCCGGACCAGACCATGATGATCAATCCGGGCTACTTCGATGTGCCGGTAAAGAACACCTCGGCGCAGTGGAGTTTATCCGACTGGATCAACGTGCAGCGTGAGCGAGCCAAGGACAACGTCAAAGAAGAAGTCCGCGTTCACCCGGTGCCGCTGGAAGAGATCAACACCTCATCGGAAATCCGTGTCGCCGGTAACACTGCCGAGATGCTGATTTTCTCTGGCTCGCACCTGCATGGCACCGTCCCCAACTACACCGAACAGACCCGCTTCAGCGTGGACTTCCGGCTGATGCACCTCGATGACCTCAAGCACAAACGCGGCGCAATCAATGTCGACAGCGCGTGCCCGGATGTCGGGGCCGGCTTCAAAGACTATTTGCACGTCCACGATTTCTCGAATTTTTCAGGAGCCAAATAATGACCAAGCGTCGCCTTACGCCTGCCGAGACCGAATACAACGAAACCCGTGCCAACGTCCTGAAACGGGTCGACGCCGAGTACGTGGCCGATGCGCCATACGTGTTCGCCAACCGCATTGGCGTGACCGCAGCATTGTCGCGCATGGAGTTGTTCAAGAAAGTCGCCGAGATACCGGGCGCGATCATTGAGTGCGGCGTGTACAAGGGCAACTCGCTGATGCTCTACATGCACTTGTCGATGATTCTGGAACCCTACGCGATCAACCGTTCGATCGTCGGTTTCGACACCTTCGAAGGTTTCACCAGCATCAACAAGGACGAAGACCCGACGGACATCAACGAGAACATGTTCTCCGACACCGACCAGTCGCTGATCCAGGACATGATCGACGCCAACGACTTGCTGCGTCCGGTCAACCGCATCCCGCGTTGCGAGCTGGTCAAGGGTGACATCTGCAAAACCGCGCCGGAGTACGTCAAGTCCCGGCCGGACCTGGTCGTGGCCATGCTGATCCTCGACACCGATCTCTACGAGCCGACCAAAGTCGCGCTGGAAACCTTCCTGCCGTACATGCCAAAAGGCGCCATCGTGGTGCTGGACGAAGTCGCCTATCGCAACTTCCCGGGCGAAACCAAAGCCCTGCGTGAAGTGTTCGACATGAACAAGATCGAACTCAAACGCCTGCCGTTCGATTCCTGCGTGGGTTACTTCCACATCTGATCGCCCTTTTCAGGCTCGGCACAACCCCTGTAGCAGCTGGCGCAGCCTGCGTTCGGCTGCGCAGCGGTCGTAAATCCTGCCTCCACGGTTAACCTGAAAAACCGCGGTGTCGGATTTTACGACCGCTGCGCGGCCGGACGCAGCCTGCGGCAGCTGCTACGGATCGCGTAGCGGCTTGACTGACTAGCTGCGAAGGCGTCATCCGCGAGATGGCTCTCGGCGTAACATCACCCTCTCGCGCACCACGTCATACGCCCAGTGGTAGACGTAGGTGTACGGCAGGAAAAACAGCAACACGCCGATGTCCAGAATCAGTGCCTGCAACAGGCTGATGTTCAGCCACCAGGCCACCAGCGGCACGCTGACGACCACCAGGCCGCCCTCGAACAGTAACGCATGCAACATGCGGGTCCAGCCATTCTGGACCATGGTGAAACGCTCGCGCATGCGGTCGAACATGCCATTGAAGAGCACGTTCCAGCCCAGCGCGATAAAGCAGTTGGCGACGGTCACCACGCCCATGTCGAACAATGGCTTATCCATCAACCAGGCGAACATTGGGGTGCACATCAGCACCGCGAAGACTTCAAAGCCAATGGCCTGGAAAACCCGTTCAGTCAGGGATTTTTGGGTACTCATGATCAGACTCTCTGGGTAACGATGGTTGCCATCATTGCCCACCAGCCCGATACTTCATAACCAATAACCATCGATCAAGGCGATAGTTCATGGCATCTCATGAAGTGCTGCTGGCCTTTGTCCAGGCCGCGACCCAAGGCTCGTTCTCTGCGGCCGCACGCAAACTGGGCAAGAGCCAGTCGACCATCAGCGCGGCCGTCGCCAGCCTGGAAATCGACCTGGACGTGATTCTGTTCGATCGCAGCAGCCGCAAACCCGGCCTGACACCCGCCGGGCATGTGATGCTGCAACGTGCCGAAGACATCCTGACCGCGACCAGTCGGCTGGAAATGGCCGCCAGCCAGCTGTCACAAGGCTTCGAACCGAAGCTGACCGTGGCCATTTCCGACACCTGGCAGTCCGACCGTTTCGAGACGTGCTTGAGCGAGTTCGAGCAGCGTTACCCGGACCTGGAACTCGAATGCCTGATCGCCGAATGCGACGATCTGGTGGCGCTGGTCCAGCGTGGCCGGGCGCAGATTGCCTTCGCCGAGATGCAGCCGAGCTATCCGGCGGACCTTGCCAGTTCGACAGTCGACGAACGCACGGAAATCGCCTTGTTTGTCTCTCGTGAGCATCCACTGGCCGCGCTGCAAAGAGTCGACAAGGACACCTTGCAACAACACCGCGAGTTGCGTCTGGCGACCATCGTCAACCCGTATGAAACCCGCGCACAAGGCCGGGTCTGGTCAGCACCGAGTTATTTGATGCTGCTGGAAATGGCTCAAGGCGGTTTCGGCTGGGCACCGTTACCGCGCTGGCTGGTGGGCCGCTTTGGCGCAGGCTCGCTCCATGAACTCACCGTGCGCGGCTGGCCACGGCCGGTGGCGGTGGATGCACTGTGGTCACGCCTGCATCCGCCGGGGCCTGCGGGGAGTTGGTTGCTGGGGAAAATGCTGGAGTGAAACCGTTCGTAGAACCTGTTGTGGTCGCGCAGAGAACACCTGTAGGAGCACGGCTTGCCGGCGATGGCGTCCTTGAGATCACCCGTAGGAGCACGGCTTGCCGGCGATGGCGTCCTTGA
>NZ_JBWKVA010000036.1:30482-38135 GCF_059421425.1 Pseudomonas sp. GW821-FHT02H09
GACGGCTTGCCGGCGATGGCGTCCTTGAGATCACCCGTAGGAGCACGGCTTGCCGGCGATGGCGTCCTTGAGATCACCCGTAGGAGCACGGCTTGCCGGCGACGGCGTCCTTGAGATCACCCGTAGGAGCACGGCTTGCCGGCGATGGCGTCCTTGAGATCACCCGTAGGAGCACGGCTTGCCGGCGATGGCGTCCTTGAGATCACCATCGCGAGCAAACGGAGCACCGCCCGGCTGGCTCCTACAAAAAGCCATTTATTTCATTCAATGCGCTATTTTTAGTTCTAGTAAAAGAACGGTTTCAGCGCTTCAAGCCGCCGCTCGATAAACCGCCGCTCCGGTACTTGCCGAGTCAACTCCAGGGCGCGCTGATAAGCCTCTCTGGCCTGCTCGACGCGCCCGAGCTGCCGGCAGAACTCCGCCCGGGCCGAATGTGCCAGGTGGTAATCGAGCAGCTCGCCTCGCGCCAGAATCCCCTCGATCAACTCCAGCCCCGCCAGCGGTCCATCACGCTTGGCCAGGGCCGCCGCGCGATTGAGCTCGATCACCGGCGAAGGCACCGCCCGCAGCAATACGTCATAAAGCCCGACGATCTGCACCCAGTCGGTTTCCTCCGCGGTCAGCGCTTCGGCATGTACCGCGGCGATCGCGGCTTGCAGGCAGTATGGGCCGAAGCGACGGGTGCTCAGCGCCTGCTCCACCAGAGCGCAGCCTTCGGCGATCAGCCCGGCATTCCACAGCGAGCGGTCCTGTTCATCCAGCACAATCAGTTCACCCGAGGCCGAAGTCCGGGCCGGGCGTCGCGACTCGTGCAGCAGCATCAGCGCCAGCAGCCCCATGACCTCGGGCTCCGGCAGCAACTCCATCAGCAAACGAGCAAGGCGTATGGCCTCGGCGGTCAAATCTTCACGCGTCACCTGCTCGCCCATCGAGGCCGAATAACCTTCGTTGAACACCAGATAAATCACCCGCAACACGCTGTCCAGACGCTCGGGCAGTTCGGCCACGGACGGCACTTGATAGGGGATCTTCGCGTCACGAATCTTCGCTTTGGCGCGCACGATGCGCTGGGCAATGGTGGCCGGTGCCGTGAGAAAGGCCCGAGCGATTTCCTCGGTCGTCAGGTCGCAGATTTCCCGAAGCGTCAACGGCACCTGAGCATCCGCCGCCAAGGCCGGGTGGCAGCAGGTGAAGATCAATCGCAGGCGATCGTCTTCCACGTCTTCCTCGCTCCAGTCGGTCTCTTCGAGCTCTTGCACCTGGCTGACCAACGCCGCCCGGGATGCACTGAAACGCGCCCGCCGGCGCAACCCGTCAATGGCCTTGAAGCGCCCGGTAGACACCAGCCAGGCGCGCGGATTAGCCGGCACGCCATCACGCTGCCAACGCTCGACCGCGACGAAGAAAGCTTCATGTAATGCCTCTTCGGCGAGGTCGAAATCGCCGAGCAAGCGAATCAGGGTCGCGAGTATCCGCCGTGACTCGGTGCGATAAACCGTCTCCAGCTGTGCCTTGACCGCCCCGCTCGCCTCGCCCGGCATCAGTCAGTCATGCCTTCGGTCACCAGCGTCACCAACCGGTCCAGGCTTTGTCCCCAGCCTTCATGAAAACCCATCGCCTCGTGGGCCTGGCGATCCTCTTCAGTCCAGTGCATGGCGCGCGCGGTGTAGAGGGTTTTGCCATCAACTTCCTCAAGAGTCACCTCAGCGCTCATGAAGGGTTTGCCCGAAGGAATCCAGCCCGGTTTGAAGGCATCGGTGAAGACAATCCGCTGTGGCGCGACGATCTCCAGGTACACCCCCTGGGTCGGATATTCCTTGCCATCCGGCGCGCGCATCAAAGTGCGAAACAGACCACCGACCCGCAGGTCTATTTCACATTCCGGCGTGGTCATGCCATGGGGCCCCCACCACTGCACAAGCAACTGCGGTTCGGTCCAGGCACGGAAAATCCTGCTGCGGGGCGCATCAATCAAACGGCTGATGGATAACTCGAATTCAGCAGGTTGTGGTTGAGCCAATTGAGCGTTCATCAGGGTCTCCTGCTTATGATTGTTATGAGGGATTCAATTCACGTACGGGGCGCACTTCGACACTGCCGACCCGGGCCGCCGGAATGTTGCCGGCGACCTGGATAGCCTCGTTGAGGTCTTTGGCATCAATCAGATAGAAGCCGGCCAATTGCTCTTTGGTTTCAGCGAATGGCCCGTCGGTGATCGACAGCTTGCCGTTGCGCATGCGCACGGTGGTGGCGGTCTGCACTGACTCCAGCGCCTCGGCGGCGAGCATCCGGCCACTGCCCTGAACGGACTCGGCGTAGGCCATGCACTCAGCGTCTTTCGGGCTGTCGGGCAGGCTGTGCAACAGATGCTCGTCGCTGTAGACCAGGCATAGGTATTTCATGAAATTCTCCGTCATCAAGCTGATCAACTATGGCTGCTGATTCGAGGTTTGGCGAAAATCCCGACGATCAGGGTTGCAGATCGAACAACGCCGTACCACTCATCATGTCGAACGGTGCCGACCAGTGCTCATGCACCACCAACCATTGGCCATTGATGCGTTGATAACCGGCGGTGACCCGCATCCAACAGGCTTTGGTTTCACCTTTTTCGTCCGTCCCGCCGCAATGGGCCAGCCAATGGGCAAAAGCGATGTCGGCGGACGGCACGACGTGCAACTGGTGAAACTCGAAAATGCCGGGACCGGGGCAGACTTTCATGCACTCTTGCCAGTGCGCACGGTAGGCCGCTTTGCCCTTGAATTGCAGCGCGGTCACGGCGTCGAACGAAGTGATGTCGTCGGAGTAATAGCTGACGATTTTGTCGATATCCTTGGCGATGACGGCTTGCTGCCAGGTCTCGATCAAGGCGCGGATTTCAATTTCGGTGTTGTGAGTGTTCACGAGGGTTCTCCTTGCGATTGGTTTGCACAGGCTCATCGGGCGGCCTGATTAGTGGCACTTGAATCGTGAAGACACCCCTAGTCGTATGGCGCACACCGAAATCGACAAGTTCGACGTGTTGCCACAAAAATATTTTTGCCCGCCGCAAACTCGTTAGAATCCCGGGTCTCACATTTGTCGGTACCGCTCGTGACTACTCAGCTTGTGCCCTACGACAGCCTGACCCCGGTTCAGCGCCAACAAGTCGAAGCCATCGAAATCCTCCCACAGCAAAAGGAATTCTCCGGCGATATCGACGGCGCCTTGCACGCCCTGCGGTCCAACGCCAACCCCGGCGTCAAAGGCTTTGCCCTGCTTTCGCAAGAGGTTCCGGTGGCCTTCCTGCTGCTCAAACGCCCGCCGTGCCTTCCCCATTGGGCCGATGAAGACACCGCCACACTGCACGCCCTGCAAGTCGACCACCGCGCCCAGGGCAAAGGCTTCGCAAAAGCCTGCCTGCAAGCCCTGCCGCAAGTCGCTCGCCAGACCTGGCCGCAAATCAACGGGTTGATGCTCTCGGTGGACACCCACAATGAAGCGGCGCTCAACCTGTACCTCAAGCAAGGTTGGGTCGATACCGGCGAAGCGTACAAGGGCCGGATCGGTTATGAACGCAGGCTGTCGCTGGCCTTCTGAACATGCGACATGTTTGATCGTTGTTTGATCGTTCCCACGCTCTGCGTCACATCCAAAGCGGACGCGGAGCGTCCGGTGAGGCATTCCCACGCAGAGCGTGGGAACGATCAATGCATTCACATCACAGTTTCAACACCATTTCATGCCAGGCCATCCCGCCGTGGTCAGAGGCTGAAGCCTTGAGGTAGGCGAAGCCGAAGCCGGCATAAAGCGCAATATGCCGCTCCTTGCACATCAGGTTGATGCTCGCCTTGTGCATTGCGCGCATGCGCTCGATGAATTCGCTCATCAAACGTTTCGCCAAGCCCTGCCCTTGATAATCCGGGTGCACCACCACCGACATGATCACCACATGCGGGCCGTCCGGGTCATGGCCGATCAGCTCCTTGAAGGCTTCATCGGCCATTTCCACCTGGTAGGCGGCGCCGGAGTTGATGAAGCCTGCGACCACGCCATCGACTTCAGCCACGATAAACCCCTGCGGCCAGGTGGCAATGCGCGTGGCGATTTTCTCGCGGGTGGCCGCTTCGTCGCCTTCGTAGGCAATCGATTCGATGGCGAAACAGCGGTCCAGGTCTGCGGGCGTGACCAGGCGAACAACAGTGTTTGACGATTTCATAGGAGACAACAGCTACCTTGTAAGGTGACGACGACAGGCGCAACGGCAGGCGATTCTAACAACAGCCTTCGCTTGTGACATTGATCAGTCGGACTTGAGCGGCAGCCAGATCTCCAGAACACCTTCCCCTGTTTGCGGATTGAAGTCCGCGCTGTAACGTTCGAACTCCGGCGCATCTGCGGCTTCACTACCGGACTGCGGCAACCAGGTATTCCAGATGTATCGAAAGGTCTGGGGCAAGGTAGCCAGTGAGCCTTTATGCTCGAACACCGCATAGTGTTGTGGTTGTACTTCGATCCAGCGGTATTGCTCAGGCAAGTCATCGAGCTTGCTGATTTCAACTCCGGCGATGTATTCAAAACCGCCCTTGCCATCCGGGTTGCAACAAATGCCGTAGGTCGCGTCGTTTTTTTGGCCCGGGATTTTGCCGATATGCGGAATGAATTTTTCCCAAAGCTGTGGGATGCCTTGGGTGGTTTTGGCAGTAAACCGCCCGCCCAGTCCCGCAATCAGTAGGAAATGTCCATGTTCAAAGCGCGGTTGCGCAAGATCGGAATTTTTTTGTTCGTCCATGAAAGCGACCTCAATAGTGAAAGATGGGTTCGGCTGGGAGTATAGAAGCCAAACCCAGTCAAAGGCCCGGAAGCTCAGCCACGCCCGCCGAACCGACAAACTCCCGATAGCCAGATACGATCACGTAGACCGCGAAATAGCAGAAGATCGCTGCAGATGCCATGTATGAATAGCGCAACAGTTTGTCGCCCAACAACTTGCCGCCCTGGGTTGCGGCCAGGCACAAGCCGCCACACCAGAGCAGCCCGGCAAAGAAGAATCCCGCCAGAAACAACCCTGAGCTGAGCAGGCTCCCGCCACCGGAACGGGCAATGAGCGTACCGCCCACCGCAGCGAACCAGAGGATAGCGCTCGGCGAGGACATGGCGAGGAAAATGCCGCGAAAAAACTCCCGTCGATGGGAGCCGTTGCTGATTTCGACCGCCTCGGCCAGGGTCGCCTGATGGTAGATCGCCGAATGAATCATCTTCGCCGCGAAGTACAGTAGCAGCGCCGAACCGCCGACCCACAGCACCCAGCGCACGCTCGAATACTGCAACAGCACACTCATGCCGGCCAACGCCAGCACTGCGTAGATCAAATCACCCACGCAGGTCCCGAGCCCAAGGGCAAAACCCTGAAAATAACCGCGTTGCATGGCAAGGGTGATCATCGCGATATTCGCCACGCCGATATCCAGACACAGCGAAAGGCTCAGCAAGAAGCCACTGGTAAATTCCATGTTCATTCCATCGAAAGCGCTAAGTGGTGGGCAGATATTGAACGCAGCTTTTCAACCGTTTTTTAACTCGGTTTTTCCGCCAAAAAAACAGCCCGCTGTTGTATCGCAGAAAATGCCTGCGCTGCAAATGGGCCGAATGTCGCCACGAACGACCATCGAAATATTTGACTGCGCGCGCTGGACAATCCGCTGTCACTGCCCTTATCTTCCGCCACAGGCCACCGCAGTGGCCAACGTCGCTCGGACGGTTCCGGGCGCTCACGTTACCCGAGGCAACAATGGCAGACCAAGGTTCGCCGCGCCGCTTTGCGCGCATTGATCGACTCCCCCCTTACGTATTCAACATCACTGCCGAATTGAAGATGGCCGCCCGTCGTCGTGGCGAAGACATCATCGATTTGAGCATGGGCAACCCCGACGGCCCGACGCCGCCGCACATTGTCGAAAAACTGGTCACCGTCGCCCAGCGCGAAGACACTCACGGTTACTCCACGTCCAAGGGCATTCCACGCCTGCGGCGGGCGATTTCCCGTTGGTACAAAGATCGCTACGAGGTCGACATCGATCCGGAAAGCGAAGCCATCGTCACTATCGGTTCCAAGGAAGGCCTGGCGCACTTGATGCTCGCCACCCTCGACCAGGGCGATACGGTGCTGGTGCCCAATCCCAGCTATCCGATCCACATCTACGGCGCGGTGATTGCCGGCGCCCAGGTGCGGTCAGTGCCGCTGGTGCCTGGCGTGGACTTCTTCGCTGAACTGGAACGGGCGATTCGCGGCTCGATCCCCAAACCGAAGATGATGATTCTCGGCTTCCCGTCCAACCCGACCGCGCAGTGCGTGGAGCTGGATTTCTTCGAGCGGGTTATCGCTCTGGCCAAGCAATACGACGTGCTGGTGGTCCACGACCTGGCCTACGCCGACATCGTCTACGACGGTTGGAAAGCCCCGTCGATCATGCAAGTGCCGGGCGCCAAGGACATCGCGGTGGAATTTTTCACCTTGTCCAAGAGCTACAACATGGCTGGCTGGCGCATTGGTTTCATGGTCGGCAACGCAGAATTGGTCAACGCCCTGGCGCGGATCAAGAGTTACCACGACTACGGCACCTTCACTCCGCTGCAGGTCGCGGCCATCGCCGCGCTGGAAGGTGATCAGCAGTGCGTCAAAGACATCGCCGAGCAATACCGGCAGCGCCGCAACGTGCTGGTCAAAGGCCTGCATGAGTTGGGCTGGATGGTCGAGAATCCGAAGGCATCGATGTACGTCTGGGCCAAGATCCCCGACGCCTATGCGCACCTCGGCTCGCTGGAATTCGCCAAGAAAATGCTGGCTGAAGCCAAGGTCTGTGTATCGCCGGGGGTTGGTTTCGGTGAATACGGTGATGACCATGTGCGCTTTGCACTGATCGAGAACCAGGACCGGATTCGACAGGCCGTGCGCGGAATTCGCGGGATGTTCAGGGCCGATGGGCTGGTGCAGAAGACCAGCAACAGTTAAGCCGAAACACACCCGTAGGAGCTGCCGCAGGCTGCGATCTTTTAGCGATCCTGAAATCGCGAAGATCAAAAGATCGCAGCCTGCGATGGCGTTTTTGGGTCTTACAGCAGACTGATCGGGTAGCTGACGATCACTCGGTTCTCGTCGAACTCGTTGTTACTGAAGTCGCGACGGATGGTCGAGTTGCGCCATTTGAGGTTAAGGCTTTTCAGGGCTCCACTCTGCACGGTATAGCCCACTTCGGTCTCGCGACCCCATTCCTTGCCATCGGTAATGGTCCCGGTATGCACATTGTCACCGCTGATGTAGCGGTTCATCAGGGTCAGGCCAGGCACGCCGAGGGCGGCGAAGTTGTAGTCGTGGCGCAGTTGCCAGGACTTTTCCTTGGCGTTGTCATAGCTTGAGTTGTAGCTGTCGTTGGCCAGGGTGCCGCCGCTGGTGCCGTTGACCCGCATCCAGGCGTTGTCGCCGGTGACTTTCTGCAGGCCGACATAGAAGGTGTTGCCGCCGTACTTGGCCGAGAACAGTCCGGACCAGGTCTTGTTGTCCAGATCGCCGGCCCGGGCGCTGCCGTCCTCCTTGCCATAGAAGAAGCCCAGGTTGGCCCCCAGGGTCCAGTCGCCCAAGGGCTGAGTGTGCACCAGGTTGAGGTATTGCTGGCT
>NZ_JBWKVA010000037.1:0-26949 GCF_059421425.1 Pseudomonas sp. GW821-FHT02H09
GGGGTCGCCAGCGGCTGCATCGCCCTTAGCCTGGCCGCGGCGCAAGCGCTGCACCGAGCCGGTAGGTCGGTAATCCTGGTAAGGACGGAGATGGCGACCCAGGACCTCGCCGGCATCGCCCTGGCCAACGGCGTGCTCAGTGTGCGCGGCGGGCGCACCGCCCATGCTGCGGTGGTGGCACGGCAGATGGACAAGGTCTGCCTGGTCGGCTGCAATAGCCTGCACGTCGAGGCTGAGCGCGGCTACCTACAGTTCGCCAGCGGCGAGGTGCTGGCCGAGGGCGAGCTGATCACCCTGGACGGCGACAGCGGCGAAATCTGGCGCGGCGAGTACGAGACGCTGATCGAGCGGCCGGAGGCCTGGCTGGCCGACCTGCGGCGCTGGCGCGACAGCCCGAGTTAGCGCAGCGCGAGTGGTCTAAAACGCTACCCTGCCAACTGACGGCATCAATAATCAACAATCAGTAAGCCTGAAAGCCGTAAGATAGAGCCATCACATGGCGTTTGGCCACTTCATGCGAACAAGCTATCATCTGCTCCTTGTGTCATTTCCCTGAGGACTTTACGGATGAAAGTTGAGATAAAACCAGCACAGAGCAAGGCTGGGTGGGAGGTAACATTGGGTACCTGCGCTGTGAGTTTTTGCAGTCATGAGCAAGCAGAAGCCTTTGCCGAACGACTGCAAGCTCGACTCGATGCTCCTCATTCCCTACCGACAAGCTGCAGTGAAATGCTGACGGAATTGTCATTGCCCGCGAGCACTACGTGAGTGGCATTGCCGTGCATCGGCAGGTCTTTATTTTGTTTTTTGCCAGATCTTTGAGGTAAGCGCTTTTTCGTCGCAAGTAGCCGTAGCAGCTGTGCCAACTGAGCCTCTGCTTTCATGAGTGCAGTTTCGGCTGCTGCGTGCCACACCTGCGCAAGCGGCTGCAGGTCTTTTTCGTGTTTGGCTTTGAGGCACCACTGGAAATGGTCATGCCAAGCGCCGAGGGCTGACTGTACTGCCTTGAGCGATGCTGCGGCTTCATCAGACAGGAGTGAAAGTTGAGGAAAAGCATCGTTCAGGTAGCGCGTACGCTTGACCAGAATTCTTAACTGATGGCGATCAAACTGCGGGTCTGCTAACGCAGTCTTGAGACGCTCGACCTGCTTGTGCAAGCGTTTGATGATCTGCTTTTTAATATTGCGTAATGCGCCTGCCCGCTCAGCACTTCGGAAAACCGGGGGCCACTCATCCAGTTGTGAAAAGAGCTGGTTGATCGCACGGTCTCTAACAATCCGGCCATAGCTGGCCTGTAAAGTAGCCTTTCTGACATTGGCCTGCTTTGTGAACCCTTGCGCCTCAAGCTCTTCGATCAATACCTCCAGATCACGCTCGGGGGTGGTCAGCCTGCCCACCTCGGCGGCTGCCTCATTCAGTCGTGCGATGCCTTCTAATTCGCGCAATGGTCGTAACAGACTTCTTATGCGCCGCAGATTGATTCTGAGGTCATGCAACGCTTCACTGTCCGTCCTGGCGTCCATTCGGGCGTGAGCATGGTAGAGCCCTACCTCGAGCGCTACGATTTGGGCAACGAACAAGTCTACGAATGCCATCAAATTCCATCCAACTGCAGAGATGATGGAGCCAGATTAGCAGAGGAAGTTGGGGCTTAGAGGAAAGCATTCCTCAGTGAAACACTGATCGGGTCAATACGCAGGGTGCCGGGCAATAAACAACGACCTTCTGCCCGGTACAGGCATGTGTTTCATGCCCTCACTCAGCAAAAGGTCGTCGTATTCAGAACATCCAACGTTCGTCTGGCTCACATAATAGAACGCTTGCGCTCTGAGTTTTTCGTCAGCTTAGCGTGCATTCGTACTGGTTTGCGGCCATGAAACTTCCTCATCCCGCGTTGCCATGCTCTGCTTTCGCGCCCACTCCACGAAGTGCCTGCATTGGAAGCTAGCTATGCCAACCTTCAGGACCACCTGGCCGACCTGCCGCGTGAAGCGGTGAAGCACTCCGGTCTGGCGGCTGCGCCTCACGAGGGCTGATGCTGCCGCCGGCATGGAGTTCGATGTGCCCGCCGCCTTGAGCGCGTTATCACTTCTTTGACGATTTGCTGCTATTGGGTACATGCAGGTAAGACATCACGCTTTCGGTCAGTTCGGTTGCCAGCTTCACGGCTTCTTTGTTGCGCGCCATCACGCCCGCCACCAATCCTTCGATCAACGCGAGTACGGCGATGTTGGAACTGGTCAGTACCGGGTGGTCGGCGGGGGCAAATAGCACGTGCTGGGCAATATTGGTCAATGGCGAGGCGGGTGAGTCGGTGATCGCCAGCACCGTAGCGCCACGTTCATGGGCAAAGCGTGAGAGCTGCAGGGTGTCGAGGGAATAGCGCGGAAGCGAGATCGCCAACAGGATGTCCTGATCGGTGATGGCGGCCAGGCGGTAAGCGGCGTTTTCGTTGCCGCCCTCCATGCTGATGGCGGTGGCGTCGGCACAGAAGGGCATCAGGGTCGAGGCTGCGAGTCCCGCCATGTAGACGCTGTTGCCAAATCCCAGTATGTAAATTTTGCGGGCCTTGGTCAGGCAGGTGACGAAAGCTTCAAAGGTGTCTGCATGGTTGTTGGTGCCTGCGGTGCCGAGGTTGCTGGTGGCGCTCTGGATTTGTTCATGCAGGCCAAACGCGCCACCGGTGCGGTGTGCCAGTTCGTTGCGCAGTTTGTCGACCGGGGACACCATTTGCTGCAAGGTCGCCACCAGCTCGGCCTTCATGCCGGTGTAGCCACCCAGATTCAAGGCCTTGGCCAGGCGGTTGACCGCGGCTGGAGAGGTGGACGTTTCGTGAGCCAGCTCCTCGATGGTCAGCGTGGCTGCCTTGAGTGGGTGACGCAGGATAAAGTCCGCCACCTTGCGCAGTGACGGCTGCAAATCGGAAACGATTTCCGCCAGTTTGCGCATCACCGGTGCGGCATAGACAGTCGTGTTTTTCGATGGGGTCGGCATATCCGGCTCAACATTTTTTGATGGTTAGAAGGGACTGTGCCTGGTGCCCTGGCATAAGGTTGGCTGAAGTGTATCCGAAGCCAACCGTTGGCGTGCAGCGCCGAGCCAACGGTTGGTGAGTGAGGGTGCCGGTTATTTCAAACTGCCGGCCAGGAACTGCTGGAGGCGCTCGGACTGTGGCTTGACCAGCACTTCGCGCGGGTTGCCGCGCTCTTCGACCAGGCCTTTGTGGAGGAACACCAGTTGGTTGGATACCTCGCGAGCGAAGCCCATTTCATGGGTCACAACCACCATGGTTCGACCTTCCAGGGCGAGGTCCTGCATGACTTTAAGCACTTCGCCGACCAGTTCAGGGTCGAGTGCTGAAGTCGGCTCATCGAAGAGCATCACTTCAGGTTCCATGGCCAACGCGCGGGCAATCGCCACGCGCTGCTGCTCGCCGCCCGACATGTGCGCCGGGTAGGCGTCCAGACGGTGCGCCACGCCGACTTTGTTCAGGTAGTGCTCGGCCTTTTCCCGAGCCTGTTGCTTGTCCATGCCCAGGACATGCACGGGGGCTTCCATGACGTTTTCAAGGGCGCTCATGTGCGACCAGAGGTTGAAGTGCTGAAACACCATCGCCAACCGCGAACGCATGCGTTGTAACTGCTTGGGCTCGGCGGCCTTGAGCCCGCCGGATTTGTTGGTCACCAGTTTCAACTGTTCGCCGTTAAGCAGAATCTTGCCCGCGTTGGGCTGCTCCAGCAGGTTGATGCAACGCAGGAAGGTACTTTTGCCAGAGCCACTGGAGCCGATGATGCTGATCACGTCACCGGCTTGCGCCTCCAGGGACACGCCCTTGAGCACTTCGTGTGTGCCGTAACTTTTGTGTAGATCCTGAATCTCGAGTTTGTACATGGTTTCCACTCTTTTGAATCAGTCGCTGAGCAAGCGACCCTGGCGAATAGGGGTAACGCCTGCGACCTTGGCCAGCCACAATCCGGGCTGGGCAAAGCGCAGACGTTCGCGGGCATAGAGGATGCCGTCGGTGCTGGCAAGCACCACGCTGTGGCGATCGGTCAGCGGATCAATCACTTCGAACAGCGGGTCGCCGACCTTGACCCAGGCACCCACCGGTTGCAGAAAACTCACCACTCCCGGATGCGGTGCATAGGCGTACTGTGCACCGGCGAACGGCGTGGCTTCACAGCAGGTCGGCGGAGCGTCCGGCCAGTCACCACTGATCAGGCCTTGTTCGGCAAGAAAGCCAAGAATGGCGTCTGCGTTGTCGACGCATTGCTCGCGCTCGGTGTCGGCCATGCCGCGCAATTCAATGGTGGTGGCCACACACGCCAGCGGAATATTGGCGGCAGGGAAGCGTTCGGCCAGGCGTAGCCAGGGAATGGCGCAGGCTTCATCGAACGCACTGCCGCCAGCATCCTGCGCCAACAGCGCGGCGCGAGCATTCAGGCGCGCGGCCAACGAGCGCAAGCGCGGCCAGTTTTGCGGCATGGCGTAAAGCAGCATGATCGACTCGAAGTCGCAGTGCAGGTCCAGTACGAAATCGGCATCGCAAGCGTGCTGCATCAGCAGTCGGCGCAGGCCATCGAGTTCCGATGTCGGTGCGCTCATGTTGGTGAGGGCATCGCTCATGGCGCGGCGGATGAGTGCGACGTTGGCGTTGGCATCCTCGCCCAATTGACCTTCCAGGTGTGGTGCCACGGCGTCAGCCAACTCCGGGAAGTCGCGATTGAAGTTCTTCCCGCTGGAGAACTCGAAGCGGCCCTGGTGGGTGGCCTGGAACATCTGCGCGATACCGATCGGATTGGCCATCGGCACCAGCTCGATCACGCCGCTCAGGCGACCTTGCTCTTCCAGCTCGCGCAGGCGGCGTTTGAGTTCAACGGCGACACGCATGCCCGGCAACTCGTCGGCATGCAGCGATGCCTGGATATAAGCCTTGCGCGGCCCGCTGCCAAAACGAAACAGCGACAGGTGTCGTTCAGTGCCCGAGGCACTCCACGGCAACAGGTATTGAATGTGCTTCATAAAGCTCCTTAGTGCTTGCGCGGTGCCAGATACGCCAGCCAGCGGCGCTCGGCCAGCTTGAACAGACGAACCAGGATGAAGGTCAGGACCAGGTAAATGAGGCCGGCGGTGATGAAGGCCTCGAACGGCAGATAGAACCGCGAACTGACCGTACGCGCGGCCCCGGTGATGTCGACCAGCGTGACGATGGACGCCAGGCTGGTGGTTTGCAGCATCATCAGCACTTCGTTGCTGTACTGCGGCAGCGCCCGGCGCAAGGCCGACGGCAGGAGAATGCGGCGGTACAGGGTGAAGCGCGACATGCCCATGGCCTTGGCCGCTTCGATCTCGCCGCAGGAAGTGGACTTCAAACTGCCGGCCAGGAGTTCCGCGCTGTAGGCACTGGTATTGATCGCAAAGGCCAGGCAGGCACAAAAGGTCGCGCTGGACAGGTAAGGCCAGAGCACGCTTTGGCGTACCGCTTCAAACTGCGCGAGCCCGTAATAGATCAGGAACAATTGCACCAGCATTGGCGTGCCGCGAATCACATAGGTGTAAAGCCAGGCAGGGAAGTTGATCAGCGGTGATCTGGACACCCGCATCAGCGCCAACGGAATTGCCAGCACCAGGCCGAAGGCCAGGGAAATCAGCAGAACTTTCAGGGTCAGCAAGGCGCCATTGAAGTACAGCGGCAGGTTTTCCCAGATCAGGTTGTAGTCGAGGATCATGTTCGCTCCCAATCACAGTTCGGCGGCTTTGGTGCCGACCGAGTAGTGTTTTTCCAGATAACGCAGCACCAGCAACGAGAGGCTGGTCAGCATCAGATAAAGAGCCGCCACCGCGAGGAAAAAGGTAAAGGGCTCATGGGTTGCATCCGCTGCGTTCTTGGCTTTGAACATCATGTCCTGCAAACCGATGACCGAGATCAGCGCGGTAGATTTGGTCAGTACCAACCAGTTGTTGGTGAAGCCTGGAATGGCGAAACGAATCATCTGTGGCACCAGAATCCGCCAGAACACCTGCGCGCCACTCATGCCGTAGGCTGCCCCGGCCTCGCCCTGACCTTTAGGGATCGCCATAAAGGCGCCGCGAAAGGTTTCCGAGAGATAGGCGCCGAAAATGAAGCCCATGGTGCAGACGCCGGCGATAAAGGGATTGATGTCGAAGTACCGGGTGTAACCGAGCGCAAGGGCAATGCGGTTCACCAGATCCTGGCCGCCGTAGAAGATCAGCAGAATCAACACCAGGTCCGGGATGCCGCGAATAACGGTTGTATAACCTTCGCCCAGCGCCGCCAGCCATTTGATCGATGACAAGCGAAATGCTGCACCGATCAGACCCAGGGCAATGGCCAGGGTCATGGAGGTCAGGGCCAGATTAATAGTCAGCCAGGCGCCATCGAGAATGCTCGATCCGTAGCCGTGAAGCATGATGAAGTTCCTCAAACGAGCGCCGGGAGGCGCGCGGGACAAGCCAAAGGCGGCGCCTGCAACGGGCCGGCGCCGGAGTTACGGGTGGACGCTTATTCGCCGTAGATATCGAACGCGAAGTACTTGGCCATCACTTGCTGGTACTTGCCATTGGCCCGGATAGCGTCAATCGCTGCACTTAGGCGTGCGGCGTTCGCGCTGTCACCTTTGCGCACGGCGATCCCGGCGCCTCTGCCGAAGTATTTCGGGTCGTTGATGTCCGGCCCTACCAAGGCGAAGCCCTTCCCGGCAGGCGTTTTGATGAAGCTTTCATCGGTGTTGACGATGTCTGCGAGCGTGGCGTCCAGACGACCCGAAGCCAGGTCAAGGAACGCTTCATTTTGTGCGGAGTAGCGCACGACCTCGACCCCGGCTTTCTCAAGCTGCTCAGTGGCAAAACGGTCGTAAGTCGAGGAGCGTTGCACGCCGACTTTCTTGCCTTTGAGATCAACCAGAGGGTTGTTGATCACGCTGCCGTCCTTCATCGCGAACTTGCCCGGCGTGTGGTAGTACTTTTTGCTGAAGTCGACTGACTTCATGCGGTCATCGGTAATCGACATCGATGACAGCACGGCATCGATCTTGCGCACTTTCAGCGAGGGGATCATGCCGTCGAATTCCTGAATGACCCATTGGCATTTGACCTTCATCTCCTCGCATAGCGCGTTACCGATGTCGTAATCGAAACCGCTGACGTTGCCTTCCGGGGTCTTGAAAGAGAAGGGTGGGTAGGCGGCTTCGATACCGATACGCAGACTCTCTTCGTCGGCGTGGGCCAGGATGCTGAAGGCGCAAAGTGCCAGAGCACCTAGAAGTCCAGTCTTGTTCATGTTTTTGACTCCTTTTGTAGGGTGTTTGGGTGGTTCGATACCCGCAAGTACCCGGCGTGGGCGCTTCTCGGGGAACTGCTGTGGCTGAGGTACTGCCTCAGTCGGCGTCGCGATCTGCCCTGAAAGGTGAGGGTGCTTGCCGTCCGGTCTGGCGAGGTGGGTCGGTATTGATGATCTTGTCGAGCCTATAAATGACACGTTTTATTTCATAAATCAAATTTATGAAAATAAAAACATCATTTCTGGTGAGTCTCCAGCCGGGTCGTCATTTCTGCAGATGGGTGCAAACCGGGGGGGCGTGGGCGTACCAGATCCGTCGCAATAACGAATTCACGCTGAGGTTGAAAGGGCGGAAGGGGCGAACAAGCGCAGCGTTGCATCGGGTGGGCAACGCTGGAGCGAAGGCCGCGCAGCCCCGTTACAGCACCGCTACGCGTATGTTGGCAACGATCTGCAGGATCTCTACGGCGTTGATCCCTTGCACATCGGTGAGGCAACGCGGGCAGCAGGGACGTTGCCTGGAGCGCCTTGTCGAGCCGGCTTAACCGGGTAGTTTGGCCGCAAGGACGTCAACCTGCTCGATTGACGGCGGTTTGGCAAACAGCTCGGGAGCCTTGGCCATAAGCGCCGCTGCGACCTTGCCCGAAAGATGGGCCTGCCGGCCTGCTTCATCCGGGAAGGCGTCAAAGATGCCAAAGGTGGACGGTCCCAAGCGGATTGCGAACCAGGCCGTGGTGGCTGGCTCTTGCTCCACGATTGGAAGGCCACCCAGGAGAAAGCTCTCTACCTCTTTCTCTTTCCCGGGTTTTGCTTGCAGACGAACGAACAACGCTACTTTGACCATGATGTGCCTCCTGTTGCTATGACTACATCACCCTGCGTCACGCTTTCCAGTAAGCCCGACGCGATACTCTCCGATTCGGCATAGACACCCGCCACGACGGTACTGCCCAGCCGCCCAAGCGCTGCAATGTGGCCGTTGCCGCCGCCTCTGAGGGTGTTGCTTCAGACGCAGCATTGAGTCAGCGGGCTTCCAGGACTCGTGCCGAGTAAACCAGCATAGTTCTTTGAGTAAACTTCATTGGCGCTAAATTTTTGCTGATCGGCAGTTCCTGGCCGAAAGCGGTCAGTAGTGAATGGCCGCAATCGGCCAAAAGCAGTCCGTCGTGGCGCCTAAAAAGCCGGTGTGATTCGAGTTTCCTCAACGAGGCTATTCAAAGTCTCGGCGCGCTCAAACCACCTGCCGCAACAGTGGTCACTAAGTGGCACAACCTCCGGGATGAAACTACGCTGATGAAACACTTATTTCCCTCCTATGGAGCTGGAAAATGAAAAGGATTTTTTCTGCCACTATCGTGTTCACAGTGCTCGTCGCGTTTTCAAATACAGTGTCTGCTGAAACACCCTCTCATAAGGATGCTCGCACATTCATTGCCCAGGCACAGATAGGTAGTAACCTCTCTACCCTTGCACTTTTGGCAGCGAAAAGAACGAACACCTACGCGATGATCGCCACAAAGCTGGGAAGTGCAGATGCAAGCAGTGCCGTGTCTGGTGAAATCAATGCATTGCTGCCGCAGTATCAGCCTAAGTGGAATGAAAACCTTGCAGCAGCCTATGAGAAGTCATTCTCTCAAGAAGAGTTGTCATCACTCGTATCTGAAGGCCGCGCATCAAAATACGCGGGAAAAGTGAAAGAACAACAATCCGAAATTGGTAGAGATATGCAGTTGAGTTCCCAGCCAATTCTGATTGCTCTTGTCACCGAGGCGCTTAAGGCAACCCTGTCCAAATACATCCCGAAATAGACTGTAAATCAGGGCGACCGGCATCGCGGCCTCGAACGAAAACGCCCGCAAGACACAGGAGTCGTACATCAAGGTGGCAGAAGAGCGCATCGTCGTTTACCTCAGCCTAATCAGTTCGCTGATGACAGAGACACAGTACACGGCCGTGGACCCTCGCGGTCGAAATGTCCTGTCCGAGTTCATCAATTCGATCTTCGACGTCGACAAGATGCTGTATTTCGTTGCGCCGGATTGGTGGAAGCCGCGTCAATTGCGCGCCCGTCAATTCCTGAGCCTGGACGATCTTCAGGCAATGCTCGCCGGCTCAGTGGTGACCTGGGGTCCACCGAGGCAGGGCAAGTCCGTTAGAAAAACATCTGATCAAAGGTATGAGAGAACGTTAATTAGACGGTGTTAAGGAGGGCGTATGCGTAATCCATCAACTTCGAAGCTTGTGCAGGAAATTGCTGGTGATGCTTTTTATCGAAGGTGGATAGTTTGGCTTCCATTATTGTTCACGTCTGTAATAGTTTTTGGCGGGTATAGTGAGGACGTTATGGGGGTCCAATGGGTGGCGGGGCTTGCCGCGATCGCCGGAGCCAATATCTCATCGATAAACGTTTGGGCCGGAAAATCGTCATTTCCTGAGGCTACACAATTAATATTTTTACTGGCTTGGTTGTTTAGTTTTTATTACGCCTTTCTTGTCGCGCGATGGAAACCCTATAGGGAAATGTATGTTGGTTCGCTTACCGGGTGGAGGCGTCATCTGAAAGCATTACCGGGATTGGTAATGATTTGCATTGGACTATTTTTCTTGAATGTTACGCTTCCGGCAGAGCCGAATTGCATGAGGATGTGTATCTATGAGTCAAAATTTATTCAAGTGATCTATTCCTCTGGGATCTCTATGCTTTTGGGGTATGGGTTTGCGCTGATTTATTGGTGTCTGGCTAACTTCTCAAGAGTTTATTTATGTGGGAAAAAAAATGAGTAGCCAGGAAGTTAGTTATTCTGATTTTGAGACTCATGGACCTGTTACAGCCGACGGTTTTCAAGACCGTTTCCTTTTGGCCGTTTTCTGCCCGTCGCGACTGACCGGTTTTGATTGTAGCCCTTCGTGAAGGACAGCTATAGGCCCTGAGCGTGTAAAAACACCTCCGCGAGCCCTTGCTATGATTTCTGAGGGTTTCATCTCAGGGATCGCCCATGAAGCGCTTCATCCAAGGTGAACATCGAGGCCAAGGCACCTTACTTCTCGAAAGCGTCGACGACTACGTCAACGATACCAATCCGATTCGCATAGTCGACGTCTTCGTCGATGACCTCGACCTAGTCAATCTGGGTTTTGACGGTGCTATTCCTGCTGACACAGGCCGGCCTGCTTACCATCCTTCAATCCTGCTGAAGATCTACATCTACGGCTATCTCAACCGCATTCAGTCGAGCCGGCGGCTGGAACGAGAAGCTCAACGCAACGTTGAGCTTTTGTGGTTGACCGGGCGTTTGATGCCGGACTTCAAGACCATCGCGAACTTCCGAAAAGGCAATAGCAAGGCCATCCGAGGCGTCTGTCGCTAGTTCGTTGTGCAGTGTCAGCAGTCGGAACTCTTTGGAGAGAATCTGATCCCCATCGATAGCAGTAAATTCAAAGCAGTCAACAACCGCGACCGCAATTTCACGAGTGCCAAACTGTAGCGGCGAATTGGAGAAATTGAATCGAGCATCATCCCTTCGGGACGCTCAAACAGTAGATGGGTGCAACGCACTTCCTGACGCGAAAGCTGGCCGGGGTCCTCCCTCAACGTGGAGGACAAACCATGAAGATTATAGAACCGACCGGGAAGTGCAGACCATTGAGCAGGTTGTGTCCGGCGACAATGAGCAGTCCAAGAGCAAACAGGGTTGGACTTGGCAGCCAGACCAGCATGGCGAGGGCAATCATGCTTACACCGATGGCCCAGATCACCTGCATGTTAATCACACTGGGTGGGAACTGGAATGTCCAAGCGAAATTCACCGAGGTGAACTCCAGCAGGGCAAGGAATAGGCCACGCTTGAACAGGAAGGCGTAGATCAGGCCCAGCAGCAGATTTATGAAATCCAAGCGGCCCGTCCGACCGAGGTCTGTGAAACACCGCTGTTCGAGCCAAGCGAGGAGTAATTGCGCCTGAAGTCTGCATCCTTACGCCGGCACCATAACCGGCGAATAGAAGTCTCTCAGATGACTCTGAAAAAAATCAGAGGCGATTCAATCTGGAGACTTCTAAGGACGCAGGATCAGCGTTTAGGCTGGTTTAAAGCAATAAACGGCCAGTTTATTGCCGTCGAGGTCGCGGACATAGGCGGCATAAGCATTCGGCGCCCAATCGCGGGTTCCTGGCGCCCCTTCATCGGTACCACCGGCCGCCAGTGCTGCAGCGTGGAAAGCATCAATCGAGGCGCGATTCGGAGCTGCGAAGCTGACAGTAACCCCGTTACCTATGCTGGCAGGGGCGCCATTGGCTGGTTTTAAAACGAAGAAAGAGGGGGCGTTCTCACCCCAGATCGAACCATTGTCGGCCAGATCGGCGATGCGCTTATGGCCCAACTGACCCAAAGCACTGTCATAAAAAGCACGGGCTTTGTTCAGATCGTTGGTGCCGACGGTAACGTGGGTAAAGATGCTCATCTATTTACTTCTCCGAGTGTAAACACAGTGGGTGGTGCAGTTATGTCAGGGCAACCCTGACGAACGTCGCTGAGCCCAAGCTCAGCGATCAAAATGAATGACGGTGCGAATGCTTTTGCCTTCGTGCATCAGGTCAAAGGCGTTGTTGATGTCATCGAGCCCCATGGTATGGGTGATGAAGGTATCCAACGGGATTTCGCCCTTTTGCGCTTTCTCGACATAGCTGGGTAGCTCACTGCGCCCCTTCACGCCGCCAAAGGCCGAACCGCGCCAGACGCGACCGGTCACCAGTTGAAATGGCCGGGTGCTGATTTCCTGGCCAGCACCGGCGACGCCGATGATCACCGACTCGCCCCAACCCTTGTGGCAGCTTTCCAGCGCCGCGCGCATCAACTGAACGTTGCCGACACACTCGAAGGAGTAGTCGACGCCGCCTTCGGTCAATTCAACGATGACATCTTGAACTGGCTTGTCGTAATCCTTCGGATTGACGAAGTCGGTGGCTCCCAGTTGTTTGGCTATCTCGAACTTGGCCGGATTGATGTCCACAGCGATGATCCGCCCCGCCTTGGCCATGGTGGCGCCGATGATGGCTGCCAGGCCGATGCCCCCCAAACCGAAAATCGCTACCGTAGCGCCTGCTTCGACCTTGGCGGTATTGAGCACTGCACCGATGCCGGTCGTGACACCGCAACCGAGCAAACACACCTTCTCCAGCGGCGCTTCCCTTGGGATTTTCGCCAGCGAGATTGCTGGTAGTACGGTGTATTCAGAAAAGGTCGAACATCCCATGTAGTGATAGATGGGCTCGCCTTGGTATGAGAAACGGATGGTGCCATCAGGCATCAGGCCTTTGCCCTGAGTGGCACGGATTTTCTGGCACAGGTTAGTCTTGCCGGACAGGCAGAACCTGCACTCGCCACATTCAGGGGTGTAAAGCGGGATCACGTGATCGCCCACAGCGACGGAAGTAACGCCCTCGCCAATCGCCTCGACGATACCACCGCCTTCGTGACCGAGAATGGTTGGAAAAAGACCTTCCGGGTCAGCACCGGAAAGGGTAAAGGCATCGGTGTGGCAAACTCCGGTAGCGACAATGCGCACCAGTACTTCACCCGCCTGGGGTGGCGCCACATCGACTTCAACGATTTGCAGGGGCTGGTTGGCCGCGAAGGCTACGGCGGCTCGCGATTTGATCATTCTTTTGATTTCCTCAGTGCAACGAAAGCGCTAGGCGGTGATTGGTCGTGACCGGAAGGATCACTGCCGCAAGTCCACCGTCACCGCGGTGGTCGGGCGGGTGCAACAGAGCAGGATGTTGCCGCTTTCAGGGGGATCCAGTGGCTCTTCGAAATACTCGACAGAGCCTTCCCGAAGGGTGACCTGGCAGGTGTTACACAGCCCCGCCCGGCAATTGAATGGCGGAGTCAGGCCAGCCTGTTCGGCAAGTTCGAGCAGTGATGGGCAATTCTGATCCCATGCCACGCGCGTACCCGATGGCAGAAACTCCACGGTCAGGGCCCCTTCAATCGACGCGGTCGGCGCTTTGGGTACAGGCGACGTGCGAGGAGGGGGCGCCACCGGTACGACTTCATCCTCTTCGAGGATTGTCGCCGGGCCGAAGAACTCATAATGAATGCGCTGGCTGGCGATCCCGAGGTCGCGCAACAGGCGCCAGTTCGCCTGCATAAAGAACCGGGGGCCGCACAGATAGACGTCGTAATCGTCCAGTGGAAGAAGCCTTTGCAAGGTTTCCCGGCTTACCAGACCTTGGCTGTGATAGGCCGCGCTGGCCTGATCGTCGGCATTCGGGTTGCGATAGCAGAAATGCACGCTGATCCCTGGGCGACGGCTGGCCAGTGCCAAAACCTCATCGCGAAAAGCATGTACCGCTCCACTTTCGCAGGCATGGATGAAATACACCGGGCGCGACGAATGTGTACTCAGTTGATGGAGCATGCTCAGCATCGGTGTGAGTCCCACGCCACCACTGAACAACACCACTGGCCTGGGGCTTTCTTCGTCCAGCACGAAGGTGCCCTTAGGACCGGCGATTTCGAGTGTGTCGCCGACTTGCACATTGTCGTGCAGGTGGCTGGAGCCTTGACCCGGTGGCAGCTCTGGCTGGTCGAACGGTGCAGGCTCGCGTTTGACCGAAATGCGTACGCGTGAAGGGTCATTGGCGTCTCCGGAGAGACTGTAGTTGCGCAGCACCTTGACACCGCCCTCCAGGGACAGGCGAACGATGAGGAACTGCCCCGGGCGGAAGCCCGGGTTGGAAAGGCCATCGACCGCCGTCAGGATGAAGGAGGAGATGACGGCGCTCTCTTGTTTTTTCTCAATCACCCGGAAGGTTTTGAAACCTGCCGAGGAGGACGGCGTTTGCAATTGAGTGCCCATCTCAAGCCTCCGTCTTTTGTTCCGCAGTGTATCGCTGGGTCAGCGGAATCAAGCTGCCAGCCTGTTCCTGGGCAATCAATTTATCGAGGTTACGGCGAAAGCGTAGCGGTCCGGAGTCGGAAGCCAGATCGATGTTGGGTGTGTGCTTGTTGGCCATCCCCTTATGCACGGCACTCAGCACTACCCGATCTTCGGCAAAGGCGTGCCGCACGTCTTCGTCGAACTGGCGTGAGACCTCTTCATTTTCGGTATCGAAATTACGGACCTGGAACCAGTAATAACGCGTGTTCGATTCGTCGATGGGGGTCATGAAGTTGTAGGAGTTCATCAGGAACACATGTTCGTGCAGTTCACCTTCATCACTACCGGTACCAGCGGGCGTGAACAAGGCCTTGATAATGGCCTGGGACGGGTAATGCACTTCGTAGTGCTGCTTACGATCACAATGACCACTGAACTTGACGAACTTGGCATAGAAAGGTGCCACTTCGACATCGCGCATCCAGCGCGAAACAATCACACCGACATCGGTTACCGTGGTTTGCAACGGTTCTTCTGCGCAGGCTGCGTTACCAAAGGAAGATTGATGCACCCACGCGACATGTGCAGGGTCCAGCAGGTTGTCGGTCATGTACAGGTAGTTGCACGGGATAACCATGCTGTCGCCGCGATTGAGCCCCCACGCGGGGTCACCCCATTCAGGCACGTGACAAATTTTCGTTTCGTCTGCCAGCTCGAGATCACCCATCCAGATCCAGATCAAACCGTAGCGCACGGCGAGGGGGTAGCTGCGAACCCTGGCGCCTTGGGGAATACGTTGACTACCGGGCGCGCGGACGCAGCTACCCGAGCAGTCAAAGGTCAAACCGTGGTAACCACATTCAATGTCATCACCTTTGCGACGGCCCATTGACAGTGGCAGCTTACGGTGAGGACAGGCATCCTCGAGGGCTACCGGGGTGCCATCACTCTTGCGGTAAAGCACCACAGACTCACTGAGAAGAGTTACCGGATAGAGGTCCTCACCCAACTCGGCTTCACTGGCGGCTACGTACCATGCGTTTCGCAAGAACATCGGATTTCTCCTTGTTGTTTTGTTGTTCGCCTTTTGCTGACGAACGATGGCTAATGAGGAGGACAGGTTACGAGGATCTGTTTGAGTGAGAATAGATGTTTAAATCTGTTCGTTTATTTAGATTTACTAACAGGTCATTGGGTTGAATGATTGCGAGGAACCTGTACTTGAGCCCGTCTTTGGCAACGCATTCAAGACCGCGCAAGGCAGTCTTGAATGTGGGGTATCGCGATGGATTTCGGCCGTTGTGAAGGGCCGGGATTTATGGGTGGGATGGAGGCTGAGTGAGTGGCAGTGCCACCAAGGCACGCTCCCATATTTGTCGAGTGCGCTGCCAGACGACGGCTTGCCAATCAAGATCGGCTGGGTAGAACTGTTCGAGTAGCTCCCGTTTGATTTGCCCGGCAGCTGGATCCGTGAAATCCCCGTGCAGGTGCAACCAATGGTCGTTGCGCAAAACGGTATGGACCTGTTCTCCCGGATACGTGCCGCATTCAATGACGAATGGCATCAAGTGTACGTGCGGTAGCGCGTTAATGATGGCTTGTGATGTGTAGCCAGTCGCTGTTGCGGCTACGCCCGTATCACTCTGGCTGCCAGGTCCAGTGATCAGGGTATACAGCCAAGGCCCATAGATCGCTTGAGCATCGGCAAGCGCAGGATAGCCGGATTGGGCAATCGTCATCAGCATGGGGTGGCCATAGTCCCCGGCGCCGGTGTGAAGGTCAAAACACATGACCGTGTCGCAGTGGTGCAGGTGCTTCTGCAAAATCGTATGCAGGGTTTTGTTCGTCCAACTCGCAGTTTTTCCGCCGTAGTAAAGACCGTCAGGGTGGTTGTACTGGCCGGCCTCGACAATCGACATCACCGTTGCCCAGCCTTCTGTGCGAACGCGATCGTCGAGCAGGGCGTCGGCCTTTTCGCGTGATGGCCCCGACAGATGTTCGCAGGTATAGATAGCGTGTAGTGCCTCGTACTGGCGGTTATCGGGCAGTCCTAGAGTGAGGTCTGGATAGTTGCGATTGATGTCGATGTTGTCTTCATTGACGCGGCGTATCCAGGCCGTACCCCAGGGGTTGATGAGGTGGATCATCAGCACCGCGACATTGGCAGGCAGGGTCCTTTTGTTGAATTCCTGTAACCATCTGATCTGACAGTTCGAGCCATAGAAACCTTCAACACCGTGGGTGCCACTGAGGGCGACCAGTACTTTCCTGGCGCGTGGATCGCCAAGCCAGGCAACATCGGTGCTCAGTGGCTCGCCAAAAGGCCCGCTTGACGGGTGAGGGTAAGTTGTCAGGCTGGCACCTGCTGCTTTAGCGGCAGCCAGAAATTGCTCGCGTTGGCTGTTGTAACTCGGATGTGTGGGAAAGCCTGTGCTCATGGTCATCTCTTGTCGATCGCTGGCACCGGACTCGCATGGAGCGTCCGGTGCGAGGGTTTTGAGCGAAGCGCTATTTCAAGCGGCCGGAGAGAAACTGGGTCAATCGTTCACTTTTCGGGTTGACCAATACTTCGCCGGGATGTCCCTCTTCTTCTACGCGACCTTGATGTAAGAACATGACGTGGTTGGAAATGTTGCGGGCAAAGCCCATCTCGTGGGTGACCACGACCATGGTTCGGCCTTCCTCTGCCAGCGCTTGCATCACTTTCAACACTTCGCCGACCAGTTCCGGGTCGAGTGCTGACGTCGGTTCGTCGAAGAGCATCACTTCCGGTTCCATCGCCAGCGCACGCGCAATCGCCACGCGTTGTTGCTGACCGCCCGAGAGATGCGAGGGATATTTACTGTCCACGCTTGAGTCCAGGCCAACCTTGCGCAGGTACTGGTGGGCTCGTTGCACAGCTTCCTTGCGCTTGATGCCAAGGACATGAATGGGCGCTTCGATGATGTTTTCCAGCACCGTCATGTGCTGCCACAGGTTGAAGTGCTGGAACACCATCGACAGTTTGGTACGTATTTTTTGCAGCTGGCGCGGATCGGCCACACTCATGGCGCCATTGATATCTTGTTTCGTGCGAATTTCCTCGTTGTTCACAGTAATTCGCCCGGCACAGGGTTGTTCGAGGAAGTTGATGCAGCGCAGGAAAGTGCTCTTACCCGATCCGCTCGAACCGATGATGCTGATCACATCACCTGCTTTGGCCTTGAGTGATACACCTTTGAGTACTTCATGAGGGCCGTACTTCTTGTGCAGCTCATCTATTTTTAGTTTGTACATTATCGACGCTCTCCAAGTGGCGGCAGATCAATGAGCTTGAGGTTTCAAGAAGGCCAGCCAGCGAATTTCGCAGCGACGAAAAAGCCAGACCAGGGTAAACACCATCAAGGCATAGAGCACCGCCGCTATACCGAATGCCTCGAACGAGGAGTAAGTGGCCGAGTTCACATCACGGGCGACCTTAAGCAAATCAGGAACGGTGGCGGTGAATGCGAGGGTGGTGGAATGCAGCATGAGGATCACCTCATTGCTGTAGTACGGCAGCGCACGACGTAGCGAAGACGGCAAAATGATTCGTCGATACAAGGTAAAGCTGGACATACCATAAGCGCGACCGGCTTCGATTTCACCGTAAGGTGTCGCGCGGATCGCTCCAGCGAAAACTTCCGTGGTGTATGCGCAGGTGTTTAGGGCAAAAGCCAGTAACGTGCAGTTGATCCCTTCGCGGAAGAAGGCATTCAGTTCCGGTTGGGATCGGACTATTTCCACGCTGTAGACACCGGTGTAAAGAAGCAGCAACTGGATATACAGCGGCGTACCTCGAAACACATAGGTATAGAACCAGACGGGCCCACGGATGAACGGATTTCTTGAGACGCGCGCCACCGCCAGTGGCAGAGCGAAGACGCCGCCGATGGCGATGGAAACCACCAGCAGCCACAACGTCATGGCAACGCCGGACAGTTGATAGCCATCGAACCAGAGGTAGGATTGCCAATACTCCTTGATGATTTCGATCATAGCTGTGCCCCTCTGACACCGGCAGAGTAGCGGCGCTCCAGCCACATCAGGATGCCGTTGGACAGGGTGGTAATCGCTAGATAAATCAGAGCGCCGATCAGACTGAAGTAGAACAGTTGCATCGAGTGCTTGCCGGCATCCTGGGTTACCTTGACGATATCGATTAGACCGATAATCGAGACCAGCGCGGTTGCCTTGATCAGCACCTGCCAGTTGTTGCCTATACCTGGAAGTGCGAAGCGCATCATTTGTGGGAACAGGACTCGCACAAATATTTGTCGACGATTCATTCCATAGGCGATTGCGGCCTCAAGTTGACCGGCAGGCACTGACTGAAAGGCGCCGCGAAATGTCTCGGTGAAATAGGCGCCGTAGATGAAACCAAGAGTAAAAACCCCGGCAACAAATGGATTGAGATCAACCTGCTCGAAGTGCATCCGTTCGGTAAAAACATTCAACAAAATTTGCAGGCTGTAGAACAACAGCAACATGATCACCAGATCAGGAACACTGCGGATCAACGTTGTGTAACCTGTTGCCAACACTCGCAAGAGGCGCTGGTTGGAAACCTTTGCCGACGCACCGATTAAACCGAGTGACACAGCCAGCACCATCGAGAGCAACGCCAGCTTGATGGTTGCGAAGGTACCTTCGAGTATCAACGCACCATAACCCTGTAAAAACATGTTCTGTCTCTCCTTCGGCAATAGCGGTCCGCTGACCGTCTATTTAGAGGCTTGGAATTCAGGGGGAACTGTGGGGGAGGATATGGCCAGGGCTCTTGATCATCTACGCAAGGACGATCAGAGCCCGCCAGGAAAAGGATTCAGTTATAGATGTCGAAAGTGAAGTACTTCTTCTGAAGCGCCTCGTAGGTTCCATTTTCGTGCATTTCTGCCAGCGCGCCGTTGATGGCTTTGATCAGTGCCTGGTCATCCTTGCGCAGGCCAATCGCAATCCCCTGGCCCAGTAGCTTTTCATCCTGGACAGTGTCGCCAGCAAAGGCGAAACCGGTATTTTGGGGTGTCTGCAAGAAGCCTATGTCTGCAACGACCGCATCTGTCAGGGTGGCATCGATACGGCCACTGACCAGGTCCGGGTAGAGCAGATCCTGATTGGTGTAGGACACCATGGTAACGCCATGCGGTGCCCAAACTGACCTGACGTAAGCCTCCTGGGTACTGCCTTGGGCGACGCCGACGCGCTTGCCCTTGAGCGACTCTACGGTGGGGAGCAAACCGCTATCAGTCTTGGCGATCAGACGATTGGGCGAATTGTAGAGCCGGTCCGAGAACGCGATGTTTTCTTTGCGTTTTTCGTTGACCGTCATCGCCGAAAGAATGCCATCGAATTTCTTCGCCTTGAGTGCCGGGATGATGCTGTCGAAAGCAACCTCCACCCAGACGCACTTGACCTTGAGCTGAGCGCAAATGGCATTACCCAGATCAATATCGAAACCGACTAATTGACCGCTTGGCTCCTTCGATTCGAACGGAGCGAACGTCGGATCTACGCCGAAGCGAATCGTGCTCAAATCGTTAGCGAACGCGCCGGTCGAAGCGAGAGCAAATACCGTGGCCAGAATGATTTTTTTCATTTTTCTTTGCCTTTTTCAGTCATTGGAGTTTGCGCATGCCTAATGCAAGGTCATGGTGCAGGGCTAATTCTGGTGCCCTCACTGCCGGCAAGAGGCAGCGCTGGCAGGACCAGAATACGAGAGTCTGAATATTCGAAAAGATGTTAAAAACTGTTGCTTTGTGTAGCTGAGCTAAAGTATTAATCAGCGCTCGATTTTCTGGAGGTGCAGATGAATACCTTGCCTTCTCTGCGGGCCATACAGGTGTTTGAAGCCGTAGGACGCTTCGGTGGAATTGTCGAAGCGGCAAGGCGCCTGGGCATCTCGGCGGGGGCTGTCAGTCAGCAAATGAGATTGCTGGAAGACAGTTTGGGGATGAGTTTGACCTTCAGGGTGGGCAAGCGTATCCGCCTGACTGCTGCGGGGCAGCGTTACCACGATAGCTGCGTGGCAGCATTCGAAATGCTGCGCATTGCTCAGGTCGAAGTCGAGCGAGCGAAGAGCGCTACCAACTTGCGAATCAGTGCTTTGCCATCGCTACTTTCAGATTGGCTGGCTCCGCTTATTTACACATGGCAGAGCGATCACCCGGAAATCAATCTGTTTCTTGATGGTAGCCATGCTGAACCCTCACCTGACGGCTATGAAATCGACTTTCGGGTGACATATGGAGATTATGGGGCAACCGAGCACGCCATTGAGCTGTTCCGCGATTGTGTCGTTCCAGTCTGTAGCCCGCACATGTTGCGTGCTGGTATGCCGTTACGGACTCCGGCGGATCTGTTGGCTTATCCACTATTATCTATTGATTGGCTGCCTAAATTCGCTTCCCCACCCTCTTGGCGCGATTGGTTCAGTACGCAACAAGTCGACTGTTCGCAAATCTGTGATGGTTATCGGGTCTACTCATTATCGTCAATGGCAATCCAGGCAGCGATCCTTGGGCAAGGCGTTGTATTGGCGCAATACTCTATGATTGCCGATGCCGTGGCGGATGGGCGTTTGATCATGCCGTTCGCGCTGGGGCTGCAAATGCCTTCGTCGTATTTTTTAGTGGGCGCCAAAGATGCTTTCGATAAAGCCCACTGTCGTGACTTCCATCGATGGCTGGTAGCCCGTGGACGGGATCAAATGGCACTAAGTGAGCGACTGTTGACCTGACCATAAGTGAATAGAATAGTTGCCACTTGACCTCCCGTTTGCATTCGATCTCACCACCGATTGCATCGGATTTGACCAGCACGCTTCGTAACCATGACCGGCAGAGAACGACCCATAGCCGTCATCCACACGTGACTATTGGGATCATGCGCCCACGTCATTTATCAGTTCGCGCCAGACATCCCTTGCCTTCTGCTCCGAGGTAAAAACTTGTACTTTTGGATGCCAGAACTGCCCCTCAATTACGATGCATTCCAGGGTAGAGTCCTGAAACGTAAAGACATAATGGATGGCATCTTTTAGAAACCGCTGTTTATCGTGTCGCGGATGAATAGCGTTTCTCTGCTCAAGCTCTGCTAGCCAAGGCGAATTATTTATTCGATGAATTTGGTAATGCTTGAGGCCAAGTCCAATAAGCGGATGGCCGCCCAAAGCCTCGTCGTTTGGTGAGCCGAACTGAATTTTTTTTACTAGGGGAAAATGGATTACAGCTATTTCTTCCCCAGCGGTGCAATACCGTAAACATAGCTGCGTGTCCGTGGCGAACACAACGGGTTCGGGCGACGTACTTGGCTGTGGCCAGGAGTCGAGCAGCACTACGGTCGCGAATGACATAGGGAAGCCTAGTGAAGAAATAAGGGGCAAAACAGAGTGCGAGAGCGACGCGTTGTCGTCAAACGTTTCTGATCGCGACGGGCTGCTTCTGGCCGGTTGCAGTCAGTCACCACTGGCAGAGAACGACCCGAAACAGCGGCTACTGTCTGGACCCATCTCGGCCGGGTGTCACTGAGTAACTCCAGCAAGCCGAATAGAAGGCATATTGCTGGCCCCCAAGCCTGAAAGTTATCGCCAAAATTACTTTATTTTCAGGTGGTTAGGCGGAATGCAAATGCGTAATGTATTGATCGCGCTCATCTCGTTGGCCCTGGCGAGCGTTACAGTCTCTGCCCAGGCCAGGGAGCTGATGTCGAATGATCGGTTTATGTGCAGTTGGGGAGCGGGTACCGCGCAACGAGCCCAGGAACTCAAGCTGTCGGGGGTTTCACTGTATGCCGCTCGCCAGAAGATACAGGCTTACAAGTTTAGCAAGGGGTGGATGCGAATGATGGCCTTGGGCATTACCGAGCAAACCTACGACAGTAAATCCCGATTCAAGCCCGCTGCCGTCCGGCAGAGCTTCTATGAAGAGTGCGTCAGGTATAAGTTGGCGCGTAAATGACGATGTGGCATGGAGGCCTTGGCGCTGGTGCAGATTGCCGCACACACGAGAAGCGCCAGGAAGTGATCCACCTTTGTAATGGCAGGGCTCCTGATCGGGCGCGGCGACGCTGCCACGGCGAGGAGGAATTTGCCACACGCAAAGGACATGCAATAGCCGAATAAAGTCGACGCTAATGGTCGAAAAACTGGAATGGTCGGTGCTTTACTCGTGTTGCTGTGCGAAGCGCTCGATCAGCCATTTTGCCGCCGGACCGGGCGGTGTATCCGTGCGATAGATGGCATCGAAGCTGTAGACACCGCTTTTGAGGTCCGGCATGTCGAGTTGCACAAGGCGGCCTGCCGCCAGGTCATCCCTGACCATGGACAACGGCATGTTGCCCCAGCCTATCCCCTCCCTGAGCAGCATGTGTTTGGCCCCCAGATCCGCCAGGCGCCAGGTCCTCGTGCCGATGACGGCGAAGTCCTTGCCTTGGGTCAAGGGTGAACGATCCGACAGCACCAACTGGACATGCTCGCGTCCAGCGCCTGGGGCGTTCAGCCGAGTCGTTGCCAGCGGGTGGCTGGGCGCTGCGACCGGCACCAGTTCGACGCTGCCGATGCCGATGCGCTCGATTCCATCGATGATGTTATCGAGTTGGCCACCCACGCCGATGCTGGCCTTGCGATTGAGCACGAGCTGAGTGACGGCGCCCAGGGCTTCCATATGAAGGTGCAGGGATACGGTAGGAAAGGTCTCCTGGAATGATTTGAGCGCATCGACCACGCGCTCGGCAGGCAACAGCACATCGAGCACCAGGTGGATCTCTGCCTCCAGGCCTTGCAGCAGCCCCTTCACCTTGGCCCGCAACCCGTTGACCCCATTAGTGATGGTGCGTGCTTCGGCGAGCACAGTACGTCCCGCATCGGTCAGTTGGGGTTTGCGGGTGGTGTTTCTATCGAACAGAACAACGCCAAGCTGCATCTCCAGATTGGAAATCGAGTAGCTGATGACAGAAGTGGCCCTGCTCAGTTTTCGCGCCGCCGCGGCAAAACTGCCGACCTCGACAACCGTCAGGAATACACGCAGTTGATCGAGAGTGGGGGTGCCTGGGTCTGAGATCATTTCGATTTCCTTGAACACTTGCGGGGGTATTTATGTTGATTTCACGTGCAGTAGTGCCGCAAGAACCAGATGAGCAGGGCGTGATTACATTTCGAAAAAATAGAACGTAATCGTCGAAATTAGTCGGCTATTGCGATTGTAGAGTGGGTGGCAGACTTTCCTCAATGCGGCGCTCCATGGTGGATGCGCCCTATTTGATGGAAGAACAACCCATGTCTCAATCTACAGCAACTACCTCCCGCGATACCCATGAACTGTCCGGCTCTGTCGCTACCACCGCCACGGCTGCTCTGGTCGGCCGTGTGTTTCTCAGCGCCATCTTCATCCTTTCGGGCGTCTCCAAACTGAGCGCCCCGGCGATGATGATCGGCTACATCGGTTCGGTTGGTCTGCCGTTCCCGCAACTTGCTCTAGCGTTGGCCATCATCATCGAAATCGGTGGCGGTATTGCTCTGATCGCTGGCTACCGCACCCGTACTGTTGCGCTGGTGCTTGCCCTGTTCAGCGTGTTCACCGCCCTGGCATTCCATAACGGTCTGAGCGACCAGAACCAGTTCATCCACTTCTTCAAGAACATCGCCATGGCGGGCGGCCTGTTGCAGGTCGTCGCGTTCGGCGCCGGTCGCTTCAGCCTCGATGCCCGTCGTCGCTGAGCCAATGGCGCCGCAGTGAATGAACGCTTGCGGCGCCTCCCGGGTTTCATCTTTCGAAATCATCCGAGGATTCACCATGAAAGCCATACGTGTACATGAATACGGCAGCCCGGATGTGCTGCGCCTGGAAGACGTCGCCGACCCGCTTGCGGGGGAGGGCGAGGTGCTGATCGACGTGGAAGGTGCCGCGGTCAACCCGATCGATTGGAAGATTCTTTCCGGCTCCATGAAAGCCTTCATCCCGTTGCCGTTGCCCTACACGCCGGGCACCGAAGTGGCGGGAACGATTTCCGCGATTGGCAAGGGTGTGAGTGGTTTTGCGGTCGGCGATAAGGTATTTGGTTTTATCGGCATCGTCGGCGGATATGCCACAAAGGCTGCCGTACCAGCAGATCGCCTGGCGCTCAGGCCGCGCAGTCTTTCCGCCCTGCAGGCCAGTGGTGTGGCAACGGCGGCACTGACGGCCTGGCAAGCGTTGCATGAGCATGCGGGCCTCAAGGCGGGTCAGCGAGTGCTGATTCACGGTGCCGCCGGCGGAGTCGGCAGCATGGCCGTGCAGATAGCCAGGCATGCCGGCGCCACGGTCATTGCCACCGCTTCGAGCGGCAACCATGACTATCTGGAAAAAATCGGCGCGAATCAGCTGATCGACTACCGTAGCCAGGCCTTCGAGGAGGTAGTGGCGGATGTGGATATCGTGCTTGACCTGATTGGCGGCGAAACCCAGCTACATTCCTGGAAGGTATTGAAGCGGGGCGGGGTCCTGGTGTCGCCGGTCAGTGCGCCGAACGCAGAGTTGGCGAAGGTGCACGGCGTTTCGGCAAAAAACTTCGCCACTCGGCCGGATGGCAGGCAACTCACGGCCATCGCCGAGTTGTTCGATGCCGGCCAACTCTCAATAGAGGTCGACGTGTTCCCGATCTCGCAGGTGAAGCAGGCCGTAGGAAAAAGTATGGCCGGACATACACGTGGCAAAATCGTACTCAATCTTGGCCAATAAAAGTCAGGCAATAAAAGACCGCAAGCATGCAGGTGATCGCATGATTGCATCGCCTGATCGGATGGTCTGATTTGTTGAAGAGGTGCAAAAGCTTTAGCGGTTGGAATCAGAGCTTATGACTGGCGGAGGAAATGAGCGTCTGCTTTGGGGCGGTCTGCGTCGTGAGTGCTGTGAAAACGCGTCGGCCATGGGCTTGATCCAATATGTGAATACAATTCCACTCGATCGGCGCCGTGGGGGACGATCGCGTATGCGCGCTACCCCATGGTAGGCAAGTTGCCGAAGTGGTCCGGCTGGCTGCGCGGCTAGAATGAAGGTGTCAGTCCCGATTTTGGAGAACCAAGATGGTCAGCAAGAACACGATTTGTCTCTTGTACGACGGTGACGCGTTGGACGCTGCGAAATTCTACGCCGAGACGTTCCCGGACAGCGCGGTGGGAGCTGTCCTTCGTGCGCCTGGCGACTATCCGGCGGGCAAGCAGGGCGATGTCTTGACGGTCGAGTTCACGGTGATGGGCATCCCTTGTCTCGGGCTGAACGCGGGGGCGGCGTTCAAGCACAACGAGGCTTTCTCGTTCCAGGTTGCGACCGACGACCAAGCCGAAACGGACCGCTTGTGGGACGCGATTGTCGGAAACGGCGGCCAGGAAAGCGTATGCGGCTGGTGCAAGGACAAGTGGGGACTGTCGTGGCAGATCACGCCACGCGTCCTGACGGCCGCGATAGCCGATCCCGATCGAGCGACGGCCAAGCGCGCGTTCGAAGCCATGATGGGGATGAGAAAGATCGACATCGCTGCGATCGAAGCGGCTCTTGAGCGTTAACCCGCGCGGCTTGGGGCTGGGCGCTGTCGGATGCTGACCGGTGCTCGAGCCAAGCGCTGGACAAGGCTTCATCCGGGCATCGCACTGTCGATTTCGCAGAGTCTCGTTCGACTATCCGTCAGGGAATGAATCTGATTGGTCGCAGTGATCGTAGGCGTTCCCTGTACGAGAACTTTCACGAGGACGAACCAGGAGAAGAGTATGCGCAAGCTCACCGTTGCCGCTTTCATGAGTCTGGATGGCGTTATTCAAGCGCCCGGCGGGCCTGAAGAAGATCCCGGCGGCGAATTCCGCCTCGGTGGCTGGATAGTGCCCTACGCCGACGAAGCCTTTGGCCAGGCCATAAAGGACCTGTTCGCGCAGCCGTTCGAGTTGTTGCTGGGGCGTCGCACCTACGACATATTCGCGGCGTATTGGCCGCACAGACGGGCCGATTCAAAAAACCGCGTCATCGCTGACCTGTTCAACAGCGTGCCCAAGCACGTGGCCACGCATCGATCCGATACGCTTGATTGGCAGAACAGTCATGCGTTGGAGGGAAACCTTGCCGACGCGATACGTGCGCTCAAGCACCGGGACGGCGCCCATCTATTGACGCAGGGCAGCGGCGATATGGTGCGCCAACTGCTTGCAGCCGGGTTGGTGGATGAGCTTCGGCTTATGATTTTTCCCATCGTACTTGGGCGCGGCAAGCGCCTGTTTGGCGACGACGCACTAGCGTCGGCCTTCACTTTGGCGCACTCGACCAGCACGCCTGGCGGTGTGCTGATCACCCATTACGTGCGCAGCGGCGACGTGCGCACAGGAGCGTTTGAAGAGTAGGAAAAGCCCGTGACGCCTGACAACTCGTTGAAGGCCGACATCCCTGACGGGCCACGGCCTTCACGCGAGCAGGCGCATGGTCGAGCAAACACGCCTGCCTCTGCGACCAATCAGATTCATTCCCTAACTGCTCGCATTGAATGAAATCAATGCGGGTTCTCTTGAGGTCGGTTGCAACAGGTAACGACCGGAGCTCTGCGCTCCAGACTGACAGTCACTCCCGCAGCTTGGGGCCGTGAGCAGGCGTTCCCGGGTGTCCGTTTCTGGCCGTTATCTACCTGATGCAAAAACCAGTTATCCCTGGCAACGCAGCCGGTCCGATGCGCTCGGCTATCGGTCCAGCAGAGGTGCCAGCAGTGCACACATGCCGCGCCAGTGCGAACCCTCCCAGTAA
>NZ_JBWKVA010000038.1:0-25549 GCF_059421425.1 Pseudomonas sp. GW821-FHT02H09
GACGCTCTGCGTCCGCTGTAGAGATGACGCAGAGCGTCACCGGATGCATTCCCACGCGGGAGCGTGGGAACGATCAAAGCCTTAGTTGATTCGCAGAAAAAAAAGCCCCGCAACCGAATGCGGTGCGGGGCAAAAAAATTGGTTGGTTGCGGCCAACCAAAGGAGCTCTATGAAAAGCGTTTACGGGCCGGGGTCAGATGCAATCCTGTGCGGCGCGTTCAAAACTCGAAGGCAGGAAGTTCGAGGCCAGCAAATGCCGCTCGTAGATGAACACCTTGCCGCCGTTCCCGGCCTTGTAGGCTTCCAGCACGTTGTCCGCCGAGACTTTGCTCGGCACCACGATCCGGTAGCTGCGCTGGGTCTGCGAGACAGTCGGGTTCAACGCACTGCCCTGCAATTTCGGTACGACGCAGTCGGCGTATTGGGCAGGGGTCTTGTTGGTCTGCAAGGTCAGGGTCGGATCGTTCGGCGCGGAGGCACAACCGGCGAGCAGCAAAGAGGCAAACGCCGTGGCAGACACGAAAAAAGGGCGCATCGGTCTCATCCTGAAAATAAAAGGTTCGGTTCATCAAACAGCGGAACTGCGTCACGAGCGCCGCCATTGCCATTGGTGTTTTGTGTGTTCAACCAGGTGCAGTAACCACTCCGCCCGTCAGCTGGGCTGACCAGAGCCAGTCGGGTCAATGTCTTCATGGAGCAAAGTTCTTGAGCCGCGTGTTCGATGGAGGCGATTTTCCGACTATTGCCGACAAAGCAGAACTTGCGTTTCGTAATGGTCATTATCACTTCTAGCAATAGTTGCGCGCCGTGCAGACGGATGCACACTCCATCACAACCAGAAAAGATTGATGAGGATCTCTCCTTGAGAACTTTTGACCTGATCCGCGACGCCGTTTTGCCCGATTTCCGTGACCGGGTGGCCGAGTATTTGATCCAATACGAAACCGTACTGTTGTGCGAAAACGCGCCCGACCCGGAGCTTGCGCGGGCCACCGCCAATCAGTTGCGCGGTTATTTGCGCGGGTTGAACACCACGCGGGTGCTGGGCATAGCGGATTGGGAGGAGCTGGATCGACGAGTGGTGAATACGTGGCTTTAGCGCCCGACCAAACACAGGCTCGACTTCCCGAACTGCGCCGCAGCATCCGGGCCGCCAACGCCCTTTCTTGCGATCTGAAGGTGTCCACTGAGCAATAACACCGGACGAGCCACCTTCAACGGCGGGGCCAGCGCGTGGCGATGGAACTCCGCGCCGATTTCCGTCACGACAAAACGCCGTGACGTGCGCTGAATCAGCCGTGCACCCAGCGATGCCTCCAGCACGAGGATGCGCCGGCTGATGCTAGACTTGGGTACGTCGAGCGCCCGAGCCGCAGCCGTGATGCCTTGGTGTTCGACCACCCTGGCGTAGTAGTAGACGTCACTGAGATCGAGCATCGGCAGCCCTCGGTGCACACGGCAGCCGACGTCTCGCGTCGACTTATCGTCCCGTCGTATAGACGATGGTTCTCATTTTGGCTAATTGTTCTCGGATTGTCCCAGCGCCAAGGTTAATGCATCTCAACCCGCCCCGGAGAGCCTTGCCATGAACTCGCCCCAGCTCCACGAACGCCTGACCCGCGAAAATGCCATCCTGCTGCTGGTCGACCATCAGGTCGGCCTTTACACCGGCGTGCGCGACATCGACACACTGGCCCTCAAGCACAACGTCGTCGGCCTGGCCAAGGCAGCGCTGGCGCTGAAGTTGCCGATCATCGTCACTACGACGACCGAGGGGATGTGGGGGCCGCTGATCCCTGAGCTCGTCGAAGCGCTGCCGGGTGTGAAGCGCATCGAGCGCACCACCGTCAATGCCTGGGACGAGCGTCGCGTCGTCGATGCGGTCAAGGCGACCGGCCGCAAGAACCTGATCGTGACGGGTATCTCGACCGACGTTTGCCTCGCCTTCCCGGCGATCTCGGCAATTGCCGACGGCTACAACAGCTATGCAGTGATCGATGCTTCCGGCGGCTTCACCCAGACGCAAGTCGCCATGGGCGTGGCGCGCATGCAACAGGCCGGCGTGATCCCCGTCGGTTATTCGAGCGTCGCCGTTGAGATTCTGGCCGACAACGCCGCACCCGAAGCCGAGGCCGTCTACGCTGCGCTCGGCATGCCCTTCGCCGGCCTCGTGTATGGCCTGAAGCAGTACTTCTCGCACAGCTGAGCGCCTACCGATTCACCACCAACCCTCCCTCTACAAGGAGTAAGGAAATGAGCAAGAAGAGCTATACGTAGACCAGGTTCTGCGCGGACGATGCAGCGCTTGTCCTGGATGGTTTCCTGCCCCTTGATCGCGCGAAGTTTGGCCAAGCGCGCGGGCGCGGTGCCGTAACTTCGCGCTCGCCCGTCACTCAGTGCGGGCCACGAGGGATAGTCTTGAGCAGGTCCTCTGGGCTGATGTGCCCGACGACCGACTGCACCGCGCTGCCCGGTTGCGGCAGGTCAAGGATGTGACCCTTGATCTTGCCGACCACGTGCATCTCGCAGGGCTTACAGTCGAACTTCAGCGTCAGCACCTCGTCGCCGTGTATCAGCTGCATCGGCGCGACCTTGGTGCGCACGCCGGTGACGCCCTTGGCTTGCTTGGGGCACAGGTTGAAGGAGAAGCGCAGGCAGTGCTTGGTGATCATCACCGGCACCTCGCCGGTCTCCTCGTGGGCCTCGAAGGCCGCGTCGATCAGCTTGACCCCGTGACGGTGATAGAAGTCGCGGGCCTTCTGGTTATAGACGTTGGCCAGGAACGACAGATGCGACTCCGGGTACACCGGTGGCGGCGTGGTCTCGGCCTTGCGTCCGCCCCGTGGGTGGGCATTGATGCGGGCCGCGGTCAGCGCTTCGATGACTTCGCGGCGCAGGGCCTTGAGCTGCGAGTTGGGGATGAAGTACGCCTGCGGTGCATCCAGTTTGACGTCCGTGGCGTGGTACTCGGTAGTACCCAGCTGGCCGAGCAGGTCGTGCAGTTGCTCCAGGGCCTGTTCCGGCTTGTTGGCCAGGCCGAACGGACCGTCCAGGGCGACGCTGGCGCTGATGCCCTCCTCGCTGGTGGCGGTCAGTTCCAGGCGTTCCTCGCGCAGGCGAGCGACCCAGGCAAGGCCCACCCGGCGCTCGGCGGAGGTCTTGAGCAGGGCCTGCTGCCAGTTGTGATCCAGGTTGCGGCTCAGCGGGTGGTTCGGCCGTAGCTTGTACATCCCTTCCGGCATCTCGTTGGGCTCGACGCGGTAACGGTAGCGTTTTTCGCCGTCCTCCTCGAACTCGCCCTTGGGTTCGGCGATGTTGGCGCGAAAGCCCACCACTTCGCGCTTGACCTGCACGTTGAGGCCATCACCGTTGGACAACGGTTCATGGGTCACCACCTGCAAATCGCGCTTGCCGACCTTCTCCACCACACCCACCGGCAGGCCGGTAAAGGTTGGCGTGTCGAAGGCGCCTATGTCGATCTTGCGCTCGCTGACGAAATAATCGGTGCTGCCACGGTGGAAGGTCTTTTCCGGGTCGGGCATGAAGAAGTGCGCGGTGCGGCCGCTGGAAGCACGGGCCAGGTCCGGACGGTCTTCGAGGACATCGTCCAGGCGCTGGCGGTAATAGGCGGTGATGTTCTTCACATAGCCCATGTCCTTGTAGCGCCCCTCAATCTTGAACGAGCGTACGCCGGCCTCTACCAGGGCGCGGATGTTGGCGCTCTGGTTGTTGTCCTTCATCGACAGCAGGTGTTTCTCGAAGGCAACCACGCGGCCCTGGTCGTCTTTGAGGGTGTAAGGCAGGCGGCAGGCCTGGGAGCAGTCGCCACGGTTGGCACTGCGACCGTTCTGCGCGTGGGAAATGTTGCACTGGCCGGAGAACGCCACGCACAGTGCGCCGTGGATGAAGAACTCGATCGCTGCATCGGTCTCGTCCGCGATGGCGCGGATCTCCTGGAGGTTCAGCTCGCGGGCCAATACCAGTTGGGAGAAACCGGCCTGATCGAGAAACTTGGCCCGTGCCAGGGTGCGGATGTCGGTCTGGGTGCTGGCGTGCAGCTCGATCGGCGGGATATCCAGCTCCATCACACCCAGGTCCTGGACGATCAGCGCGTCGACGCCGGCATCGTACAGTTGGTGGATCAGCTTGCGGGCCGGCTCCAGCTCGTTGTCGTGCAGGATCGTATTGATGGTGGTGAACACCCGGGCGTGGTAACGACGGGCGAACTCCACCAATTGGGCGATATCGCTCACCTCGTTGCAGGCGTTGTGGCGGGCGCCGAAGCTCGGGCCTCCGATGTACACGGCGTCGGCGCCATGCAGGATGGCCTCGCGGGCGATGGCCACGTCGCGGGCGGGGCTGAGCAGTTCCAGGTGATGCTTGGGTAGGGACATTTTTTTTAGTCTGGCTTGTCACGGTCAAGGCACGCATTGTAGCGGCGAAACGCTTGACCGGCACCCGTGTGCTGCCCGGTGGCGGCCGCTCGCTGAGCGGGGCCGCCGGATAAGCTCACGGAATAAGCCCGCGGGTTCAGCCCCGGGCCGCCATCGCGGTGACTTCCACGCGCATGCCTTCGACCGCCAGGGCGGCCACGCCAACGGCGGCGCGAACCGGCCAGGGCTTGGCGAAGAAGCGCTGGTAGACCTCGTTGAAGGCGGCGCGGTCGGCCATGTCGGTGAGGTAGATGGTCAAATGCAGGACCCGGTCCATGGAACTGCCGGCGCGCTCCAGCGCTACCTTGAGCGCCTGCAGGGTGCACTCGCTCTGCAGGGCGATGTCGCCCAGCTCCAGGCTGCCATCGGCGCGGGTGGGAATCTGAGTGGAGACCAGCAGGCCGCCAAAACCGGCGACGTCAGAGGAGATGGATTCCGGGTCGGGGTCGGGGATGAAGGTGAGGTCGTGGTTTGCCATGGGGATCTCTTGCTTGAGGTGGTAAAGGGGCGGTCGTGTATGGGCGGTGGGCCCGACATCGTCAGCGGGCTCGGTCCGCCAAGTCCGCAGGGGCATTCAATGAGGCAACGCCTTTTGCGCGGCCAGTTTACAGCGCCATCGTCGGGCCGTTCGTGAATTAGCTCGAAAACCCGGAAGGCAAGCAGATGGGCGTTTGCCGTGCTGGTGTATGCCCATCAGGCCGACGGGGTGATTCAGCTACGCGCTTGCGATCCGATTGAATCGTCTACTCCGAGCGCCGAATCCCCCCCGATATCGAGAAAAATCCATCGGGCGTTTCTGATGCAATTCCGTCATTTCAGGCAAGAAATGCACCGATCCATGCAAGCTGTTTCACAGCGGGCCGCAGACAATGGCAGCGGGAACAAACGCTTTACGCTTGCCACTTGCTCACCTTCATTCGTGATGCATGACCAGCCACCGTTAAAACCCGCCTCCCGAGCAGCACGCACACAACGAGAAATGAGGAACAGCACATGACTGAGAAAAAAGTCTGGATGATCACCGGCGCAGGTCGCGGGCTGGGCGTAGACATCGCCAAGGCGGCGCTGGCCGCCGGCCACGCAGTCGTCGCCACCGGTCGCAATCCCGAGAAGGTCGCGGCAGCACTTGGCGCCCACGCTGACCTGTTGACCATCAAGCTCGACATCACCCGCCTTGAGGACGCCCAGGCCGCGGCCAAGGCGGCTGTCGAAAAGTTCGGTCGCATCGATGTGCTCGTCAACAACGCAGGCAATTTTTACGCGGGCTTCTTCGAAGAGCTCAGCCCCGAGCAGGTCCGCGATCAGATCGAGACGCTGCTGTTTGGCCCGATGAACATCACGCGCGCCGTGTTGCCGGTGATGCGCAAACAGCGCTGCGGCCTGTTGCTCACCCTCTCCTCCACGGCCGGCATCACCGGTGGACTGTTCTGCTCAGCGTACGCCGCGGCAAAATTCGGGATCGAAGGCTGGATGGAATCGCTCACCCCGGAGATCGCCCCCTTCGGTATTCAGACGATGCTGGTCGAGCCCGGTTTCTTTCGCACCGAGCTGCTCACCACCAGCTCGACCACCTACGCCACGCCCAACATTGACGACTACGTGCAACGCACCAGGGAGACCATCGCGGCCTGGAACAGCATGGACGGTAAGCAGGGCGGTGATCCCGCCAGGCTCGCCACCGCTCTCGTGCAGTTGGCCGGGCTCGAGAAGCCCCCTGCCCGTTTCGCCGCCGGTGCCGATGCCGTACAGACCTTCGAGGCCAAGGCCAACGATCTCCGCGCCCAGGCCGACGCCTACCGAGCGCTGTCTTCCTCCCTCGCCTACGACTGACAGAGCCGATGAAACCACGACGCGCGGGATGATGAGGAGGCCAATGCTGATCCCGATCGTCGTCGCCAACACCGCCAGAATCAGCAATGGCCTGCCATCAATGCACGCGCATGCGCTTGATGTCCCGCTGCGGCGGCTCGCCAAACAACCGGCTGTATTCGCGGCTGAACTGGGATGGGCTGACGTAGCCCACCCGGTCGCCCGCGCTGCCGGCATCGACGTTTTCGCTAAGCATCAATTGCCTGGCCTGCTGCAACCGTAACTGCTTCTGGTATTGCAGCGGGCTGATGCCGGTGACGGCACGAAAGTGCTGACGGAACGTTGAGGGGCTCATGTGCGCCCGGGCAGCCAGTTCATCCATGCGCAGCGGCAGACAGAAATTCAGCTTGAGCCAGGCCACCGCCTTGGCGATCTGCTGGCTGGGCGAACCGGCGGTGACGATGTGGCGCAACTGCGGACCGTGGGGACCGGTCAGCAGCCGCACGATGATTTCGTCCTGAATCAGTGGCGCCAGTTGCGGCAGCAACACCGCTTCGTCCAGCAGGTCAACCAGCCTGACCAGGGCATCGAGGGTGGCCGCATCCAGCGTCTGCACCGTGATCGGTCGATAAACACAGTCCTTCGGCGGCTGCGGTAATTGCATCTCGGCGGCAATGCGCATGATCGTTGTACTGTTCAGTAACAGCATCAAGCCGAGAAAAGGCTGCGAAACGCTGGCCCGCGTCACATGAGAAACCACGGGCAGGTCAACGGTGCTGAGCATCGATTGGCCCGCAGCATAGGACAGCACTTCGTCCGCCACCATCACCTGCTTTGCGCCCTGGACCGTCACCCCCAGCCCAAGCCCGTAGAGGCAGTGCATCGGCGCCGTCGCGGCCTTGCGCCGATGAACAGTGAGTGCAGGAAGCGCGGTGTTGTAATCGCCATCAGTCGGGGCAATTCGGGCAATTGCGCGAGCAAGCGCGCTGGTATCTACGGCGCTGGGCGTATTTACTTTATCTTCGGGACGCACTGTCAACTCCAAGCGTTTGACTCAATGCTCAAAGCATAGCGCTCTGTGCAGTCGCAAATTCGCTGCCTGACCTGACGCCTTCATTTCAGGCAGTAAAATGGTGGATGGTTGGATACTCTCCTTGATCCAACCCAGGCGTTAACCGTCGCGGTCATCCGCGGCTCAGTCAACAGGCTGGCGGCCCGTTGTGCCGGCTCGATTCAGCAATCCCGTTTGTGGGTCATGCAAAGTGGGAATCAAACCACTCCAGCATCAGTTCAGGATGAGTCCCGAAGTAGTTGTAACCCTGAAAACGCTGGTCCGTCCCCTCAATCCAGAACAGTTTCTTGTCGCGCGAAGAGAGGGTATCGAAGATCTCCTGCACGTTCGACGGCTTGGTCAGAAAATCGTTACGGACCTGGGCGACCAGGGTCGGAACGGTCACGGCCCTGGCATATTCCATCGGCCAGACGTCGGCCAGGCGATAGCCCGTGCGCGTGTGGAAGGCCACGTCGAATCGTTCGACACCATCGGCGATTTTTTGCGTTTGCATGGCGGTTTCGACGAAGACTCGCGGCGTCACCGGTTGCAGCGCAATCATCGCCTTGATGTGCTGGAACTCTTGCGGGTGCTTTTTCATCCCCACGATGGTGGCATTGGCACCCAGGCAGCGGCTGTACAGCGCGGTCTTCATGTCCTTGGTGTCGGACCGGGATTTCGCATAGCGCAAGGAGCCAATCACGTCACGGTACTCCAGCACACCGTGGCCATTGACCCCACCGCTGCCCGTTCCGCTGCGGCCATGGTTGCGCATGTCGTAGGCAATAATGGTGTAGCCCGCCTCGTGCAGAATTTTGTATTCCGGCAGGAAGTTCACCTCGAAGCCACCAAAATTTGTCCAGGGCTCCAGGTGCCCCGGGTAGCCGTAGCGGTTGCAGGGCATCGGATGGTTGCAGATGATGAGCCGGTCTGATTTGCCCGGAATGAACCAGCCCTCGATTGTCACGCCATCCATTGCCGGAAAGAAGATCTCCTCGTACTCCATGTCGTACTCATTCGGCCATCTCAAGATGGGCGTACGCGTCGAATGCGCCATCAAGTCGGCCAGACCATTGATGAACTCGTCGGATTTTACTTCGGGCATTTTGATACCTGTGCTGGTTTGCTTGTCCGCAGCCTGAACGGCTCCGAGTGTGGCGGCCACAATCGGCAGCGCGGCGAGGGCCGCGCCTGCTTTCAGAATTTGTCGACGGCCGTGAGCAGGGACACTCTGCGGCTGAACAGTGATGTCACGGGGGTTGCCCATATCAAGCTCCTGATTACCGTTGAGAAGTCGATTCAGCTGAGTGTTGGGGGAACAGAACGCCCCTTGTGCATCGACCCCCACTACTGCTGCGCAGGCACCAATCCTTCAGTGATCACGACCGAGCCTTGGGTGGCCGCGATGCGAAGTTTCTTCGCCGCGGTGTATTCAGCAGAGTTGTAGAAGCGCTGAGCGTCGGCAAGAGTTGGGAACTCAGCGATAGCCATCACCGACTTTGGCTTGCCTTCGACTACTGGTGCGTTGAGGTTGAAAACGATCACCTTGCCGCCGTATTTCGGCGCGAGCGGCCCGGCCGCTTCCATGTACTTCTGGAACGTTGCCTGATCCTTGATTTCGTAGTTGGCGATCATGTAGCCGTGCGGTTGCGCATCCTGTGCCTGGCTGGTGGTGGCAAGCGCCAGGATGATCGCAGCAACACCACCTATGACGAGCTTCTTCATCGTATGAATTTCCATGGATTTGAATGGCAGACAGCACGAAACATCAGCCGATCCGGATGAGTCATCGGCGGTGAATCGTGGTGCTCGAAGTATGTGGTGCAGTGCCCGGAGCGAGTTGCCGGATCTGTTTCTTCTATTGCCTGATTCAGCGAATTCGCCCGCCGGGTCGTGAGCGGGACTCTGTCCTTACCTGAGATCAGGCAAACATTCTGAGCAGTAAGGTGGCCAGGATGACGGTTGCCCCCCCCCCGATACGCGTGGATATCTGCGTGAAGGGCATCAAGGACATGCGATTGGATGTCGAGAGAGGATTTCTTTGCTACTCCGAGCGCTCATAGAGCGCCCGGGCACTTGAGACTTGGATTCAGATATCGCTGGCGGGCCAGTCGCCGGAGCATACGGTATCGGCCTCTGCATCCGTAGATAGAGCAGCCATCAGGCTGCAAGTTCGGGAGCGGCAATGAATCCAGAGGCGGTTCACCTCGCTGATACCTGCTTCTCTCAGGTAGCTGTCCGTGATTAGTGTTTACACATCAGACCATGAAGAACCCCGAACCTTAAGCCTGGCTCGGATGGCGTCATATGCGGGATGCCAAATACCTTGAACGCCGCCAGCATGACCACCAGACCGCCAGGCAGGATGCTCAGGCGATGGCTTTGCAAGCCCGCCAATTTGAGTTGTTTGACATGCCCCACTTCGAGCAGACGCAACGACAGGCGCAACAGACCGCCGTAGGTGATACCACCTTGGTCATAGTCGTTCAATCCGTTGGCCTTGAGCACTTTGGCCAGCATCCGTGCGGTACCTGAAGAGCCGATAGTCTGCTGCCAACCCCGCGCGCGATAACGGCGCACCACTTTTTCAAACTGTAGAGTGGCCACACGCTCAGCCTCCAGGAGCGCCTGAGCCGTGATACGACCCCCTTGAAAGTAACGCGCACCAATGGTGCCGCTGCCAATGGCAATACTTTCGGTGACAAGGGGCTGAACGCCCCTCCCAAGAATCAATTCAGTGGAGCCGCCGCCGATATCCACGACCAGTCGCATACTCTCTGCACCAGGTATCCTATGGGCAACACCGGCATACACCAGTTGCGCCTCTTCATGCCCGGAGATGACGTCAATACGAAAACCCAGGTGCCGCTCCGCGCTGCCCAGAAACAGTTGAGCATTATCAGCTTCGCGCACCGCACTGGTCGCCACTGCCCGCACACGACCCGCCTCAAAGCCGCGTAATTTTTTGCCAAATCGCGCGAGCGCTTGCCATCCCCGATCCAGCGCCAACTCATCCAGATCCCCGCCTTGAAATCCCTCTGCCAAACGGACGGGCTCACGCAGGGTTTTCACTTCCTGGATCACGAACTGCTGGTTCCGTTTGACCGACTGACCAATCATCATGCGAAACGCATTGGAACCCAGGTCAATGGCCGCAAACAGGGAGGCGTCGCCTTTCATGGGGGATTCCTTGCAAATTCATCAACCAGCAGGCGGATGCCTGCTGTGCGCTGAAGACGGTTTGCGAGGATCTTGCCATTAGTTCGATGACGCCAAGATGACACCCTCTAACCTTTTCAAATGAACAGACACCCGGCCAATCTACCTGGATAACCGTGATGCTCCGGCACACTAGCCATGACGCTGCTAGGCTTTTCAGTTCACTCTGAGGAAATGTCGCCATGCCAGCAACGCCCCAACTGCCGGACATACTCGAAACCCTCCACGAAAACCAGCTCGCGCTTGCCGACGCCATTGAGTCGATAGCGATGTGGATCGATCAGAGGGGATCCACTGGCGTTTCCAGCACCGCTCTTGGAGCTGTCGCCACACTCGACTTGAACGCCGAGTCCGTCAGAAAGGGAATTGAGTCGCTGAGAAAAACCCTCAGATGAAACCCGTCAACCAGGTGCCTGCGCCGCTTGCGAGTCGCTATTGAGATCTCGAAATGGTACGAGCTTTTTTGCCTGGGCCCGTAATTGACCTGCACCACCTCACGAAGAAAGGGCTCCAGTGATGCTGATCAGAATCGAGGAAGTGAACACGCCCGAAAGCTGGGTTGTCTGGATGGATGCATGGTGCGTCAAATTTCGCAGTTATGCAGAAGCCGAAGCGTTCGTGAAAAGACTGGAAGACCGCATAAACGCATCGCATCCCTTGCCCATCAGCATTAACAGACCTGTAGCAGAGCTGTCTTAAGGAGCCGTCTTCGATGCACCAGTAAATTCGTCATCGAGAACCAGCGCTCGCACGTCACCAAAGCCAACACCATCATCTTGCGCTCCAGACAGACCGACTGCGCCGCCTGTGCAATGAAGGCAATGACGCGGCTCTGGCTGGCGTAGGCGTAAATGTGCGCAGAGGTTGAGCGCACTGCAATTGTGTTCATCCGGATGGTTGTCGTTTCGGCGGCGACGCTACCGGCTGGCTGCGCAAGGTTGCGGGCGGCGCAATCCCGGCCTATGTTCCAAGCGAGACATTGCCAGCAACTGGCGCACGATAACTCGCCGCAGGTTGCTGTCCATCCAGTGCCGATTGCTGCAGCGAGGTGACGACATGCCGAACGACTCCCGCCCCGCCGTGCTCGAACTGATCGGCAATACGCCGCTGGTGCGTGTCAGCCGCTTCGATACCGGTCCGTGTACGCTGTTCCTCAAGCTCGAATCGCAGAACCCCGGTGGTTCGATCAAGGATCGTATCGGCCTGGCGATGATCGACGCCGCCGAGCGCGATGGCCGCCTGCGACCCGGCGGCACCATAGTCGAAGCCACCGCCGGCAACACCGGCCTCGGCCTGGCCCTGGTCGGCCGCGCCAAGGGTTACCGGGTGGTGTTGGTGGTGCCGGACAAGATGTCCACCGAGAAGGTCCTGCACCTCAAGGCGATGGGCGCCGAGGTGCACATCACCCGCTCCGACGTCGGCAAGGGCCATCCCGACTACTACCAGGATGTTGCTGCGCGGCTGACGCAGGAGATTCCCGACGCCTTCTTCGCCGATCAGTTCAACAACCCGGCCAACCCGCTGGCCCACGAGTGCAGCACCGCTCCGGAGATCTGGGCGCAGACTCAGCATGATCTGGATGCCATCGTCGTCGGCGTCGGTTCGGCCGGCACGCTGACCGGGCTGACCCGTTTCTTTCGCCGCGTGCAGCCGGACCTGGCCATGGTGCTGGCCGATCCCGTCGGCTCGGTGGTCGCCGAATACAGCCGCAGCGGCACCCTCGGTACGCCCGGCTCCTGGGCGGTGGAAGGCATCGGCGAAGACTTCATTCCGTCTATTGCCGACCTTTCCAGCGTGCGCCAGGCCTATTCGATCAGCGACGAGGAAAGCTTCGATCATGCCCGCCAACTGCTGCGCGCCGAAGGCATTCTCGGCGGCTCTTCGACCGGCACGTTGCTGGCGGCGGCACTGCGCTACTGCCGCGAGCAAACCGAGCCGAAGCGGGTGGTCAGCTTCGTCTGCGACACCGGCACCCGCTACCTGTCGAAGGTCTACAACGACCAGTGGATGACCGATCAGGGCCTGATGCAGCGTAAGCACTACGGTGATCTGCGCGACTTGATCGCGCGGCGCTTCGAGGATGGCCGGGTGATCAGCGTGGGCCCGGACGACACGCTGCTTACCGCCTTCCAGCGCATGCGCCTGGCTGATGTGTCGCAACTGCCGGTGCTGGTGGACGGACAGCGGCTGGTCGGCGTGATCGACGAGTCCGATATTCTGCTTGGCGTGCACGAAGACGCTTCGCACTTCCGTATGACCGTCACCAGCGCGATGACCGACAAGCTGGAAACGCTGCCGCCCGGCGCCAGTCTGGCTGAACTGCAGGCGGAGCTCGACCGTGGGCTGGTGGCGATCATCAAAGACGCCTCGGGCTTCCACGGCCTGATTACCCGCGTCGACCTGCTCAATCACTTGCGGAGATCCCTGCCATGAGTCAGCACGACGAAACCGCCGCGCCACGCGCCTTCGCCACCCGGGTGATCCATGCCGGACAGGCGCCGGACCCTTCCACCGGGGCGCTAATGCCGCCGATTTACGCCAACTCCACCTATGCGCAGCAGAGCCCCGGTGTACACAAGGGCCTCGACTACGGGCGCTCGCACAACCCCACGCGCTGGGCGCTGGAACGTTGCGTGGCAGACCTCGAAGGCGGTACCCGTGCATTCGCCTTCGCCTCCGGGCTGGCCGCGATCTCCACCGTGCTCGAACTGCTCGACACTGGCGCGCACATCGTCTCCGGCAACGACCTGTACGGCGGTACTTTCCGACTGTTCGACAAGGTGCGCCGGCGCAGCGCCGGGCATCGCTTCAGCTTCGTCGATCTGACAGACCTGGCGGCCTTCGAAGCGGCGCTGCAGGACGACACGCAAATGGTCATGGTCGAGACGCCGAGCAATCCCTTGCTGCGCCTCACTGACCTCGCCGCCATCGCGCGCATCTGTCGCGAGCGAGGCATCATCTGTGTGGCCGACAACACCTTTGCCAGCCCGTGGATACAGCGCCCGCTGGAGCTGGGTTTCGATATCGTGCTGCACTCGACGACCAAGTATCTGAACGGCCACTCCGACGTGATCGGCGGCATCGCGGTGGTCGGACAGAACGCCGAACTGGCCGAGCGCCTGGGCTTCCTGCAGAACGCGGTGGGTGCTATCGCCGGGCCGTTCGACGCGTTTCTCACCCTGCGCGGCGTGAAGACCCTGGCGCTGCGCATGGAACGCCACTGCAGCAACGCGCTGGAGCTGGCGCAATGGCTTGCGCGTCAGCCGCAGGTGGCGCGCGTCTATTATCCGGGCCTGCCGTCGCACCCGCAGCACGAACTGGCGCAGCGGCAGATGCGCGGTTTCGGCGGGATGATTTCCCTCGACCTGAACAGCGACCTGGCCGGCACCAAGCGTTTCCTCGAGAGTGTGCAGATCTTTGCCTTGGCCGAGAGCCTGGGCGGGGTGGAAAGCCTGATCGAGCACCCGGCGATCATGACCCACGCCAGCATTCCCGCAGACACCCGTGCGCAGCTCGGCATCGGCGATGCGCTGGTGCGTTTGTCAGTGGGTGTCGAGGATGTCGAAGACCTGCGCGCCGACCTGGCCCAGGCGCTGGCGCGGATTTGAATAGATAGTTGCAGGAGCGAATTTATTCACGATAAAAGCGCCAATGAACTGGCAAGCGAACTTGCAGCTTATCTCGCAAGGCGCTTGCCGGCGGGCAACAGCGACATGACTAGCCTCTCCTTATGTCGGAGAGATTGTCGCAAGAATACCAATCACGATCGTTAACGCTAAAAATCCGCCCAAGAAAATTGCAAGCTTAGCCATTAGGCCTCCTGAATGAGAGGTTTGCGGTACAGCGAAAATCGAGTCACATAGCGACTCTCCCATCAGGCTCAACTGGTGAGGCCGGCCGGGAGGATCATTGTCCGACGGACGCTGGTTTCGATACAGATGCAGGTAGCGAAGAAAAACACGGATCAGTGCAACGGGCTGGTCTGTTGAGTGATTCGCTTCACTGCGAGGAGGAAGCCCCCTCCCCGTTGGCATTCATTTCAGGCTTGGGAGTTGTTGCGGATGTGTCCGTGACGGGGGCCGGTTGCCTCTCCACGTATCTGCCGGCGCACTGGATACACTGCAATACAAAGCGCGGCAGGCAAGTGCCATCGGGCTCTGTACACTTCAGGGCACAACCACAGCACAGGTGCCGGGCGATGGAGCATGTCGATCACATCCTGATCGTTGACGATGATCGCGAGATCAGGGAACTGGTAGGCAACTACCTGAAGAAGAACGGACTGCGCACCACCATCGTTGCCGACGGCCGGCAGATGCGCGCCTTCCTCGAATCCAACGCGGTCGACCTGATCGTGCTGGACATCATGATGCCCGGCGACGACGGCCTGCTACTGTGTCGCGAGCTGCGCGCCGGCAAGCACAAGGCCACGCCGGTGCTGATGCTGACCGCACGCAACGACGAAACCGACCGCATCATCGGCCTGGAAATGGGCGCCGACGACTACCTGACCAAACCCTTCTCTGCGCGCGAGCTGCTGGCGCGCATCAATGCCGTGCTGCGCCGCACGCGCATGCTGCCGCCGAACATGACCATCAGCGAAAGCAGCCGGCTGATCGGCTTCGGCCAGTGGCGCCTGGACACCACCGCGCGTCACCTGCTGGACGGCGACAGCACCCTGGTCGCGTTGAGCGGCGCCGAGTACCGTCTGCTGCGAGTGTTCCTCGACCACCCGCAACGGGTGCTCAGCCGCGAGCAGTTGCTCAATCTCACCCAGGGCCGCGAGGCGGATATCTTCGACCGCTCCATTGACCTGCTGGTCAGCCGCCTGCGCCAGCGTTTGCAGGACGACGCCCGCGAGCCGGCCTACATCAAGACAGTACGCAGCGAAGGTTATGTGTTCTCCCTGCCCGTGCAACTGGTCGAGCCACAATCGTGAAGAGCCTGCCGCGCTGGCCGCGCACCCTCGCCTCGCGCCTCGCGCTGATCTTCTTCACCGGGCTGGTACTGGCCTACGGGTTGTCCTTCAGCTTCCAGTTCTACGAGCGCTACCAGAGCGCGCGCTCGATGATGCTGGGCAACCTGGAACGGGACGTGTCCACCTCGGTGGCGATCCTCGACCGCCTGCCGGCGGCGGAACGCGCGGATTGGCTGCCACGGCTGGAGCGGCACACCTACCGCTACCGCCTCGACGACGGCGAACCGGGCCAGGCGCTGGACCTGGACGAGGCGCCCATTGCGGCACTGTCCCTCGACAAGGCCATCGGTCGCCAGTACGCGCTGGACTTCCAGACCATCCCCGGGCCGGTCCCCCACTTCCAGGTCCATCTGCACATGGCCGACGGCAAACCGCTGACCGTTGACGTGACCCCGGCACCGGTGCCCCTGTCGACATGGCTACCGATCGTGCTGCTGATCCAGCTCGCCGTGTTGTTGCTGTGCACCTGGCTGGCCGTGAAAACCGCGATTCGCCCGCTGACGCGCCTGGCCCAGGCGGTGGACCGTCTCGACCCCAACGCCCCCGGGCCGCACCTGGATGAAACCGGGCCGCGGGAAGTGGTCTACGCGGCGGTGGCCTTCAATGCCATGCAGGCGCGCATCGCTGCCTACCTGAAAGAACGCATGCAACTGCTGGCCGCCATCTCCCACGACCTGCAGACGCCCATCACGCGCATGAAGCTGCGGGTCGAGTTCATGGACACGTCCGCCGAGAAGGACAAGCTGTGGAACGACCTCGAAGCCATGGAGCATCTGGTGCGCGAAGGCGTGGCCTATGCCCGTAGCGTGGAGGGCAGCACCGAGGCCAGTTGCCGGGTGAACCTTGACGCCTTCCTCGACAGCCTGGTGTTCGACTACCAGGACAGCGGCCAGCAGGTGGACCTGTGCGCGAAGAATGGTGCAGTGATCGAAACCCGGCCCCATGCCTTGCGCCGGGTGCTGGTGAACCTGATCGACAACGCCCTCAAGTTCACCGGCGCCGCGCAGCTGGAAGTCCGTTCCGGCGCAGGCCATACGACGCTGATCCGAGTGCTGGACAACGGCCCCGGCATCCCCGTCGAGGAATTGGAAGAAGTGCTCAAACCCTTCTACCGCCTGGAAACCTCACGTAACCGCAGCACCGGCGGCACCGGCCTTGGGCTGGCCATCGCACATCAATTGACCCAGGCCATCGGTGGCACCCTCACCCTGTCCAACCGCGACGGCGGCGGCTTGTGCGCGCAGATCGAGCTGTGCGGTCCGGCGGCCTGAGGGCCGCCTCTACACTGGGATACACAACGGCCTGCGGCGGACACACTGCCGATAAGACCGGTTGCAAGAATCCTGAACACAATAAGCGACGGCACCCCGCCGTCGCCGGTTGAATCAGGAGCTCTCCATGAGAACCATCGCCTTGCCATCGGGCTGGAAACTGTTCGGCATCCTCGCACCGCTGAACCAACTGGGCGCCTGGAGCGCCGACCTTGCCCTGCGGGTGTTCCTCGCCTGGGAGTTCTTCGAATCCGGCAGGGAAAAATGGAACGGCGAAAACTGGTTCGCGCAGATCCAGTCCGCCTTTCCCTTCCCCTTCAACCACCTGCCCGCCACCCTCAACTGGGAACTGTCGATGTGGACCGAACTGCTCGGCGCCCTCTTCCTGCTGCTGGGCCTGGGTACGCGGCTGTCGGCGCTGGTACTGATGGTGGTGACGGTCGTGGCGATCGCCGCCGTGCACTGGCCGGCGCAGTGGTCGAGCCTCGCCGAACTGGCCCGGGGTTACGCCATCAGCAACCAGGGTTTTGGCAACTACAAACTGCCGGCCATCTACCTGGTAGCGCTGTTGCCGCTGCTGCTGAGCGGACCGGGCAAACTGAGCCTGGACTACTTGCTCCAGCACTGGCGCCGGCAACGGGCCTGAGCCCGCAAAAAAAGCCCGTCGCAAGACGCAATGCCAGTCAGTTAAGGAATTTCAGGTTCAGCACTGCCCCCCGTAGCAGCTGCCGAAGGCTGCGTCCGGCGGCGAAGCCGTCGCAAATCCTGCTTCCACGATTTGTCTGGAATACCGCAGTGACTGTTTTACGACTGCTGCGCAGCCGGACGCAGGCTTCGCCAGCTGCTACTGTCCGCGTAATGTCTTGACTGACTGGCATTAGTCGCAAGACGGGCTTAGTGAGATGGTCCGCCTGACCGAGAAGCCCTGCAGGTTTACGCTTGCAGGGCTTTCTCGTTTTCGGTCGTGGATCACGCCTCCCCCGGTGTGGAAGCGGCAGTGGGGATTCAGAGGTGGACCTGGGTGCCGATCACGATGCCCTGGGCGCGCAGCGACTCCAGTAGCGCCAGGCCCTGGAGCTGGATGGACTGGGCATCGCCACCGGCCGCTGCGGCCAGGGCCTGCAGGTGCTCCCGCCCACTGCGCGGGTGAGCGGCCAGCGAGGCCAGCAGGTGATACGCCAGAGGCGCCAACCGGGCAAAATGCACCTGGTGCCCGGCATCGCGGTGCACCAGCAGCAAGGTCGGCACTTGCGGTGCCTCGGTGGGTTGATGGTCCGCAGCGATGCGGGTCACCGGCCAGCGGTACGCCAGCGGCATGGCCAGGCAGGACAGCAGCGGGACACCGGTCAGCAGGTCACCGTCCTGCTGGTGCGACGGGTCCTGGGCGTCACTCAGGTACAACTGCGACTCGACCCACTCGTAGTGGGCCAGCTCCACCTGCCAGGGCGCGGCCGGGTCGGTATCCGCCTGCTGCTGTTGCAGGTAGGCGACGAACTCTTCGGCGATGCCCGTGAACAGTGGCGTCTGGCTGCGATGCCCGGCATAGAAGTCACGCACCCGGGCATGCCAGCGTGCATCCCCGAGGGTGGACCGCAGCACCGGGAAGTTGCCGGCCAGCAGCCCTTCGATGGCGTTGTAGAACAGCTCGCGATAGACCTTCAGGCGCCGCGCCTCGATGCCCGGCGGCGGCGCCTGACGGGCCGGGTCGCGCAGGTGGCGGGCCAGGGTGAATTGTTGCTCGCGCAGGGTTTCAGACATGAGCGGCACTGCTGTTGGCAAGCGCGCCAAGACAGGCCTGCTGGATGGCTCGGATGCGCCCGGTTTCTTCCAGCAGGTCGACCAGCGGCGGGTAGTTGAAATCGCGTTCCAGCACCGTGGGGTGCACGCCGAAACGCTGGTAAGCGGCGGCCAGCAGCGCCCACACGCCGTCCCTCACCGTAGCGCCGTGGGTGTCGATCTTCAGGTCCGCGGCTTCGTCGTAGTGGCCGGCGACATGCAGGCTGGTCACCCGTTGCAGCGGTAGCGCGTGGAGGAATGCCAAGGCGTCGTAACCGTGGTTGCAGGCGTTGACGAACAGGTTGTTGACGTCCAGCAGCAGGTCGCAATCGGCCTCTTCCAGCACCGCTGTGATGAAGTCGATCTCGCTCAGTGCCTGGTACGGTGCGGCATAGTAGCTGATGTTCTCCACCGCGATGCGCCGGCCGAGGCGCTCCTGGGTTTCGCGGATGCGCGCGGCGACATGCTGGATGGCCTCGTCGGTAAAGGGGATCGGCATCAGGTCGTAGAGATGGCCGTCATCGGTGCAATAGCTCAGGTGCTCGCTATACAGGCTGACCTGGTAGCGTTCGAGAAACTGTCGCGTGCGGACGAGAAAGGCCCGGTCCAACGGCTCGCTGCCACCCAGTGACAGCGACAGCCCGTGGCAGGCGACAGGAAAGCGTTCGGCCAGGCTGGCCAGCCCCTCGCCAAAGGCGCCGCCGACGCCGATCCAGTTCTCCGGCGCGCATTCGAGGAAGTCCACCGCGCCGTCCTCCATCGCCAGCAGCGCGGGTAGCAGCCCACGGCGCAGGCCGAGCCCGGCCTGGATTGGGTTATCGATCATGCTCATGGTGTGGCTCCGGAAAAACGCACGATGCCCCGCCTGCCAGGCAGGAGGGGCGCGGCGCAAGGGGGCAGGTCAGGACTTGTCGTTTTGCAGGTGGCTGAACAGGCCGTCGGGCATCGGCTTGCCGTTGGCCTGGTAAATGGCCTTCAGATGGTCGTAGGCCTCGCGTTCAGAAATGAAGCCGTCGTGGTTGCTGTCGATCTTGTCGAAGTCGGCGGCGCGATCCTTGGCCACGACCAGAAACTCGTCGCGCGAGACCTTGCCATCATGGTTGCTGTCGGTGCGTGAGAAGGACGCATCGCCGCACTTGCCCTCCCCGCATTTGCCTTCGGCCTGGCTCACCTTGGTGCCGGCGCCGCATTTGCCTTCACCGCATTTGCCTTCGCCGGCGGTTTTTGCCGAGGCCAGTTGGTAGCCCTGGGCCAGGGGTTGCACCGCGAAAGCAGAACCGCTGAGGAACATTCCGCCGACCAGGGCGGCGCCGATCAGGCCAAGGGTGCAGTGGGTACGAGACATGGTAATTCTCCGGTATGGATTACGGCAGCGCCGTAGGGTTTGCGCTGCCCGCCGGGGCGGCGCGTCGCAAGGTCATGGCTCGAACAGGGTTGAGGTCAGCGGGAGGTGGCATTTGCCGGATCCTTACCTCGCATGGCCCGCCGTGTTCGGGTGTGGCCATTTCGAGGGATGGATGTATCACCGGTGTATCCCGGCGCGAGGGGTTTTGTAAGGCAGTTGCAACACACAGCCGCGAGATACAGTGTGTTACAGCGGCGCGGACGGCAGACGCCGGCCAGGAGGTCTATGTCCTCAAGGGGGGATGCCCCCCACCACGCCAAGGATCAGCGCAAGTCAGGGTCATCAAAACCCGTGTTCGCGCTGACACAGTTCAGCGCGCCCTGCCCACCGCCCCGCCCCGACGGGCTTGCGCCCCATCAGGCCAAGTACCGGACGGGCTCAAAAACGCGGTTTGATGGTCTTCCACTCCGGCTTGTAACGTTGCATCTGTTTCACGTCATCGCGCTGTCGAATGCCGCATGTCAGGTATTGGTCGTGCAGCTTGCCCATCTGAGCGTGATCCAGTTCAGGACCCAGCCCGAGCGCACGGGAGATCTTCACGCAGCCATCGACGATGGGCAGCTTGCCGCCTTAGATCCAACTGTTGGAATACCACCTGGGCGTCGAGCTGTTCACCCGCAGCACCCGTAGCGTCGCCCTCACCGCCGCCGGCCGCGCCTTCTTCGTCGAAGCGCCGAGCCTGCTGGAGCGCGCCCAGCAAGCCGCAGTGACCGCCCGACGCTTCGCCGAGGGGGACATCGGCTCGGTCGATATCAGCTTCGTCGGCAGCGCCGGGTACGAATTTCTGCCCAAAGTCATCGCTGAAGCACGGCTCAAACAGCCCCATGTCAAAATCGACCTGTCGGAGATGAACACCTGCCAGCAGCACGAAGCCCTGCGCGCCCGCCGTATCGACCTAGGCATCGTCCGCGCGCCCTTGCTGGAGCCGGGTTACGCCACCGAAGCCTGGTGCGCGAGCCGTTCGTACTCGCCGCCCCCGGCAACCACCGGCTGGCCAGTGCCGAAACCGTGTCAGTCGAAGACCTCGACGCACAACCCTTCCTGATGTACGCCCATTCCACCTACCAACCATTCAACGAGCTGCTGACCGGCACGCTCCGCTTCGCCCGCGTGGCCCCGGAGTACGTGCAATGGCTTGGCTCATCATTGACCATCCTGGCCATGGTCAACGCCGGAATGGGCTTGGCCCTGGTCCCTCGCTGCGCCACCAGCGTCGTGTTCAAGAACGTGGTGTTTCGCGATATCGATTTGGGAGAAGGAGTGCAGAGCGAGTTGCATTTGATCTGGCGCGAAAACAATGACAATCCGGCGTTCACGATGTTACTGGAGGGGATCCGCAGGGCTGCGAAGGAGGAATGGGGATTGTGAATAGCCAGAAGCCTTGAATGGAGTCCACCAGGAAGTTTATCGCCCCAGCCTCCCTGGACACAGGAAGATGTCTGATAGACAGATTCGGGGCGCGTCTTGCCATTCGTAATGGACAGCTAACGGCCAGTTGCGGACATTCGGTATGTCACGAATTAAGGGCCGCTCAATCCTCAGTGTATGGCACGTAAGGTTGACGTTTATAATCATTGGCTTCCAGCAGGACTGCTCCACATCAGCACGGCCAAAATAGCTGCAGCGATGATGCTGGGCGCAAATAAAGCGATGCTGACACTAAGCGGATGAACACCGAAAATCATGACCGCAGCTGCAAGCATTCCGCACAACAAGCCGACCATCAACCTGACCTTGCTTCTGAATCTGGGTCGCGACCACAGTAGTCCAAAGTAGATCCGCCACCCCGAATAAACCCCAAGCCAACCGAACACTACCATCGGGAGTATCAGCGGAGCCGAGAAATCGCCTTGTAACAAACTCACGATTGAAACCATCAGCCCCATAACACCGAATAATGCAGCAAACGCCGTCGGCGGAACCATTGCAAACAACGCCATTGTTGTGAGTAAAACCCTACGTTTTGTGAGAGGGGTCATTGACCGACTCCTGTTGGCTCAATAACCGAAAAGAGTAGTCACGATATTCGATTGCAGCTATACGCGATCCCGTTCTCGGCCAGGAGTCGGAATACAGATTGTCCGCTATGGGTCGGTTGCCTTCCTTCGCGACAGGCAAAAAACGGCGATTGTGTTGAAAAAGTCGGCCCTTCCAGACTGCCTGCGTACTGACTGCTGAAAACGCCTTTTTTGCGCGCAGCTACGCGAAATCTGAGCCCGCAATCCTCTGCTCAAAGTAAAGATTTCAATCTCAAACGCATACTTTTCTGCCGTGGAAACCATGGCCGACTTTTTCAACAGAATCGGCCAAAAGCAGTCATTGGATTGATAGCAAGAAGCGGTGTTCAAATGGCTTACAAACAGCCTGAAACCACATCTTGCGCATTTTACATTGCAGGTATTGGCTGTTTCGCATAGCCAGTGCCGCAGATTGCCTGCTGACGACGGCCAGGCGCCGATCTTGGCGTCTAATCAGGGACGTGCGCGACGCAGTGGCCCTGTCAGCGTTAGCAGCCAGCAATACACCGGCTGGGGAAATGATGGTAACGGTGTCTGTTCAGCCGGGGCTTACTCGTGTTGAGCCAAAGGGCAATAATATGGATGTTGGAACTGGCTATACCGATCACAGTGCTAGACTCAAAAAACCTGATATGCAAAATGCGCGACCAAGCTGAATGGTATTATTTGGAAACCTCTATCAGAAGGGAATAAATATGAGCGCAACGAAAGACAATATTATTTCAGCCATAAAAGTTTCTGGCATATTCACCATCTTGATAAGCGGAATATATGTGATTCTCATCCCGGCTCTTGCTCCAGACTACAAGACGTCTTCTATCTTGGTAGTTGGAGTCGCAATACCTGCATTGATAAATGGATATGCCGGCTATCAAGTCGCAGCAGGCGACATATTACTCATCAAAATCGGCTTTAGCTTTTGCTATGCAATAGCAACAATAATTCTTATATTTTTATTGTCGCTATTTATAATCGTCAACATCCGTGGAGCATGACTCCTCTCGGTGCAATTACGTTAATTTTGGCGGAAGAGGGTATTCAAAATGACCCACGAAAGCGAACTCTTATTTATCGGAAGGTTGGCAATCCTACCATTTGCCTTTGTTGAGTGGGGAGTTTTGCTTTGGTATGTGAGTTCATTGCAGCGATTTCGTGACAATTTTCTGAAAAAATTTTTAGGTGGAGCCGTATCTATCGCGACCGTTTTCGTAGTGATATTCGGACAGATGGAAGTCTACGCAACAATCACTTCTATACCGCATCCAGTGGACGACAATTTTTTCTTTATTGTATTTTCCATTGAACATGCTGCATCTATCTTTTTGCTCTTCTATATAACAATTAAAAGCCGCAATCAGTAGGGCGGTGAACCGACCCTGGTTTTGTAGACACATCTGAGAGAATTTTTGGCTGATTTTAGCAATCGTAAATGTCCGCAATGGGTCTAGGCTGTGTGAAAACGTTTTAGAGCGAGTTTGACACTCAGAACCGCAACGGAAATCGCATTCCTACGCAAATTTTAGGTCTGCTGACCAGCCAAACGCTGCCAGATTTTACGTAGCAACGCAGACTTCAAAACGATACATGCGTTTTCACACAGCCTGGACCGGTTGCAGCCCTTCTTGACAGTCAGCAATCGACCCGTTGCCGTCATTCAGGTCGCAGCTCGGCAACGGCCATACTCGAAGTCTAACGGCCATTCGCCCACGTGGGATCGCCTGGCGCTTGTCGGTCTTTGCCGACATATGGACCAGGTCACGAACGAGAACCTGTACGAGCCGACCGACTTCGCCAGCTACAGGACCGACTCCCCGCGTCTGTTCGGCTCCGAGATCGCCGACGTCGACTACAAAGCTGACGTGAACCCGGACGTGAAGATCCCGGGCATCATTGAGGTCACGGCCTGACCCGACAGGCGACCGCTCCGGCGCCGTCAGTGCGGCGTCACCTCATTCAGATAGACGCCCGCCGACAGTCCGGCCTTCACCTGCCGCGTAAGCTCGTCAGTGCACACTTCCTCCGCGCCCGCCTCGATCGCGTCGTACGCTTGGCGCACGACGTCGGCCGGCGTCGCCTTCGGTACTTCCAGCCCGCGCGTCAGATCCGTATCGATAAAGCCGGCATGCAGCCCGACGACCTGTGTGTGCTGCTCGCGCAGCGAATGGCGCAGGCCGTTGGTCAGCGCCCACGCGGCCGACTTCGACACGCCGTAGCTCGACAGGATCGGCCGGTTCACCCAGCTCGCGACGGACAGCACGTTCAGGATTGCGCCGCCGCCGTTGCCGGCGAGGCTCGCCGCGAACGCCCGCGACATCGCCAACATCCCGAGCACGTTGGTTTCGAAGTGATCGCGCAACGCGTCGAGCGCGCCGTCGTCCATCAGGCTGCCGAGCCGTGCGATGCCCGCGTTGTTGATCAGCAGCGTGACGTCACGCGCCGCGTCGGCGGCCGCGGCCACTGCCGCCGGATCGGTCACGTCTAGCTTCACGGGCACGACACCCGGCATCGTCACGCTGGCTGGATCGCGCGCGCCCGCATAAACCTTCCGCGCCCCTCTATCGAGCGCCTGCTTCGCGAACTCGAGGCCAAGCCCGCGGTTCGCGCCCGTCACGAAAATGACAGCATCTTTGATTTTCATAATCTTTCCTTTCGAATGATGAATCGCATGCGCGCTGGTTCGCCCCGCGCGTGAGATCCGGTGGAAACAAGGCTGCAATCGCGTACCGACTCGTTGCACCGCCTAACGACCTTTTCTGCAAAGCCACTCGACACACCATCTGCGCTCGCGCTCTGCGACTGAGACCGCCGAGCCCTCGATGTGTCAAGACCGGAAAGGGATAGCGACAATACGACCGTTAATCGCTCATTCGCCGTTTCGGACTGACTTGATAAGATTGTTCCGCAGCGCCACGATCGCCTTTTGCACTTTAGCGAACTCGTCTGGCGCGAGGCCAGTCGCCTCAGAGAGACTCATAGTCAGGGCTTTTTCGCGCAGCTGTCGACCGTTTTTCGTGAGCCTGACCCGCACCTGACGCTCGTCTTCTGGATCGCGCTGCCTCTTCAGATAACCCATCACTTCAAGTTTCTTCAGCATCGGTGTGAGTGTGTTGGATTCGAGAAACAGCTTCTCGCCCAGACCGCTGACGGTCTGGTTGTCTTCCTCCCAAAGCGCAACGATCGTGATGTATTGCGTGTAAGTGAGCCCAAGCTCCTCGAGCATCGGCTTGTATGCCTTGCCGAACGCCAGGTTCGCGGAGTAGATCGCAAAGCACAAATAGTCTGACAGTGGCACGGCCTCAGCGGGCGCTTGGTTCGTAGTTTGGGGCCTGCCGGAGAAGATGTCCGGACTAGACTCGCTCATCCAGCAGCCCTGCCATACTGTTCAGCATGACCCGTGCAACCTTCCGCTTCTACGAAGAGCTCAACGATTTCCTGCCGGCCGAACGGCGGCGGCAGTCCTTTACCTGCGAGTGCGCGCGAGGGGCGACGGTCAAGCACATGATCGAGGCGCCCGGGATACCGCACACCGAGGTCGAGCTGGCGCTGCTCAACGGCGAGTCGGTGGGCCTCGAGCGGGTGATCTTCGACG
>NZ_JBWKVA010000039.1:0-20404 GCF_059421425.1 Pseudomonas sp. GW821-FHT02H09
TCCAGAAAACACGCGTTATCGTTAACGTCCATCGCGAGCAATCGAGCGTCGACCGGCTGCTCCTACATAGACCTCATTTCCTTAACTGACTGGCATTACGCCCTCGGGCGCCTTTTTTCCCTTTGAGTCCAGGAGCCCCGAAAACCGGGACGACTCAGGTGGACATCGCTGACTGATCACTGAGGAGCGGCTTCAGAGCAGCCGGACTTGCTGTACATCCCGGTATGCTCTGGGGAACCTTTATGGATGTCCTCCGTTGAAACATACATATCGACCTGCGCCTGACAGTGCCCGCTTTGCGTCAAGACAACATTGCCGGGCGCGTGGTCAATTGGGCAGGCACTGCCTCTTTTGAGCACGATATAGGCGTGTTTTTCATCATGACTCAGCAGGCTCTGCACAGAGAAGGCACACTGACCCAGGGTGATTTTCTCACCTGACAGCTGGAACTCGGGAAGTGCCTGCTCCTTCGAAGAAGGATTCCATGTCCCTTCTACCCAACTTCCAGAGACAGACTTTTCGATGCCAGACGAAGCCTTCTCAGACGTTTCGTTTTGATTGCAGGCGCCTGAAAAAAGGACGCCGAGCAAAACGAAAGGCGCGACTGAAAACCTGACGGCTCGGCTCATGTCCTGCCTCCGGCATCGGATGTCTCAGACCCTACTAGCCAGTGTGTCCGGAGCATCCGTTGCTCTTGCGAGCACCCGACCGGGTTCTCCAGTACACGACAGTGCTCCATCCGGCAATTGTCTGACATTGCCGGTTTAGCTGGAGCGACCGGGCGCCCTACTGCTTCATCGTGTCTTTGCTCATATCATCCTTTTTTTCCATGCTGTCTTTTTTCATGGCGCCACTCTTCATCTTGTCGCCCTTGGTCTTGTAGTGGTGCTTGGTCTTCGCGGTAGAGCTTTTCATTTCATCCTTTTTCATCGTCCCCTTGTCCATCGACTCCTTGTACATATCACCCGTACCTGTTTCAGCTGCAATCAGCGGGGCGGCGGCCAGCCCCAGAACAACGGCGGCAACCGCAGTAGCAATCAGCTTTTTCATGTCACTCTTCCTCTATAGTTCGCGTTAACGACAGCCGCAACGCGCCGATTTTCAGGACAGTCGATCACTCAACTGCCACTGAACCAGTTGTAACCCTGATCCTCCCAATAGCCACCGGGGTAATCATTGGTCACAAAAATCTCCACAACATGTTTGGGGTTCTTGAAACCCAGTTTGGTCGGCATACGCAGCCGCAGGGGGTAACCGTATTCCGCCGGCAACACCTGATCGTCATAGCTCAGGGTGAGCAGAGTCTGCGCATGTAGAGCGGTGGGCATGTCGATGCTGGTGTAATAGTCATCGGCGCATTTGAGTCCGACATATTTGGCACGGGTGTCGGCGCCCACACGCTGCAGAAAAGTCGAAAAAGTCACCCCACCCCATTTGCCGATGGCGCTCCAACCCTCCACGCATATCAGGCGCGTGACCTGACTGGTTTGCGGCAACTGGTTCAGCTCGGCGAGGGTCCAGCTATGTTTATCCTGGACCAGACCGCCAACCGCGAGTTTGAAATCATCGCCTTCGATGTCCGGGATGCCATCGCGGTCGTAATAGGCGTTGAACGGAAAGGGGCGTGTCATCATCGACTCAGGATAAGTCGGTGCCAACCTGCGCGGATCGAATAGCGCCGCCTGCACCTTGTCGTTGAAGCGCGAGACCATTTTCAGCATGGACTCCACGGAGTCGTCGTCATCGAGACGACAGCCCGTCAGCAGGGCAATCCCACCCAGCGTCCAGACATGGCGAAGAAATTGTCTACGCGCGGGCAGGTCGAGTTCCAGCGCCACCGACTGGACGATGGCGGACTCATCAAGCCCGTCTTTTTTAATTTTCCTGACCATGGTTCAGTGTCCGCGCAGCATGGCAACCAGTGTGCGCGGCACGAGGGCCACCATCACCAGATGCACCACGATAAAGGCGACCAGCAAGGCCATGCAGACAAAATGCACGATACGCGCCGAGTCATAACCCCCCATCAGCTCCCTGAGCAGCGGAAACTGCACCGACTTCCAGATCACCAGGCCCGAGAGCACGAGCACAATCAGATCGAGTACGACAAAGAGGTAAGCGAGTTTTTGCAGGGAGTTGTATTGCCGCAAGTCAGCGTGGGCGAGTTTGCCCCTGAGGGCGGCCAGCAAATCATGAAAGACTTCGCCAGGGCGTATCGGGAAAAACTTGTAGGCGATGCGCCCGGAAAAAATATTGAGCAGAAGGTAAAGAATGCCATTAATGACCAGTACCCACATCGCCGCAAAATGCCAAAGCAGTGCACCCGCCAACCAGCCGCCCAGAGTGATGCCAGCGGGAATCTGAAAGGAAAAAATCGGAGAGGCGTTGTAGATACGCCAGCCGCTCATCACCAGGATGATGACCGCGATGACGTTGACCCAGTGGGTCAGCCGGAGCCAAATCGGGTGAATAGTCTGGGAGCTACTCATAATCCCTATCCTGCCGGTACAGTGCCGGCCAATCCCCCCCGGCCACCACGAAGTGTGCTGGCTCAATCCCCCCTTTTTAACCGGCGACTCCACTGGAGTCGCAAACAGCGCCGACCTGTCGACGTATCTACCAAGACTAGCATCGGCTTTCAGGCGCCGTTTTTTATTATTCGTCCGGGCATTTGGCGCACTCAACGCCACACCGCAGGCTAACCCAGGCCTGCGACTGACCAGCTGTGCGGATAACGCTCAGCCGATGAAAATAAAAAAGGTGCCTGACGTCGGCACCCAAGACCAGCCTCTCAACCAAAGGAGTCCATAGAGAGGAGGCAGTACAACAACTGTAGCTCACAGAACCTGTGACGGTGAGTCCGCTGCGTGAAGTTGTGCAGCAGATCCAGCTCGACTCCGTTGCCGAAGCCGCAATAGTAGCGCGCCGAAATCAACCTGGTTGCCGCCGACCTGCGGCGAATGCAAAAAAACACCTCGATGACGTTTTTTGATTGTGTGTGTGCCGCTTTGGTCCTTGCCCTGTTGGCGTATCTCTACGATTCTGTATAGACCGTCAGGGCGGTTCGCGGCCGCCCCAAGTTCAGCACTGGAGAGGCCCGCATGAAGACCGTTGCCCAACTTCTGAAGTTAAAGGTCAAGCACAACCAGCAAGTCCACACTATCGCCCCGGACCAGATGGTGCTGGAAGCCCTCATGATGATGGCCGAGAAAAATGTCGGCGCGCTACCAGTGTTAGAGCATGGCCTGGTGGTCGGCGTTATCAGCGAACGCGACTATGCGCGCAAGCTGGTCCTGCATGGGCGGTCCTCGGTCGGCACGCCTGTCAGAGACATCATGAGCTCGCCCGTGGTGACGGTGGACTCCCATCAAACCATCGAGACCTGCATGGGCATCATGACCGACAGTCATTTGCGCCATTTGCCGGTGGTGGAGAACGGACAACTGCTGGGTTTACTGTCCATTGGCGACCTGGTCAAAGAAGCCATCGCCGAGCAGGCCGACCTGATCCGGCAACTGGAACAGTACATCCGCGGAGATTAGTTGAGCGTCCAGTGGAACATCCCGTCGTCGCCAAACGTTGGGGAATGACACGCACACGCTGCGCGAGCAAATCAACCTCGGATCGATTGTCGCTGGACGCCTCCAGGAGCAGATTGGAACTCGCTGAAGCAGCGAACCACCGGCTCGTTCACAGATGCCGGCTGTTGATCAGCGTCGGCTCAACGACAGTGGGTGATTGCAACGATGAAGCGCTTTCGCAGACACGCGGAGTCCCATAGAAACGACCGGATCGGCTGGCTTCGCGCCTCGGTACTGGGTGCCAACGATGGCATTGTATCGACCGCGAGTCTTTTGATCGGGGTTGCCGCGGCCCAGGCCACCCACAGCACATTGCTCATCACCGGTATTGCCGGGCTGGTGGCGGGTGCGATGTCGATGGCGGCGGGAGAATACGTCTCTGTGCACTCCCAGGCGGATAGCGAACGGGCCGATCTTTTGCGCGAACAAACAGAGCTTGAGACCAACCCGCTGGCTGAACACTATGAGCTGGCGAGCCTCTACATGGATCGCGGCGTTGAACCTGAGCTGGCCAGAAAAGTGGCTACGCAATTAATGGCACATGATGCGCTGGGCTCCCATGCTCGCGACGAACTGGGCATTTCCGATGCGTTCAGCGCCAAACCGCTGCAGGCGGCATTGGCCTCGGCGGCCAGTTTTTTTGTCGGCGCAGCATTGCCCCTGGCCGTCACGTTCCTCGCTCCGACTCAGAGCGTTATTCCATGGATATCAGGCATGTCACTGGTATTCCTGGGAACATTAGGCGCTATTGCGGCCAAGGCTGGCGGTGCCAGCCTGCTGCCGGGGGCATGGCGAGTGACACTGTGGGGGGCCCTCGCCATGGCGATTACTGCGCTGGCGGGCATCTCATTCGGTGCAGCGGTCTGACTGAACCGGACTGGGCGCCATAGCGATCATCGTGATCGACCGCACGTTGCCCCCCATCCCGGCAACGCCCACCCGCCTAGAACACCGACCACCCGATTCTCTGACTCAGCAACTCCAGAGCGGCCATACCGGCCAGCGAATTACCGGCAGCGTTCAGTTCCGGTGACCAGACGCAGACGGTAAACCGCCCCGGCACCACCGCCACGATGCCACCGCCCACACCACTCTTGCCCGGCAAGCCGACGCGATAGGCGAAGTTGCCGGCTTCGTCATAAAGGCCGCTGGTGGCCATGATCGAGTTGACCTGCTGGGTTTGACGCGGGGTCAAAATTTGCGCGCCGCTGTGTTTGCAAAAACCGTCGTTGGCCAGAAAGCAGAACGCGCGGGCCAGATCCACACAACTCATGCGCAGTGCGCAATGGCTGAAGTAGCTGCGCAGCACCGCTTCAACATCGTTGTGGAAGTTGCCGAACGATTGCATCAGGTAAGCCATGGCCGCGTTTCGGGCGCGGTGCTGGTATTCCGACTCAGCGACCTTCCCGTCAACCAGCACCTGCATATTGCCGGACAAACGTCGGACGAAATCACGCATCGACAACGCCGGTGCAGCAAAACGTGACTGGTTGATATCGCAGATCACCAGTGCGCCAGCGTTGATGAACGGGTTGCGTGGGCGTCCGCGCTCGAACTCCAGCTGCACCAGCGAGTTGAACGGCTGGCCGGAGGGTTCGTGTCCCAGTCGCTCCCAGATCGCTTCGCCGGAATGATCGATGGCCTGCACCAGACTGAACACTTTCGAAATGCTCTGCACCGAGAACGGTGTATGCGCATCGCCCGCGCAAAAAAGCTCGCCGTCATTGCCATAGACGGCAATGCCCAATTGTTCGGCCGGCACATTACTTAACGCCGGGATGTAATCAGCCACCTTGCCCTGACCGATCAGGGGGCGAACTGCATCAAGGATTTCGTTCAACAGCGCTTGCATGCTTGGGGTCCGTATCCACTCCCCGTGCGGCTGCGGGGATACTTTCGCTAGACGCCGGGGACAATCTCAAGATCACAGTTGTGGTTGCATAACGAAGGCGATGGACCGACCCGTAGCAGCTGCCGAAGGCTGCGTCCGGCTGCGCAGCAGTCGTAAATCCTGCTTCCACGGTTTGTCTGGAATACCGCAGTGCCTGATTTTACGACTGCTGCGCAGCCGGACGCAGGCTACGCCAGCTGCTACGGATTGATGCAAGCCCGTAGCCGCTTCGCATTGGCTCCAAAGCAGACTATCTTTTCCTGCCTGCACCTTGTTCTTAAAGCGGTTCATATCCGGTATTGGAATAGGTATTCAACATGATCGACGGCCAGCTCAGCAACCCTCTTGACACCCTTTACCACATGATGGCCGAGCAGCCATTGCTGGTCCTGACCGGCGCGGGCATCAGCACCTCTTCCGGGATACCGGACTACCGGGACAACGAGGGCGTACGTCGAGGCAAGGCACCGATGATGTATCAGGAGTTCCTCAGTGCACCGGCATCGCGGCGGCGCTATTGGGCGCGAGCGATGCTGGGCTGGCCACGGATCCGCCAGGCTCGACCGAATGCCGCCCATGAGGCGCTCGCCACGTTGCAAGCAAAGCAACGTATCGCCGGGCTCATCACGCAAAACGTCGATACCTTGCACGATCAAGCGGGCAGCCAGGATGTGATCGAACTGCACGGCAGTCTGCATAAAGTCGTTTGCCTGGATTGCGGACAACGTATTGATCGGCATGCGATCCAGATCGTCATGGAAGCGCAAAACCCCTATCTGGCCGGGGTCGACGCCGTTCAGGCACCCGATGGCGACACCCTGCTGGACCCGGCTTTCGAAGCACGATTCCAGGTCCCCCACTGCCCCCACTGTGACGGCGAACGGTTAAAGCCGGACGTGGTGTTTTTTGGCGAGAACGTCGCCCAAAGCACCGCCGCCAAGGCCATACGTTGCGTCGAGCAGGCTGCGGGATTGCTGGTGGTGGGATCGTCGCTGATGGCTTACTCGGCCTTTCGCTTATGCCGCGCGATGGCCGAGCAGCACAAGCCGCTGATCGCGATCAACCTGGGTAAAACCCGCGCCGACGATCTGCTGGACCTGAAAATCGAGGCATCTTGCGAGCAACTGTTACCGCTCATGGCTGAACGTCTCAGCCACTGAAACCGTGGGTCTCCTACGGCCAGAAAGCACGGATACAGTTCTCAGGCGCGTGATCGGCAAGCCACCGACTGGACATACCGAGCGAAATCGTCATCGCCGACACGGCGGCAGCCAAGGGTGATCAACGCATCAGCCTCGGCCGGCAAAGCCAGTAATTTCCAGCGCGACTTCATCGGGCCACGGCCCGCGCTTGAATACCGTGTCCCCCGCTTCCGGCTGATACAGCGCCACGTTAGTGGAGTCATACGCCATCTGCACCATGCAGAATGCCCTCTGCTGCTCCTGCGAAATTGCACTCCACTTGACCACCTGATTGCATTGGTACTGACCACTCATTTGATCGATCACCGGTTGTTTTGAACAGTTGCCATTCTGGATTGTGGTCGGTTGGAGAATTGTACGCAGGCCACTCCCGCGAGAATGGTCGCGATGGCGAAGCCTGCGCTCATGGAAATCGGCTCACCAATCGCGATCCCGATGAGCAGAGCGACCACCGGCGGGATATAGCTGACGGCCGACGCAGCCACAGCGCCGAGCGTTTCAACGATGCGGTAATAGGCGATATAGGCAAAGCCGGTACCCAGCAATCCCAAGCCGAAGACCAGGCCAACCCACGCCCGTGTGTCGTCGAATACCTGGGTGATGCCTTCAAGTGGCGTGACCAAAAGCAAAAAGAATAACGCCAGACCGATCTGGTAAGTCGTCAATGCCACCGCTGGCAAGCCGAGCGGGCTGATAAACCGTCGAGCATAAACGAACGAACAACCCACGCTGAGCGAACCGATCATCATGTAAGCGATTCCGCTCGGATTGATTACGCCTTCAGCCGACCACGGCTGCGCAATGAGCAGAACCCCCATGAAACCGAGCGCAATGCCCAGCACCTTCAGCCCATTGAGTGGCTCGCTACGCAGAAATAGCCAGGCACACAGGAACGTGAACAGCGGAATAGCTCCACCGAGCATGCCGGCAACGCCCGAGGGCAACAAAACAGTGCCTTTGGCGAAGGCGTAGTAATAGACAGCGGTCGCCAGCAAGGACATGACCACGAAATGATGCCCATGGCGCCAATGCGCCCAACGTAATGCGCCCTTGTACAGCGCGAAGGCGAGGACTGGCAGGAAACCGAAAAGCACACGCAGCAACGTGATTTGCACCGGTGAGATGCTGTGGCCGGCCCATTTGACGAAAATGAAGTTGCTGCCCCATACCAGGCCAAGCAGCACAAATAGGACAAAAGAGGTTTTCTTCATGACACTGGCCCTTTGATCATGCGATTTAATTTCTATCGGCTGGGCTTCTGTTCGCTAACTTTCCTGTTAGCTTGAATAGCCTGTTGGTCAGACTAACAGTGCAGTGTCCGCACTACCGATGCAGTATTTCTTCCTTGACCCAGTAGAATTTCTATCATCATGTCCAACGATACCCTTCCCCTGCCGCCTCTCAATGCCGTACGTGTATTCGAGGTTGCAGCCCGCCATCTGAACTTCCGGCTGACCGCCGAGGAGCTGGGAGTCACTCAGGCAGCAGTGGCCCAGCAGATCCGTGGCCTGGAGGCAAATCTGGAGCTGAAGTTATTTGAGCGATTGCCCCGTGGGTTAATGCTGACCGATGCTGGCCAGCGCTACAGTGTGAGCATCCGCCATGCTCTGGAATTGATTTCTGAAGCCACCCAGACGCTTCGCCCGGAGCCTGCGCACCTGACCGTCAGCGTGACACCCACCTTCGCTTCGAAATGGCTGATTCCGAAGCTGGCATCGTTCACTCAGTTGCATTCGGACATTGATCTGCGCGTACTGGCCACTGAACGCCTGTCGCACTTTCAGACTGATGGCGTCGATATCGCCATACGTTACGGTAGGCCACCCTTCGGCCCTGGTCTCAATAGCGAGATGCTGCTGGAGCAACGAATCGTGGCGGTCGGCAGCCCCGCGCTGATTGAATCAATCGGGGTGCCACGCGACTTTGACCAATTACAGCGCTACCCGCTATTGCATGACGCCCACAACTTTTGGCCGCAATTTATCGCGCAGATTTTTGAACACCCGGTGCAGGCCGCACCGAAAAATCTGCGTTTCAACCAGACCTCACTGGCGATCGAGACCGCAATTGCCGGCCAGGGGCTTGCCTTGGCCAATGACTTCTTCGTCCAGGCAGACATTGATGCCGGTCGGCTGACCCGACTGTTTGAATCTGAACTGCATACCGACGCTGGGTATTACTTGCTCTGGCCCCGCAAAGCGAAATCCCCTTCCGCCCTGGCGACTGTTCGGCAATGGTTGATGGATCAACGGTAGTACTGCGTCAGTTATTGCAACTCGAATCGTCGGTGATCATTGTTCGCAGAATGACCCGACAGCAGCTAATGACTACTATGGGTCGTTCTCTGCCGGTCATGTCCGCGAAACGTGCTGGTCAAATCCGTTGCAAATGACTGGTCAGGCCGAATGCAAATGGGTGGGCAAGTCTGTGCAATTACCCAGAGAACGCGCCAAGGGCTTTTTCGGTTATGGCTCCCTGATCGAGAACCGATCGCCTGCACCAGCCTGAGCCAGGACGATTTCTCCCATGCACCGAGCCGTAAGCTGCACTTTGCGTGTCCGAGCTGAAAAAAGCGGATTCGCTTGAAGTGACGGAACGAAAGACTTCGGAGGGCATTCGGCGAAATGATTTGTTACCTGGATACCATTTTTCACCCATTTGGGGCGCACTGGGCCATTTCGTAGCACACGGTGAGTACCACGCCGATCTAAAGATCATCGCTTCTTGAGTCGAAACTCCTTTCCAATTAAGAGCTTGAAGCAGTGCTACGCAGCCTGGCACGGTTTCTGCTGTTTTGAATCTATGGATAATTGGATACAAAACTGCAAAAGGTGACTTTATGCAATTCGCTCCCGCTTACGTTGAGCGTCAGCCCCTGACCGCCGAGGAGGAGGCTTACAACTTTCTGCTGGAAGCGATCTGTGGCGGCCGTTACCGCAAAGGCGACCGGTTGATCGCCGAGGATATCGCCACTGAGATCGGCATGAGCCGCATGCCGGTGCGCGAAGCCTTCCGACGCCTCGATGCTCAAGGCCTGGTGACCTTGCGGCCTAACCGCGGGGCGATAGTCAGCGGTCTGAACATCGACGAACTGCACGAAGTCTTCGAGATGCGCAGTGCCCTTGAAGGCCTGGCCATCCGCGTCGCCGTGGGCAAGATCGGCGAGCGTCAGCTTGCGGCTCTGGAACGCATGCTGGACGAGATGGATGACTACCGCGACGAAAGCGCGGAATGGGTCAGCCGTCATAGGGCTTTCCATGAATACCTGTGCAGCCTCAGCGGCCGTCCGCGTCTGATGAAGCAAATCTCGGCCCTGTACTCGCTGATCGAGGCGCCCATGCGCCTGTGGCTGCAGCACGGTGAAAAGCCCTTGAGTGCCCGCCAGGAACACGCGGTGATCCTTGATGCCATTCGCTCAGGCGATGCCGACCAGGCCGAGTCGGTGGTGCGTCAGCACATCGAAGGCACAGTGCCGGCGCTGATTCAGTTCCTGCAATCGGAAAAATAGAATCGGGCTCGAGCCCGACCGTGTGTTGACTTTGAGTACTGCCCCGTTACTAAACAACTGGAGTGTCTGGTCATGCATAAACGCCGTGTGTTGCTTGCTGCTGTATCCCTGGGACTCTGCGTACAGTGGGCATTCGCCACGCCCCAAGTGCCGGAACGACTGCAAAAGGCCGAAAAACTCACGTATTGCTCGGGCATGGACTCGCCACCCTTGGTGTCTTTCGATGAGGCGCAAAAACCCAGGGGCCTGACTGTCGATCTGGGGCTGGAAATCGCCAAACGGCTGGGAGACAAACCGGTGCAATGGCGGGTCATTCCATTCTCCGGGTTGCTGCCGGCATTGCTCGCCCAGCAGTGCGACATGATCGTTGATCAGCTGTTCGACAAGCCCGAACGCCGGGAGGTGATCGACATCGTCAACTACATGTATTCCAGCCAGTCAGTGGTTGTTCCCAAAGGCAATCCCAAGGGCATCAAAACCCTGGATGGACTGTCTGGGCACAAGGTGGCAGTGCTCAATGGCTCCACGATCAAAACCTTGTTGGACGCCGAGAACGAAAAGCTCACCAAGGCCGGCAAGACACCGATGAAACTGGTGGTTTACAACAGTGACACTGACGCCTTTCAGGCGCTGCGTATCAGTCAGGTGGACGCTTACGGCACCACCGTAGAAACAGCAGGTTACTACGCCGCAATGGCGCCTGATTTATTCGAGGAGGGGGTGCCAGCCTTCAGCCGGATTCTTACGGGTTTAGGGACCCGCAAGGATGATTCCCAGCTCACCACCGCAGTACAGCAGATCATCAGTGACATGCGCAGCGACGGCAGTTACGTGCAGTTGTTGAGCAAATGGCATGTTTCCAGCGACACACTCGACTGAGGCGAGCGCTCGATGAATTTCAATTGGGATGTGTTCTGGCAATACCTTTTGCAGCCCAGCGGGGTGTACCTCACTGGGCTCTGGTTGACCTGCCTGATCAGTGTGCTGGCAATGGCGTTGGGCTGCGTGCTTGGGCTGGCAGCGGCGCTGATGCGTCTGTCGCGCAACCCGTTGCTCAACCTGCCGGTACGGTTCTATGTGTGGCTGATGCGCGGCACGCCGCTGTTGGTGCAAATCGTTTTTCTCTATACCGCATTGGCGGCCGGCGGCATCTTCCGTTTCGAGGACGTGGAACTGTTTGGTTTGGTGGTGCCGGGCAATATTCAGGCAGCGATCATCGCCTTGGGCCTGAATGAAGGCGCCTACATGGCCGAGATCATTCGTGCCGGGATCGGTGCCGTCGACAAGGGGCAGTATGAGGCTGGGCGTTCGCTGGGCATGACCTTCGCCAAACTGATGCGGCGTATCGTTTTGCCTCAGGCGTTCCGGGTCATCGTTCCGCCGTTGGGCAACGAATTCAACGTGATGCTCAAGAATACGACGCTGGTCAGCGTGATTGGCGTGCAGGAGTTGCTGCTGAGTACGCAAATGGTCACGTCGGCGACATTCCGGGTATTTGAACTGTACCTGGTGGTGGCGATTTATTTCCTGCTGCTGACCACCCTCTGGGGCTTCTTCCAGCGTTGGCTGGAAGCGCGTTTCGGACAGTCCGATCGACCTGCACCACCAGCGGCTGGTAGTCGCATGTTTGGCCGCGGCACGCTCAAATTGCTGAGGGGGCGTTAAGCATGGCGCACAAAAGTGAAGAACTGATTATCGAGGCCCTGGACATTCATAAGTCTTTCGGCAACCTGGAGATTCTCAAGGGGATTTCCTTGCAGGTGCGGCGCGGTGAAGTGGTGGTGTTGATCGGTGCATCGGGGTCAGGCAAGACCACCTTCATTCGCTGCATCAATCTGCTGGAAGACATTCAAGGCGGGCGCATACGCGTCAACGGTCGCTCCATGGGCTACCGCGAGCGCGCCGACGGCAGCCTGGTGCGCGACTCCGAGCGCAACATCGCTCGCCAGCGTCGGGACATCGGAATGGTCTTTCAACGTTTCAATCTGTTCCCCCACATGACCGCGCTGGAAAACATCATTGAGGCACCGATCCAGGTGCTCGGTGTGCCACGCGCCGAAGCGTTGGAACAGGCCCGGGCCTTGCTCGCCCGGGTCGGTCTGGCGGACAAGGCCATGCATTACCCGTCGATGTTGTCCGGTGGGCAGCAACAGCGCGTGGCGATCGCCCGGGCGCTGGCGATGAAACCTCAAGCCATGCTGTTCGACGAGCCCACCAGCGCCCTGGATCCGGAAACCGTCGGCGAGGTCCTGCAGGTGATGAAGCAGTTGGCCGATGACGGCATGACCATGGTAGTGGTCACCCATGAAATGGGTTTTGCCCGAGAAGTCGCTGATCGCGTGGTGGTCCTCGATCAGGGCGAATTGATTGAGCAGGGGCCGCCGGAGCAGATCTTCAGTCGACCGACACACCCGCGAACTCGGGCCTTTCTCAGCCGCGTGCTGTGACCTTCTCAGTCAGGGTTTTTTACCCGGCAATGGAACCGGATACCTGCGGCCAATGAATCTTTGTTTGGAAGAGCTTTTGCCATGTTGAAATTTTCTGCCCATGAATATCCCTATCCGTCGCAACGTCAGAATGTGTTTGCCCGCCGTGGCATGGTCGCGGCTTCCCAGCCGTTAGCCGCCGAGGCCGGCATCGAAATCATGCGCAACGGCGGCAATGCCATTGATGCCGCGATCGCTACAGCGGCGGCGCTAACGGTAGTTGAACCCACCGGCTGCGGCTTGGGCGGCGACGCCTTTGCTCTGGTCTGGAGCAAAGGCCAATTGCACGGACTGAACGGCAACGGCCAAGCGCCGGCGGCACTGACGATCGATGCAGTCAAGGCGTGTGGTCACGAGCAGATGCCGCTTTATGGCTGGACGCCGGTCACGGTGCCCGGTTGCCCTTCGGCCTGGGCGGAGTTGTCCAGACGGTTCGGCAAGCTGCCCTTTGCCGAGTTGCTGCAGCCCGCGATCAGTCTGGCCCGGGACGGCTTCCCAGTGTCGCCGGTGGTCGCCCGACAATGGCAGACTGCTCTGGATGAATTCAGCCCCCATCGAGACCCGGTGCTAGACGCCTGGTTCGACACGTTCCTGATTGATGGCCGTGCGCCCAAGGCCGGTGAATTATTCCGCAATCCGGCGCAAGCCCGAACGCTGGAAGAACTGGCGAATAGTGCTTGCGAAAGCCTCTATCGCGGCGCTCTGGCTCAGCGGCTGGATGCCCATTCCCGCGCCACCGGCGGCTACCTGCGAGCCAGCGACCTGCAAGACTACCGCGCCCAATGGGTGGACCCGATCAGCATCAATTACCGCGGCTACGATGTGTGGGAAATCCCCCCAAGCGGGCAAGGATTGGTGGCCCTGATGACCCTGAAAATCCTTCAGGGTTTCGACTTCGATCACCGAGACAGCCAGCAGACCTGGCATCGTCAATTGGAAGCCATGAAGCTGGCCTACAGCGATGGCCTGCATTACATCACCGATCCGCTGCACATGCGTGTGGCGGTGGCTGATCTTCTCAGCGACATCTATAGCAGCCAACGCCGTGAACAGATCGTTGATCAGGCTCAGACACCTAAGCCCGGCGATCCTCACGCCAGCGGTACGGTGTACCTGGCCACGGCAGATGCGCAGGGCAATATGGTGTCCTTCATCCAGAGTAACTACCACGGCTTCGGTTCCGGCGTGGTGCTGCCAGACAGCGGCATCGCCTTGCAGAACCGCGGACAGGAATTCAGTCTCGACCCTGACCACGCCAACTGCCTGGCACCGGGCAAAAAGACCTTTCACACCATCATTCCTGGTTTCATCAGTAAAGGTGACGCGCCGGTGGGACCGTTCGGCGTCATGGGTGGCTACATGCAGCCCCAAGGCCATGTGCAGATGGTCATGAATCTGGTGGATTTTGGTCTCAACCCCCAAGCCGCGCTGGACGCACCGCGATGGCAATGGCTGGGAGGCATGAAAGTCGGCATCGAGCAGGGGGCGTCGAGGGACTTGGCCGCTTCGCTGGCCCGGCGCGGGCATAAGGTTCAGGTCGATTGCGACCTGATCAACTATGGCCGAGGGCAGATCATCATCCGCGACCCGGACACCGGTGTGTTGTGCGGCGGCACCGAGCCGCGGGCCGATTCCCATATTGCTGTGTGGTAACGGGTAGCTGAAAACAAACAAAGACGACTCGGTCTCTTTTGCGTGAAAAATATGCTGTGCATCCGTGCGCGGAACTGATGCACAGCGTGGCCTCGCGTGCTCTCTCGCTTTGTTTGACTGGACGTAGTTGGGGCGCGGTGGGTTCAGCGGAGATTGCTGGGGCTTAGAGGGGCTGCTCGCTCGCATCCCCAGAAACGACAAAGCCCTGAAAACACTTCAAAACCACTGATTGCTAAAGCAATCAGGATCCGAAAATAGCTCACTAGGTCGAAGGGACGGATGCTTTGCTGCCCAAGCGGATCAGTTCATTGGAAAAACACAGGCCGACGATGATTAGTGCCGCCCCTGCGTACAGGCTTTCGCGCGGTACTTCATTGAGCGCCACAAACGCCAGCAGCGCGGCGAACAACGGCTCGGTCAGCTCCAGCGCCTGCACTTGGGATGGCTTGAGATACTCGATGGCCTTGGTGGTGCAGAAGAAACCCAGGATTGTCGGCAGCGCGGCCAGCGCCAGCAGAGCGGCGATCGCCAGCGGCGACAGCTCGCCGATCGCGAAACCATCGGCCGCAGCAGGCATCAGCAGGTACAGGCTGCCAAAGAACAACAATTGCCGGGTGAAGTGCAGCCCCCCCGACACACCCATCCGCTTCATGGCAACCGAAAAGGCCCCATAGCCGCAGCCGGCCATGGAGGCTAGCACAGCACCTTGTAAGGTAAAGCCCTGCTGCAGGTCGGCGCCGAAGATCACCGCGATCCCAGCGATAGCCAGTGCGGCGCCCACGGTAGCGTTCGCGGTGATGGCATCCTTGAGGAAAATGCGCCCGAGAATGATCGAGGAAATTGAGGCACTGGCCATCAGCACAACCACCACACCTGCTGCAGCGTAATGTCGATAGGCGGACGTTTCGAAGTGGAACAGCACAAAGATGCCGAGGAATGCGCAGATAGCCGCCTGAGTCCATTTGGTCGTCGACGCCGGGCGCTTGAGGAAAAGCAGTAAGATCGAGAGAAGCATGCAACCCAGTACGGTCTTGATGACAGCGACACTGCTGGCGGTGAAGCCATTACTCATGAGTACTTTGCTGAGTACACCGATCGTTGCGTTCAGTGCCGCGGCGGAGAGGGCAAATATGATGCCTTTGCTGAAAGTAGATTGCATTGATGACGATCCCTGTCGCTGATTTGTCGTTCGATAGAATGCCGCCCCACATCGACGGGACGTTTACTCCCATGCATCGCCGTGAAGTAGTGCTGAAGCGGATGGCTGAGGCGATTACGGGTGGCGAGAAAAATGACTTTGGCCTTGGCAATCATCGGAATATGCTCGGCGAGTTTGATAAATCAAGTCAAGGCCTTGAAGGTAGTCAGATACGGCAACAGCCAATAAAGCAGGTAGCCTTTGGCTCTGAGGACCAGCGTCAGGTACAAAGCGAGAAAACCCTGACAGACCAGCACTGAAATCAGCTCACCCTTGGCCAGAAGCGACACTCACCTAAGGGCAGCCACCGGCAAGGAGCACCCCCTCCTCAAGCGTTAAGCCACTTACTCCTTCCGGGCAGATTCCGGAGCGGGGATAATGCGCCCTTTCCAGTCAATCGGGTGAATTAATCGCCCAGCACAAGCAGGGGGCTCGGGAGATCATGGCTCATATCGGAATGCCTCGCTGGAAGTTGCCTCTGGTGGCGCGAACCTTCATGAGCTTGATGAAGAAACATCGAAGCTCGATCCCACTGTTTAATAACATTGCCAATACCCTCGCCCATCTTGACGAGAGAGGACTGATTCTGGCGGTGGTATCTTCTAATTCCCAAGAAAATATCACGCAAATTTTGGGCTCCAGCTGTCGACATATCCGGGCCTTCGAGTGCGGCGTCTCCATTTTCGGCAAGGCGTCTCGCTTGCGCCGTGTCATGCGCAAATTCGACGTGGCGCGAGAGGAAGTTATCTACATCGGCGACCAACCTACGGATGGTGAAGCAGCAGCGACTGCCGGTATCGCCTTTGGTGCGGTCGCCTGGGGATATGGAGCATATGATGCATTCCACCGTCTTCAGTCCCATGAGTGGTTCGCCGATGTGAGCGAATTACGGCGACTAGCAGGAAGTGATACGCACCTTGAGTCATCCGCAAGTTTATAGGCTTGACCACTGAGTGGCGATTTCAGCCGATTCCAACAATCAGCCTCTGGCCGAGAGCTGTCTTTCGCAAAAGTCCGCTTTGGGTCGATAGGCGCCCTTCCTGATAGACGGAAATCGGCCAATCCCAGCCATTCGTCGAGGACACACCGGTGTCCGATATTGCGTCTCGAGCGGTCGTTCGAGCAGTACACCAACGCGCGAAGATAGCGCATCAGCGCCGCGTGCCATGCTCCGGCGGCGAGCGCAGATTCCTCTTCCCCGCCACGCGCTCGCGGTTCGCGTCAGCGTATTCGCGAATCATGTCGGTCAGTGCGCGTAGTCCCGCTGGCACATGATGCCGGCCCGGATAGTACAGGCATAGCCCGTCTAGCGGCGGCGTCCAGTCTTCAAGCACCCGCACAAGCGTGCCGGCCTCCAGATCCGCGTTGACGTGCCATTCGGTCAAATACGCGAGGCCGAGGCCTGCGCGCGCCGCCGCCAGCATCAACCCCGGCTCGTTCAGCGTCAGCGCGCCGTCACCGTCGATGCGCACCGTCTCGCCGTGCCGTTGGAATTCCCACTGATAGATTGACCCGCTCGGCATCCGGCTGCGGATGCACCGGTGTGCACTGAGGTCCACAGGCGCGCACGGCGGCTTGTGCTGCGCAAAATACGCGGGGCTGCCAACGACGGCAAACCGCTGCCTGTCGCCAAAAGGCACCGCGATCATATCCTGCGGCACGCTTCCCATCAGGCGGATGCCCGCGTCGAACCCTTCGACCACGATATCGATCAGCCGCCCTTCAGTGACGATGTCGAGCTTCATCTCGGGATAGCGCTGCAGGAATGCGATGAAGGCCGGCATCACCTGATTCGCCGCACCCACTGACGTATTGATCCGCAATGTGCCCGACGGCGTGTCGCGGAAGCTGCCGGCCTGCTCGAGCGCGGCATGAATGGTCGACAAAGCGGGCGCGATGCTGTTCACGAACTGCGCTCCAGCTTCCGACAGCGACACGCTGCGGGTCGTACGATTGAAGAGCCGCACACCGATACGCGCTTCGAGCGCCGCGACCGCGTGACTAAGCGCGGACGTCGACACGTTAATTTCGTTTGCTGCGGCGCGGAAACTGCGATGGCGCGCGACGGCCAGAACGGCTTCCAGTTCGCTCAGACCGGATGTCCTCATTATCCTAAATCCTTCAACAGGTCATCCTCAATTGTACGGCTAGTCAGTGTAATGGCGACGATCTATCTTGTGCCTCTGACAACATTTTTCGGGGCCAACCATGCAAATCATCGACAAAATCTACATCGACGGCGCATTCGTCACACCGCATGGCAGCGAGTTCTTCGACCTCGTCAATCCGTCTACCGAGCAGGTAATTGGCCGCGTGCGCCTTGCCGACGCCGAGGACGCGTGCGTCGCCATCGCTGCGGCGAAGCGGGCATTCCCAACGTTCTCCCGTACGGACAAGTTCGAGCGCGTTGATATGCTCAAGCGCATGCATGCGGCTGTGGTCGCGAAAGAGAACGAGCTTTTCGAAGCCATTGTTGAGGAATATGGCGCACCTGTGTCGCGCGGCCGCTGGATGGCCCAACACGCGAGCAATGTGCTGCTGGAAGCGGCGAAGGTGCTTGAAGACTACGCGTTTGTCCGCCGCGCCGGGTCCGCCGAAGTGGTGATGCAGCCACTCGGCGTCGCCGGACTGATTACGCCTTGGAATAGCGACGCGGGCTTTATTTGCGGCAAGCTCGCGGCGGCGCTCGCCGCCGGCTGCACAGCCGTGGTCAAGCCAAGCGAGATGAGCGCCATTCAGACACGAGTCATCACAGAGGCGCTGCATGAAGCGGGGCTCCCACCGGGGGTGTTCAACATCGTCACGGGACGTGGGGAAACGGTAGGCGCGCAAATCAGTTCGCACCCCGACGTCGCCAAGCTATCGTTCACAGGATCAACGGCTGTCGGCAAGACGATTCTGCGCACTGCCGCGGAGACGCTTAAGCGCGTGACGCTGGAGCTCGGCGGCAAGTCCCCGGTGATCGTGCTCGACGATGCGAACTTCGACGAAGCCGTGCCGCTTTCGCTTCAGGCGGGTTTCTTGAACAGCGGGCAGGCGTGCATTGCTGGCACGCGCATTCTGGTGCCGCAGGCGCGGCTCTCAGAGTTCGAGAAAAAAATCGTGGACGCAGTCGCAGACATTCAGTCCGGCGACCCGCGCGACCCGCGCACGAGTATCGGCCCGATGGTGAGCCAGAAACAATGGGACCGAGTGCAGCGCTATATCCGCATCGGCATCGACGAAGGCGCGCGCCTGATCGCCGGTGGTGAGGGGCGTCCACACGGCGTCAACAGAGGCTGGTTCGTACGCCCTACCGTCTTCAGCCAGGTGACGAACGATATGACCATCGCGCGTGAGGAGATATTCGGTCCGGTGCTCTCGATCATCGCGTACCGCGATACGGAGGACGCAATCGCGATTGCCAACGATACGCCCTACGGCCTGCAAGCCTACATATGCTCATCCGACGCCGGTCGAGCAAGCGCAGTGGCCTCGCAAATCGAAGCGGGACGCGTGCTTGTCAACACGCTCGCGCACGAACCGGCTGCGCCCTTCGGCGGGTTCAAGCATTCGGGTATCGGCCGCGAGAGCGGAACGTTCGGGCTTGAGGCGTTTCTCGAGCCGAAGGCGCTGCTTGGCGTATCGTGATCGAATGCGCGCCGGGTGGCCTCTGGACCTGACAACCTTGCCCTCCGAAGGGCCGGTCAGGCGACGCGGAGCGGACATTCGCCAATGTTGAGCCGAATGACCTCGAAGGGGCAATAGGCGCCCTTCCTGATAGACAGAAATCTGCCACTAGCGGGCGTTGAGCGTTGTTTCTGGCTTTTCTCCAAACCGGGCATTGATGCGGATTTACTGCCTTCAATGGTGTCCGGTACATTAACCGTAATATCGAGACAGCTCGGAAAGGACTCGCCGTGAAAAAAAAGCTTACGCGCGACACAATTTGTCCCTACTAATAAGCATGTCCGAACGCCGGCGTCCGCTGATTACCTGCCAGGCGTCCAAACGGAGGCAAACGATGACTCGGGTTCGCGTTGAGGGTTTCACCATCTCGCTCGACGGATACGGAGCAGGTCCGAATCAAGACATCAACAATCCGCTCGGCGTTGGCGGGACGGAACTGCACCAGTGGCTAGTCCCAACACGCACGTTCCAGCGGGCCTTGTTCGGCAAGGACGGCGGTACGACCGGGGTTGACGATGATTTCGCCGCCCGTGGCTTTCAGAATGTCGGGGCCTGGATTCTTGGGAGGAACATGTTCGGACCCATTCGTGGGGACTGGCCGGACACAAACTGGAAAGGCTGGTGGGGAGATAATCCACCGTATCACGTTCCAGTCTTCATCTTGACCCATCATGCTCGTCCCCCCATCGAGATGGAAGGCGACACGACGTTCCACTTCATAACAGGAGGCATTCGCGAGGCGCTCGACCGTGCACGCGAGGCCGCTGCCGGAATGGACGTTCGAATCGGCGGTGGGCCGGACACAATCCAGCAGTATCTTCGTGAGGGCCTCATTGATGAACTGCACATTGCTATCGCGCCGGTCCTGCTCGGCCGGGGAGAATCGCTGTTCGAAGGGGTTGACTTGCGGGCTCTGGGATACGAATGCGTTGAATTCGTAGCGTCGGGAAAGGCCACGCATGTCGTCCTGCGACGCCAAGGGCACACGGACGCCTAACCACTCGCTGAAGACCGACGTCCCTGACGGGCAGCGGCCGTAGCTCGGACGTCAGTGTCAGCTTCTCGAAATTTGAATGACCACTTTCAGGGTTTGCGACTGGCGACAATGGGTCGACTGCGGCCCTTGGTGACAGGCAGAAATCGGCCGATTCTGTTGAAAAAGTCGGATTTTTAGCTCACCTGAACTCAGGCGCGACCACCACCGGAGAACCTACTC
>NZ_JBWKVA010000040.1:0-19038 GCF_059421425.1 Pseudomonas sp. GW821-FHT02H09
GGCCGGCAGGAAATCGTTGAGCTCTTCGTAGAAGCGGAAGGTTGCACGGGTCATGCTGAACAGTATGGCAGGGCTGCAGGATGGGCGAGTTCAGTCCGGAGATCTTCTCCGGCAGGTCCCATCCACCACCGTTCGTCCGCCAGGTTCGGTAACCCTTCTTGACAGAAAAAAGCATCAGGAGAATACTCGCCCCAATATTCATATATATGACTAGATAACAAGGTGAATAAAGTCGATGAATTCCCTGTCCAGTGATGTCCGCCTACCGCTTTATCAACGCCTGCGTGATCAGTTGGCCGAGCAGATTGCTAACAATCGCTGGCGTCCGGGGGAGGCCATTCCCACTGAAGCTGCGCTTTCAGCGGAGTACGATCTGTCCACTGGCACCGTGCGCAAAGCGGTCGACGCGCTGGTCAGTGAGGGCGTTCTGGAGCGTCAGCAAGGTCGAGGCACCTTCGTTCGTCGGCCGCAGTTTCAATCTTCGCTGTTCCGTTTTTTCCGCTTTCAAACCGCTGCCGGCGAGCGCCAGGTACCGGAGAGTCGCATCCTGTCTATTGAGCCGGTGGCCGCACCCTCGGCGGTGGCCCATGCGTTAGGGTTGCCAATCGACTCTCCGGTTATTCGCATTGTCCGCGTTCGTCTTCTGGATGTTCAGCCGGTACTTGCCGAAGAAATCTGGCTGCCTCGCAGCCGGTTTCAGCCGCTACTAGAGATCGACCTGAATCGAAAAGGGCCATTGCTTTACCCGATTTACGAAGAAGTCTGCGGTCAGGTCGTCGCCTCTGCCGAAGAAACACTCACCGCCGAATCGGTAAATGACGTGCATGCGCGGTTATTGAAAATACCGACCAACAGTCCCGTGGTGGTGATCGAGCGTCTGGCGCGTGACTACGCCGGTACGCCTCTGGAGTGGCGGCGCTCCCGTGGGCATGCCGAGCATTTCCGTTACAGCGTGGACATTCGCTAGCGCATTGCCTGAATAGCGGATCGCTCACCGGCGAATCGATCGCTGCCGGATTCATCGTTTTGTTTGCCATGACTGGCCTCGTAGCGGCGCGGTTCGCTCTCGGCTGCCTCACGTTCCACTTATAAGGATAAGAAATCATGTTCAGCTGGTATCGCCAAGTCACTCCTCGGGAGCGCAAAACGTTTTGGGCCTGCTTCGGCGGATGGTCGCTGGACGCACTGGAAGTACAAATGTTCGGTCTGGCAATTCCGGCATTAATTGCCGCCTTCGCCCTGACCAAGGGCGATGCCGGGCTGATTAGCGGCGTCACGCTAGTCACTTCGGCCATCGGCGGTTGGGTAGGGGGGACGTTGTCCGACCGCTACGGCCGGGTGCGTACGTTGCAGTGGATGATTTTGTGGTTCTCCTTCTTCACCTTTCTGTCCGCCTTCGTCACCGGGTTCCAGCAGTTGCTGATCGTCAAGGCGCTGCAAGGCTTCGGCATTGGCGGTGAGTGGGCTGCCGGCGCGGTACTGATGGCCGAAACCATCAACCCGAAATATCGCGGCAAAGTGATGGGCACCGTGCAAAGCGCCTGGGCCGTGGGTTGGGGGCTGGCGGTCGGAGTGTTTGCGCTGATCTATTCCTTCGTGCCGCAGGACATGGCCTGGCGGGTGATGTTTATCGTGGGCTTGCTGCCCTCGTTCCTGATCATCTGGGTGCGTCGTAATGTCGAGGAGCCCGACAGCTTCCAGCGTCTGCAAAAAGAACAAGCCATCGCGCAAAGCTTCTTCAAATCCCTGGCCGGTATTTTCCGTCCTGAACTGATCCGCGTGACACTGTTCGGCGGGCTGTTGGGCCTGGGCGCACACGGCGGGTACCACGCCGTGATGACGTGGCTGCCGACATTCCTCAAGACCGAACGCAACCTGTCCGTGCTGAACTCGGGCGGCTACCTGGCGGTCATCATCCTTGCCTTCTGGTGCGGCTGCGTGGTCAGCGGCTTTCTGATTGACCGTATTGGCCGTCGTAAAAACATTGTGCTCTTCGCCCTGTGCTGCGTCGTCACCGTGCAGTGCTATGTGTTCCTGCCGCTGACGAACACCCAGATGCTGTTCCTGGGTTTCCCGCTCGGCTTCTTCGCGGCGGGCATTCCGGCGAGCCTCGGTGCGCTGTTCAACGAGCTGTACCCGGCGGACGTCCGCGGCGCCGGCGTGGGTTTCTGCTACAACTTCGGCCGCGTGCTCTCGGCGGTGTTCCCGTTCCTGGTTGGTCACATGAGTGATTCCATGTCGCTGGGTTCTGCCATTGGCATCGACGCTGGGATCGCCTACGGCGTGGCGGTAGTTGCGGCCCTTTGTCTGCCGGAAACCCGTGGTCGCAGTCTCGACGCCACGAACACCTCAGTGCCTGTCAGCGTCAACGGCAACGAGCGCGCTCGAGCCTGATGATCATTACTTTCGATAGATGAAACCCATGTCTGATACTTGTTCTGCGCCGATCATCGGCATCGACTCCCATGCTCATGTGTTCAACCGCGAATTAAACCTGGCCACTGCCCGGCGCTATACCCCTGGCTATGACGCAACGCTTGGGGAATATCAAAAACACTTGCGAGCGCATGGCCTGAGTCATGGCGTGTTGGTCCAGCCGAGTTTTCTCGGCTCCGACAACAGTTATCTGTTGGCGGCGTTGCAACAGGCGCCAGCGCAGTTGCGCGGTGTGGTGGTCGTGGAGCCAGACGTCAGCCGCGACACGTTGAACGACATGGCTCGACTGGGCGTGGTCGGCGTTCGCTTGAACCTGATGGGCAAAGCCTTGCCTGACTTCTGCGATCCAGCCTGGAAAGGCTTCTTCGGCCACCTCGCTGAGCTGGACTGGCATGTCGAACTGCATCGTGACGTGGCAGATTTGCCGGCGCTGATTCGTCAACTGATCCCGTTCGGCATCAAGCTCGTCATCGATCACTTCGGTCGTCCCGATGCCCGCTTGGGTGTCGATCAGTCCGGGTTTCCCGAGTTGCTGGAATTGGGGCTAAGCGGGCAGATGTGGATGAAGGTCTCCGGCATCTATCGGCTGGCGGGTACGCCTCAGCAGAACCTCGGATTCGCCCGGGCGGCATTGCCGCTGCTGGAGCAGAGCTTCGGCCTGCGCCGGTTGGTGTGGGGCAGCGACTGGCCGCATACACAACATGAAGAAAGCGTCGGTTTCGGTACTGTGATCGAACAACTGCAAGCACTGGAGTGTTCGACGCAGCTGATGCGTTCGTCGCTGGTCGAAGCGCCTCGGGTGTTATTCGGGTTTGAAGAAAGGGAGGCCTGAAGCTGCAACGACAGATCAAGGGAGCTCCCGGTGCGGGGCTCCATAAATCGTCCGTGATTTTCGCCTGTATAGCTTTGGGAGTCCCGAGCTTGGCCGCTTCAGCCGATAGCTGCCAGTTCGTACGTCGATGGACGCGATTTAAAGTTGCCAGAGCTTTCTGGCTTGCCGGGTTGGTGCTTGGAGAACCCCGGCTTCGGTTATCAGGGCCGGATGAACTATCTATGGAATGGCAACACCCGGGGGGAGGTGGTCAACGAGTTTGTTTATCACGTAAAGGAGCGCAAGATGAGCTACTGGACATTCGAATGACGTGTCGCAGTCGGCTGGCATGTAGCCATCTCGGGCATCATGGGTAAGGACATTTCACTGAATACGACGAGCGCGTTCGCTGTCGACGGCAGGGGCCGGAGGAGGCGTTTTGAAACCATTCCTGCTCAGACCTGGCGCCTCAACTCTGGACATGTTGCTTCAAGCGTGGCTGCCACGCCGTGACGCTGTTCCGCAAATTTTAACGGAAAAAGCTGTCATCCCAGGCATTCCCAATGCTCGCTACAGGTTGGACCACGACCTGACTCCGTTCATTCAGGATGCGATTCAGGCCAACAAACGCGAGAGCGAGGCGCTTGCCAGGGCCGGGAAGCCGAACAACATCCTGCCGCTGGCAAATATGCTGGCAGTTTCGGGGGGCGGCGACGCAGGCACATTCGCAGCGGGACTCATTACGGGATGGACCGCGCACGGGACTCGCCCCCTGTTCAAGGTCGTCACGGGCATTAGCGCGGGCGCCCTGGTCGCCCCGTTCGCTTACCTGGGGTCTGAGTACGACGGCGTCATTCGGGGTATTGCCAACGCAATCGGTCCAAAAGACGTTTTTCATTCGCGAAACGTGCTAACCCGTCTTGCTAGCGACGGTATAGCGGACAGCAAGCCACTGTCGCGGCTCATTACAAAATACGTCACTGCGCAGATTCTTGCGGCGATCGCGTCGGAATACGCCAAAGGACGAATCCTGCTGATCGGCACAACTGACCTTGATTCAGGGCGGCCAGTCACCTGGAACATGGGCGCTATTGCCTCCAGCGAAGCGCCGGGAGCGCTCGGCCTCTTTCGCAACATCATGATCGCGTCGATGAGTATTCCCGGCGCAGTCTCACCCGTCATGATCGATGTGGACGTTGACGGCAAACAGTTTCAGGAAATGCACGTGGACGGCGGGGTCATCACTCAGGTGTTCCTTTACCCACCTGGCACCTTGATGGCGATGAACAGAGTCAGCGGAGCACCTTTTCGGCTTGAACGTAATTTCTATGTCATTCGCAATGGGAAACTCGAGCCGCAGTGGGCTGGAACGAAGCGCCGTACGTTGAGCATCGGCGGTCGAGCCATCAGTGCATTGATTCAAACTCAGGGGATCAGCGACCTGGATCGAATCTACCGTATCGCGCGGCAGGATGGGGCGGACTTCAATCTTGCGTACATCGGCTCCGACTTTTACTTTCCGCACAATCAGAAATTCGATGGCGAGTACATGAAGCGTTTATTCGATTACGCCTTTCAACTCAGCGCGAAGGGCTATCCGTGGCATAAATCGCCGCCGAGCGAAAAGGCGTTAGAGAGGCCCGGTTCTCTGGCTCCCCTATGAGCAATACAGGTCGTCCGGGAGAGCCGGGTCCAGCCGTACTTGGGTGTGATGAGTGACAGACTTTTCAGACCAGCATCAGCCGCCACGACTCGACGATTTCACGACCGATACACCGCAGCCCGGACAGCCTCCGTCCCTTGGTCGCAAGGTGTCGGCAGATACGCTCGGTGGTGACTGTCCCCGATAGCCGCTGGGCAGTCTCTCAAGGTCAGGCAGGAAACCCATGAAGGCAGCCAGTTGAGCAGCATGTACATCAGGTCAGGGTGAAGAAGTAGCTCAACCACAAGGCCAGGGTGGTGCGCGCCCGGCCTTCGCCAAAGAGTGCCTGGCCGGTGGAGACGCGCGCACTGCCGGCGGCCCGTGTTGCTGGCGCAAGGCCGTGGATTCGGGGAGTAGCAGGGCCATCAGCGGTACCACCAGCAAGGGTGCCAGGCCGCCGATTTTTAAGTCGAGAATCCCACTTCAATTCTGAACAAATATGGACATAGGCATTAGCACTGAGTGCTTCATGGATAATCCCTATCAGGTAAGCACGTCGGTCCATAAGGCATCGACAACTGACCCTGTGTTAGCTCGAGTCACGTGTATCCTGGGGAAGTTTTTCAATGCATTACCTGGACCACCCTGTAGGCAATGTTAACCATCGCAGACTGTTCAGCCTGCCGCCGATCTGCGAGAACACCACCGCGATCCCCGATGCGCAGGTCCCGGACCTTACTCCTTCGACGCTTCTCCTGACCGGCTTCGGTCATCAGGACACTTTGATCGCGCGCTCGATTGAAAACCGTCAACGACAGTTGGAAGTCAAGATGCGTTTTGGGGAGTCGATTGGCCAAGAGACGCCGGCTGAGCGGTTTTGTGCCACTGCGCTTTATCAAGTAAGCGGTGGTGTCAGTTCAACTCTCGATTACGACAGAGCGGCTACGGCAAAGCGCTTCAAGGACAGGCCTGACTTGATGCCTTATACCTTGGCAGACTGCCTGCATGAACTCGGTTACTGGAACGAGCTTTATCTGTTGCGCAAGGCCTGCGGGGTGCCAGGGGACAGGCACACTGAGGCAACGATACGCGAGTGGTTCATATTCGAAGTACTGGCGCAAATCAAGCCGCGCAGCCGAGAGGAAGCACAAGCCGTCTATCAATACATCATTGATCACGACCTGGAAGACCAGCGCGGTAGCCGGGCCATCATCAAAAACCTGATTGGGTGATCTGATTACGATCACTGTGCTTGTACTCGGGCCCTCCGCACAGCGCTCGGTAGTGCCTACAGACCACGTTTTCGAGACGATTCCTGGGTCGTGAGCTGATGGGCCTGGAACCCGATCCAGCCATGGTTTGACCTGCCAGCTCGCTGAGATCCGGTTCATACAACAACAATCGAGGCCGTCAATTGCGATGGCCCAGGAGTCTTGCATGTCTATTGTTTCTGATACTGCCTTCGACACCCGTGCGTTTCTCCGGGCCCTAGGCAATTTTGCAACAGGCGTGACTGTTGTCACGGCGGCCACTGAAGGTGGGCGTGACGGCCAACAGTTTCAACTCGGTATCGCTGGATCCGTCGCTGATTTTGTGGAGCATCGACAAGCGTTCCAGCAGTCATGAGGTGTTCGAAGTCGCCAGCCACTTTGCGGTTAACGTACTGGCTGCCGATCAGATTGATCTGTCGAACAACTTCGCACGGCCCAAGGAAGACCGCTTCGCCGAAATCGAATTCGAGGCGGGCGAAGGGGGGGCGCCGGTCTTTGTCGACTGCTCGGCGCGTTTCCACTGTGAAAAGTTTCAGCAAGTCGACGGTGGCGATCACTGGATCATGATCGGCAAAGTGGTGGCGTTCGACGATTTCGGACGTTCGCCGTTGCTCTATCACCAGGGCGCCTATTCGATGGTGTTGCCCCACACCCGCATGACAAAACGTGAAGAGGGGCAACTGCCAAGCAGCCACTTCCAGGGCCGCCTGAGCCACAATCTTTATTACCTGATGACCCAGGCGTTGCGCGCCTGTCAGGCCAGTTACCAGCCACGTCAATTGTCCACCGGACTACGCACCAGTGAAGCGCGCATGCTGATGGTGCTGGAGAACGACGCCGGTCTGAGCATGGCCGATTTGCAGCGGGAAGTGGCGATGCCTGTTCGAGAGATTGAAGAGGCAGTAGCCAATCTCAAGCGCAAGGGGCTGGTCAGTGACGAGGGTGATCGGGTACGTCTGACCCGCAAAGGGATCGACGAAACGGAAGGCTTGTGGGCCATTGCTCAAGAGCAGCAGGACAAAGTCTTCAGCCAGTTTGGCCAGGCACAAGTCGAGCATTTCAAAAGCGTGCTCAAGGGTGTGATTCAAGGAGTCTGACGGTCGCTTGTCACTGCCGACCAAGCGGGATGCGCCGCATCTTGGGCATCACGCTGCCCCGATTCCCCTCTGAACCGGCAGGCCATCGCTATGCCAGGATAATGCGTTTGAGCCTGGCGTTCAGTGCGGCGAACGCTGCTTCGGTACTGGCCCTGTGGTTGGTGATGAGCAGGTCAATGCGTTCTGGCGGGCAGAAGGCGACGCGGCTCTCCACGCCGATCTTGCTGTAATCGGCGAGGATGACCACGCGCTCGGCATGGTCAGCCATCGCGCGCGCCACTTCGGCTTCACGGTGGTCGTAGTTGCTGGCACCGCGCTGGGCATCGATGCCAACGGGCGACAACAGCGCGAGGTCGGCCCGATAGCGGCCAATTTCCGCTACTGTGGTGCCACCGACCGTAGCCGGAGCACGGTCGTCGAGTGAACCGCCCAGTACGATCACCTCGTTGTGCTGGCCGCCCGGCACGGCGGGATTGCGCAATTGCAGTGCCACGTTGAACGAGTTGGTGATCACGGTTAACCCGCCCAGCTTGGCCAGCTCTTCGGCAAGGATGACCGTGGTGGTGCCCGCGTCGATAAACACAGTTTGTCCGTGCGACAGCAGGCTGACCGCGGCGCGCGCCAGGTCACGCTTGAATTTGACGTTGATGTGCGCACGCTCGGCGATTGGCGCCTCGTCCTCGACGCGGATGGCGCCGCCGTGTATCCGCTTCAACTCCCCCAGTTCTTCCAGAGCGACCAGATCGCGCCGCACGGTCTCGCGTGAAACATTCAGCTCCGTGACGATGCGGTCGGTGGTAACGCGCTGCAAGGTCGATAGCAGTGCGCGGATCCGCTGGTAACGCTCTTCTTGCCACATGCCGGGTGTCCCTGCTGTTGAGTCGCTGTCCGAGCACGCATTGTGGGGGGGGATCGGTCACTGTCAAGTTCGACTCGGCCCTGTAAACATTGCTCAGGCGCAGCCTGCGAATCATGAAAGTGTAATATTGTGGCAATATTGTATTTTTGTGTATTTGAAGATAGCCTCGTCGCCGGACGGTTTTTCCCTCTCGTCCATATTTCGAAACACGCTTCCGCCATCGCCTCGGTTGTAACCTCTCGTCTAGAAGTAGGAGCTATGCCATGCAGCGTCGCCAGTTTCTGAACACCCTCGCCACCGTTTCCGTCGTCAGTCCGCTGTTGTTGTCATCGCGCATAACGCAAGCCGCCACGCCCCCAGCCACGCCGAGCGAGCTGGACCCGGCGCGCTGGTCGCCACTCAACAAAAAACGCCTGCAGGCGGTGATCGACCAGCACGGCGTCAAGAGCCCGTCCTACCGCCCGGAGCAGCGCCCATACGCGGTGTTCGACTGGGACAACACCTGCATCATGAACGACTGTGAAGAAGCGCTGCTGGTCTACCAGATCAATCATTTGCAGTACAAGCTGACGCCCGATGAGTTCGCCGCCGTGCTGCGCCAGGACGTGCCGAACGGCCCGTTCATGAAGGACTACACCACCGTGGACGGCAAGCCGGTCAAGATGGAAGACATCGCCAGCGACGTGGAAGCCGATTACCGCTGGTTGCACGCCAACTACAAGGGACTCGCTGGTGACAAGAGCCTGGAGGAAATCCAGACCAGCGAGCAGTACAAGGACTTCCTCGCCAAGCTCTACTTCATGTATGACGCGATCTGCGACAGTTACCCGGTGGAGATCGGCTACAAGTGGATTCTGTACTTCTACAAGAACATGACCACGGCCGAATTGCAGGCGATGGCCGAGGCCTCGAACAACTACGCGATCGGTGACGCGCTGCGCAAGGTCAAGTACGAGAGTTCCCGCACGCTTTCGGGCAAGGCAGGGGTGGTGGCGGACACCCACTTCCATGGCATCCGCATCCATGAGGAGATCCGCGGCTTGATGCACTCGCTGCGCGCCAACGGCATCGACGTCTATGTCAGCACCGCCTCGATCGACGATGTGGTGCGGGTGTTCGCCGGCCATCCCAATTACGGCTACGGCGTGCCGCCTGAGAACGTGATCGGTCTGCGCATGGCGATGGAAGAGGGCAAGTACACCAGCCGCTATCTGCCGGGCTGGCACTTCAATTACGGGCCGGGCAAGACCGTCGGCATCAACAACGTGCTGGTGAAACAGAAGGGCTATGGTCCGGTGCTGGTGGCCGGCGACAGCGACGGCGATGCCTGGATGTTGCGCGACTTCAACGACACGGCGGTGGGGGTGATCGTCAACCGCATGAAGAAGGGCGAGATCGGCACCGACAGCCAGCAGGCCGCCACCCAGCTGGGCACCCCGAACGCCCGCTTCATCCTGCAGGGGCGCGACGAGCACACTGGCCTGATGATCCCGGACGAAAAATCCCTCAAGTACGGCAAAAGCGAGCTTAAGCTGCTGGCTTGATGGCACTGGCTCGCGGGTGGTTGGCTGCCATCCGCGAGCCGCAATTCAATGGCTGGAAAATCAAGAGGGCGTCCACCGCCTCCATCGCTCAGAGCCCGGTCAGGCTTCAACAGCAACTGACCGAATTCGCGCACTGCGGCAGTTTCCCGACTGCATCCCATGACACGCTAAGCGCATGACGAATAACCCGGCTGCCAAGTTGACTTGATCGGTGGCGTGCACTGTCAGTTTGAGCGTTCGGCATTATTAGCCGCCGCTTTTTGATTGCTTGCCACCGCCTGTGCATGTTCAGACTGCTGGTAATGCGCCATGGAGGAATCAGTCGCGGCCTCCATTCTTACCATTACCTTGTCGCTACCGCCTTCGGCCATCGCAGCTACAGAGGCACTCATCAGGGTGACAATCAAAAATGATTTAAGGGCTTTCATGGGGGAACTCTCCAGTCTTCGGGTTCTGCCAGAGCGAAAGCTTGCTGGCTTGAGCTAATTCTGAAGCGAGCCGTATTTCAGCCCGTTCCCCGGCACATGAATTTTTTGACAGTAAAGCTATTTGTGCTCTTTGCCCTTTTTTCCTTCTCCAGATCGTTTGGGTTACTGAGTCGCCCCGGATATTCCGATTGATCCGTTTGCAGTGCGGCATTAAGAGACCGAAGCGAAATTGATAGCCGGAGAAGTAAGTAATCGGGCACTCAACAATCAGTTTGAAGCCGATACAGGCCGAGTCTACCGCCATACCTGAGCGTGCCATTTTTTTAAACGTGTCCTCTATTTCAAACGCCCCCGCACATCAAACAGCCATTAAAAAAAACGCCCCTTTGGCCCGGATAACATCGTTTCTCCAGAACATGGCTTTTGACTATATTGGCGCCCAGATCAAGCGAATCAGCAAACATTCGCCACCATTCAATGCGGGTAGTCTTAATGAAAATAAAACCTGACAGCGCAGGGCTTGATAACGCCGGAACGGGGACCAAAGTTGTCTGGGGCGGGGAGCAAGTCAGGCATCCCTACAACGCCACGCAAACACCCATCGTGGTCAGCGCCGCATACGGTTACGACGATATCGATGTCTGGTACGACGTGGCTTTGGGCAAGAGCCCAGGCTTTATTTACAGCCGCATGAGCAACCCCACGGTGGAGACGCTGGAGGCGAAAATCCGCGAACTTGAAAATGCGGAATCGGCCGTGGCATTCAGCAGCGGCATGGCTGCGATCAGCAGTGTCCTTTATACCTTCCTGTCCCATGGCAATCGGCTGGTTTCAACCAAGGACAGTTACGGTGGCACCAACAAGGTTTTCGAAGAGTTTTTGCCGCGCATGGGGGTGGATGTCACGTTGTGCGAAACATTCGATCATGAAGAGATCGAACGGGAAATCGCCAAAGGCTGCGATCTCCTCTACCTGGAAACACCCACCAATCCAACGCTGAAAATAGTCGATATCAAACGCCTTGTAGCGGCGGCCAGGCGCGTCGGCGCCCTGGTGGTGGCGGACAATACCTTTGCCACCCCCTTGAATCAGAACCCGCTGGCGCTGGGCGTGGATGTGGTTGTTCATAGCGCTACCAAGTTTCTCAGTGGTCATGGCGATGTACTGGGCGGCCTGGTGTGCGGTGCCGAATCGTTGATGGCGAAAGTTCGCCATTACCGGGAAATCAATGGCGCCACGCTCGATCCGTTCTCGGCCTATATGATCATTCGTGGCATGAAGACACTCGTACTGCGAGTGCGCCAGCAGCAACACAGTGCCCGCGCCCTGGCAGAGTTCCTGAGTACTGAACCCTTGGTGGAGTCGGTGAACTATCCCGGCCTACCCAATCACCCGAACCATGACGTCGCTTGCGCGCAAATGCGCGGGTTCGGGGCAATCGTCAGTTTTGTCGTGGCCGGTGGCATGGACACGGTCAAAGTGCTGTTGCCACGCTTACGCTTTGCTCACTGTGCCGGGAACCTGGGTGCAGTTGAAACCATCTATGGGCCGGCCAGAACAACCAGCCATGTGGAAAACACCCTGGAAGAGCGTTTAGCCCTGGGTATTTCTGAAGGGTTGGTGCGTATTTCCGTTGGCATCGAAGATACCGATGATCTGGTTGATGATTTGAAACAGGCCTTTGCCTGGGTCAGGAGTTTATGGGAGGAACAGGCAATCTCGAAAACCCAATCAATATTGAATGAACCTTGCGCTGAGGTAGCAAACTGACATTTAAACGTTAATGCCTCACGACAAGGCAGTCGCTGAGGAGTTCATGAAGAGGAATAATAATAAAATTTAGCGGCAAACTGGTTGTATTACTGCCCGGTAATTTACTGCAGGAACTTATTTTGCCCTAATAACTTTCATGAGAGTCAACTATGTCCATAAAAGAAGAACAAATAAGTACCCGTGCCGGTTTCAAACAGGAAATGCAGACCCGCCATATTGTCATGTTGGCGCTGGGCGGAGTTATTGGTACCGGGCTATTCCTGACATCCGGATACACCGTCAATCAGGCCGGCCCATTGGGTGCGGTAATCGCTTACATCATCGGCGCGGTGATGGTCTACATGGTCATGATGTGCCTGGGTGAACTGGCGGTGCAGATGCCGGAAACCGGCTCATTCAGTACCTACGCAACACGCTTCCTCGGGCCGGGTACCGGCTACACGGTGGCCTGGCTTTACTGGTTGACCTGGACGGTAGCGATCGGCTCCGAATTTACCGCAGCGGGTATCCTGATGGCGCGTTGGTTTCCGAGCACGCCGGTATGGATCTGGAGTGCGTTGTTTTCCATGGTGGTGTTCCTCAGTAACGTCGTGTCGGTCAGGCTGTTTGCCGAGACGGAGTTCTGGTTGTCGCTGGTCAAGGTACTGACGGTATTGGCGTTCCTGGTGGTCGGTGGCGGGGCGATCATTGGCGTGTTTCAAATCGATCAGGCGCACAGCATCGGGCTAAGTAACTTCACCCGCGAGGGGCTGTTCCCTACAGGTTTCATGTCGATTGCCATGACCTTGCTGGCGGTGTCCTTTGCTTTTTCCGGCACCGAGCTGATCGGTATTGCCGCGGGCGAAACCAAAGATCCTCAGCGCAATGTACCGCGGGCCATCCGCACCACCGTACTGCGCCTGGCGATCTTCTTCGTAGGGACCATTTTCGTTCTGGCGACGTTGTTGCCGCGCGAGCAGGCCGGATTGGTCGAGAGCCCGTTTGTGACGGTGTTCACCTATATCGGTATCCCGTACTCCGCCGACATCATGAACTTCGTGATCATCAGTGCACTGTTGTCCGCCGCCAATTCCGGGTTGTACGCCGCTTCGCGCATGCTCTGGACGCTGAGTGATCAAGGTCATCTGCCGAAGCAGTTCTCTGCGTTGACCCGCATGGGGACACCGTTCAACGCTATCGTGGTCAGTATGGTGGGCGGTGCGGCATCGCTGCTGAGCAGTGTGTTTGCCCCCGATACCATCTACCTGGCGCTGGTTTCGATTTCCGGGCTGGCGGTAGTGGTAGTGTGGATGAGCATTGCCGCGAGTCAGATCGCGTTCCGTCGCCACTATGTGGCCAATGGCGGCGATATCAGGGACCTCAAGTTTCGCGTACGGGGGTATCCATGGGTGCCGCTGGGTGCGCTGGTCTGTTGCAGTCTGGCCTGTGTGGGGATCGCCTTTGACCCTGAGCAGCGTGTGGCACTGTACTTCGGCTTGCCGTTCATCGCCTGGTGCTATTTCGTGTATTACATTACCCGCAAGAACCGCGAGCGTCGCTTGTCGGTTGCCCCCTTGGCACAACCGTCCGATGCGTTCTAAGCGGTATCGACGATGTGGGCAACAGCGCTTGGTGCAGGGGGCGTCAATGAGGTCCAGGCAATGAATCAAAAGACGTTACCCCCGCTCAATTGGCTTCGCGCATTTGAGGTATCCGCCCGCTGTTTGAATTTCACCCATGCGGCCGAAGAGTTGTTTTTGACCCAAGGCGCGGTCAGCCAACAGATCCGGCAATTGGAAAGCCACCTGGGTGTGGCACTGTTCAAACGCTTGCCCCGTGGTTTGGGTTTGACCGAAGAAGGTCAGTCGTATTTGCCTGTCGTGCAAGACGCGATTACGCGATTGGCGGTCGGCACCAATGAAATTTTTGGTCAGCATAAAAGGCGACCGATCAAGGTGCGTGGCAGCCTGTCTTTTTTCGTGCACTGGCTGGCGCCAAAGCTGGTCGACTTTCGCCAGGCTCATCCGCATGTGGATATACGCTACATCAGCAACATCTGGGTAAAGGAACTCGATGGTGAGGACGACATGGAGATCCGCTGGGGCCACGGACAATGGACAGGCCTGGTGTCTCAGCGCCTGACCTGGGACACCTTGTTCCCGGTCTGCTCGCCGGGGTTGATGGCGAGCGCGCCGCTGGAGGTGCCAGGCGACGTGGCCCGGCATCCTTTGCTGCACGTGTTGGGGTATGAAGAAGGGTGGGGGTACTGGTTGAAAATGGTCGGTGCAGACGCTGTCGATTCGTCGACGGGCATGCAGTTCGATACCCTCATTTCGACGTTGCGCATGGCTGAGCTCGGCCAGGGTATCGCCCTGGCTCGCTCATCCATGGTCGATGAGATGCTCCAGGACGGTCGTCTTGTCGAACCCTTCGCACAGCGGATCGAGGCCAGCGAGTCCTTTTACCTGGTACGCGGTTCCGGAGCCGATCAGCATCCCGATGCGGTCATGTTTTCCACCTGGCTGGTCGAGCAGGCACATCGTTACAAATGAATGGCCGGAGTCAACCATGCGCTATGTGAGTACACGAAGTTTGGCCGTGCAGGCCGATTTCGAGAGGGTCGTATTATCCGGAGTCGCCGACGACGGCGGGCTATTCGTGCCGGTCAGCCTGCCGCTGTTCAGCGCGCAGGAAATCGCCAACTGGTCAACGTTGCCCTATGACGAACTGGCCTATAGGGTCATGAGTCCGTTCGTAGGCCAGTCAATCCCCGAAGTGGATTTCAAACAGCTGCTCAAGGAAGCCTACAGCACCTTCAGTCATCGCTCCGTCGCGCCCTTGCATCAGGTCGACAGGAACGAATGGGTACTGGAGTTGTTCCATGGGCCGACCCGTTCCTCGAAGGATTTTTCTGCCCGGCTGCAAGCGCGCCTGGTCGACTATTTCCTCGTTAAACGCCAGCAGCGTGCGGTCATGCTGGGGGCGACCAATGGGGATACCGGGCTTGCCGCCATCGAGGCGTTCAAAGACTGCGACGAAACCGCCGTGGTGGTGTTCTACCCGCAAGCCGGTGTGCCTGATGATCAGCTGCAGCATCTGCAGGCTGCCGCTCACCCCAGGCTGCACAGATTCGCCGTGAACGGCAGCTTTGACGATTGCCAGACCATCGTCACCCGGTTGTTGCGACAATGGCCATCCGCGCAGTGCGAGGCGATCAGTTTCAACTCGAACAACTGGGTCAGCGTGATGGCGCAGTTGGTGTTTTATTTTCACGCCGTGCTGCAACTGGGCGGTGGTCAGCGGCCGATCGGATTCAGCGTGCCGGCGGCCAGTTTCGCCGAAGTCTATGCGGGCTATATCGCGCAAAAGATGGGCCTGCCGATCACCCAAATGATCGTTGCCACCAATCGGAACGACGCGCTGCACCAGCTGTTTCTGAAAAACCATTACTCCAGGTCGCGGGCCAGCAAGAGCTTGTCGCCAGCCATGGACCTGTCGATTTTTTCCAATCTCGAACGCTTTCTGTGGGAGCTCTACGGGCACGATCATCAGGCAGTGAGCGCGCTGATGACAGAGTTCGAGGCCCATGGCGAGATGACCATCGCCAATGAGTTCTGGTTGCAGGCACGGATGATCATCGACTCTTACTCAGTCAGCGATGACGAGACCCTGAAGGAAATCACCACCCTCTACCGTGATACCGGATATGTCATCGACCCTCATACAGCCACGGGCGTTCTGGCGGCCCGGCTGTACCGCAGAAGCCTGGTGGCGCCGATGGTCACACTGGGCGAGATCTCGCCAGTCAAGTCAGCGGCGTTGCTCGGTGAGCTGGGGATCACCTCGATGCCACAGCGAAGCCCGCTCACGGTTCAATCGTCGCAGCAGGTTTACCGCATTCAGCCCGACGACATCGAAACCATCCATCAAGTGCTCCGCGGTCTTTGAAGACGCGACAAGGGGGCTAAGTGAAGCGAATTCTGGATCCGCTCGATGAGCGCATCATTGCCGAGCTCAGGTTGAATGCCCGAGCTGCTCACGCCGAGCTGGCGACCAAAGTGAACCTGTCGCGCAATGCGGTACGACAGCGCATCGAACGGCTCGAACGCGATGGTGCGATACAGGGATATACGCTACGCACGGGCGTGGGGCATCAGTCATCAGCCAATATCAATGCGGTGATATTCGTCTATCGCTATGACCGCATGCGCGGCGCGGAGGTATTGCAGGCACTGCAGAAAATACCCGAAATAATCCAGTGCGATGTGATGAGTGGGGAGTTCGATCTGATGGTGCGAGTCGGCGCTTCGAGCCCCGAGCGGGTGCATAAAGTCTGGAATGAAATATCCGCCCTGTCGGGGGTGGAAAACACCGTGACTTCATTTGTCCTGTCATCTGTTGTTTAGGGTTATTGCCCGTCTGAGAAGCCAACGATTGTTGGCTTTTTTATGTCTGGGCACTTTGCCCGTGCGCTGATCAAAACGGCCATAAAATAGAGCAAATCGCCATATTTCACTGCCATGGCCTCCATCCTAATCTAGTGCCCAACAGCTAATAACCCGGATGGAAGGCAACAAAAATGACTGAATACAAACTTGCGTTGGTCGGCTTCGGCGGTGTCAATCGTGCATTGGCTCAGCTCATCGCCGAGCGTAATAAAGCGTGGCAACAAGAGTTCGGTTTTGCCTTGAAAATCGTCGGCGTCACTGATCTGTTTCTGGGCTCTGTCATCGGCCGTGACGGCCTGGATGCCGGGCTGTTGGCGAACCTCCCCGCAGTCAAGGGCGCTTTCGCGCAGCTGCCTGGCGGTAATGCCGAAGCCTTCAATGAAGCTGTGATCAAGCATTCCGGTGCAGACATCATCGCCGAAGCAACCTTCACCAACCCTGTAGACGGCGAGCCGGCCACCTCGTTCTGCCGCTGGGCCCTGGAAAACCGCAAGCACGTGGTGACGACCAACAAGGGGCCGATTGCTTTGCATGGCGCAGAGCTGAAAGAGCTGGCCCAGCGCAATAACGTCGCCTTTGAATACGAAGGTTCAGTGATGAGTGGTACGCCGGTGATCCGGCTTGCCAGGCAGGCTCTGGCAGGCAGTTCGATTGTCGGCTTCGAAGGGATCCTCAACGGCACTTCCAACTTTGTCCTCACCAGCATGGAAGGCGGTCTGGGTTTCGCCGAGGCAGTCAGCAAAGCCCAGGAGCAGGGTTATGCCGAAGCCGACCCGACCGCGGATGTCGAGGGGCATGATGTGCGCCTCAAAGTGGTGATCCTGGCTAACGAGCTGCTCAATGCCCACTTGAGTGTCAGCGACGTCAGCTGCCGCGGTATTTCGGCCCTGGGCCTGGACGACATTGAAAACGCCCGGCACAACGGCGCGCGCTGGAAGCTCATCGGCGCTGCCACGCGCAACGCTGATGGCTCGGTCAGCGCCAGTGTCGAACCCAGGCTGTTGAGCAACGCTCACCCATTGGCCAGCATCGCTGGCGCGACCAACGCGGTGTCGTTCAATACCGGGCTGCTGGGGGCGGTCACCGTATCGGGCCCAGGCGCCGGGCGGACGGAAACCGCGTTCGCGCTGCTGTCGGACATCATCAACATCCATAAGTCGGTTGCGAACAACTAGGAGAAGGCCTGTGAACGTATCGCGCTTGGCCATGGCCGTGGTTGGGAATCAAATCGACGTGTTGAACCCGTTTGACGCAAGCGTCATCGGGTCGGTACCTGATATGTGTGCGTCTCAAGTCCCGAATCTGCTGGCGCAGGGGCGCAGTGGTGCGCAAACATGCGCCGGATTGCCGCGTTATCGCAGGGCTCAGATTCTTGAGCAAGCAGCCCTGAACATCGAGCGGGATGGCGGGGCGTTCGCCCGGCTGATCGTCGACGAGGCCGGTAAAACCATCAAGCAGGCGGAAAAAGAAGTCAAACGTTGCGTCAACACCCTGAAACTGTCCGCGCAAGAGGCCGGGCGCAATGCGGGGGAAGTCGTGCCGTTCGACGCCTATGAAGGCTCCGAGTCGCGGCAGGGTTGGTTCTCTCGGGAGCCGCTGGGCCTGATTGTGGCAATCACCCCTTACAACGATCCGTTGAACCTGGTGGCGCACAAGCTGGGCCCGGCCATAGCAGGCGGCAATGCGGTCATCCTCAAACCGTCCGAGCTGGCACCTTTGTCGGCGATCAAGCTGGTAGGGTATCTGGTGGACGCGGGTCTGCCTGAGTCGGTGGTCACGGTCGCGACAGGAGGGGCTGCGCTGGGCAAGGCCCTGGTCGCCGCCCGTGAGGTCAGGATGATCTCTTTTACCGGAGGGTTCGTCACGGGGGAGCAAATTGCCCGCACTGCCGGCTTGAAGAAACTGGCCATGGACCTGGGCGGTAATGCGCCGGTCATCGTGATGGGCGACTGCGACCTCGATGCCGCAATCGAGAGTTGTGTATCCGGGGCATTCTGGGCCGCCGGGCAGAACTGCATTGGTACTCAGCGCCTTCTGATTCAGGCTTCTATTTATGAAGCTTTTCGAGACCGGTTCGTCAACCTCTCGAAAACCTTGGTTGCGGGTAACCCGGCATTGGCCACCACGGACATCGGTCCGATGATAACGTTACAGGCTGCTCAGAGTGCCGAGAGGGTTGTGAGCGAGGCAATGCAAGAGGGGGCCAGGCTGCTTTGCGGGCACCAGCGAGAGGGCGCATGTTACGCCGCGACAGTGCTGGAGAATGTCGATCACGCCAGCCGGCTATGGCGCAATGAAGTGTTTGCGCCGGTGGTGGTGCTTCAGTCCTTCGAAACCTTCGATGAAGCCATTGCCCTGGCCAATGAGCCCGAGTACAGCTTGCATGCCGGGATCTTCACCAATGATTTGGGAACGGCAATGAGTGCTGCACGGAGGATCGAAGCGGGGGGCGTGATGATTAACGATTCGTCCGACTACCGCTTCGATGCGATGCCGTTTGGCGGCTTCAAGTATGGCAGCCTGGGCCGGGAGGGCGTTCGCTTCGCCTATGAAGAAATGACTCAACCCAAAGTGGTGTGCCTGAATAATCTTCGTTGATTCATTGTGCTGGGGGGCTGTGCAAGATTGATGCTGGCGTACTGTGAATGTTCCCTTCTATATATAGGTGCTGATGGCTCTACTATATAGAAGGGTTAAAAACGGGTTCTTTTGGCAATGCCAGTCAGTTAAGACATTACGCGGACAGTAGC
>NZ_JBWKVA010000041.1:0-10342 GCF_059421425.1 Pseudomonas sp. GW821-FHT02H09
GCTCGATTGCTCGCGATGGACTCAAGGGCGACGCGTTTATCCAGAAAACACGCGTTATCGTTAACGTCCATCGCGAGCAATCGAGCGTCGACCGGCTGCTCCTACATAGACCTCATCAGGTGAAGCCGTTCATGTTGATGCCGCGTTGGTAAGTCGCTGCATGAACGGAGTTGCGTATCGCGCCCGCAAAGGCGCGCTGGTTGTCTATTTGCCCAGTTTTACTCGTGTCCATCCGCGCGTCATCAACCGCTGGGTAGCGATGGGCAGGTCGGGTATTGCATAGAGCGTGGCCATTACCTCTTGCGGTGGATACGAACCTGGATCGTCACGAATCGCCTCATCAACCAATGGCGTGGCTGCTGAGTTGGCGTTGCTGTAACCCACGCTGTTGGTGATCTGGGCCATGATGTCCGGGCGCATCAGGAAGTTCATGAACAGGTAGGCGTTTTCGACGTTTGCCGCGTCCCTGGGGATGGCGACCATGTCATAGAAGCTGCCCGCACCTTCTTTCGGGATGCTGTAGGCGATGTTCACGGTGTCACCCGCTTCCTTGGCGCGCGCCTTGGCCTGGAGCACATCACCAGAGTAACCAACGGCTACGCAAATGTTGCCGTTGGCAAGATCCGAGATGTATTTGGATGAATGGAAGTAGGCCACCGATGGGCGGATTTTCATGAACAGCGCTTCGGCCTCGGCGATCTGCTGCTTGTCCCGGGAGTTCACCGGGTAGCCCAGATAGTGGAGGGCGGCCGGCAACATCTCGGTAGGCGAGTCCAGGAAACTGATGCCGCAGGATTTCAGTTTTGCCGCGTTTTCCGGTTTGAACAGCAGGTCCCAGGAGTTCACCGGTGCGTCTTTGCCCAAGGCCTGCCTGACCTTCTGCGGGTTGAAGCCGATACCGATCGAGCCCCACATGTAGGGGAAGGCGTGGCTGTTATCGGTGTCGCTGACGGAGGCATTTTTCAACAGTGTCTGGTTGAGGTTTTTCCAGTTGGGCAGCTTTGACTTGTCCAGCGGCTGATAGACCCCGGCCTTGATCTGCTTGGCCAGAAAACTGTTGGAGGGCACGACGATGTCGTAGCCCGACTTGCCGGCGAGCAACCTGGCCTCAAGGGTTTCATTACTGTCGAACACATCGTAGACGACACTGATACCTGTCTCGTCTTCGAACTTTTTGACGGTGTCCGGTGCAATGTAATCCGACCAGTTGTAAACGCGTAGCACCTTGTCATTGGCCTGGGCGCAAGTGACGACCGCGCCCAATAAGGACAGTGTAAGCAGAGTCCTGCCAAACATATTCATGCGTACAACTCCATTTTTATCGTGTAATTCGCGGCGCCATCATTGAAACGCGGCTGCTAGTGGCCTGTACGGCTAGTTCGTTAGCTCAAATTCGGATGCCAGAAGTCCATAGCCAAGGCGCTGTGACGAGTCATAGCCCGCTATGGCGAGGAACAGCAACGCAGGATATGGGCTTCTGGCGCCGAAGTTGACTAACAGAACTGGCCACACGGGCCACTAGGCAGCCGCACCCGCTAGTTGTTGCTCAGGTTGTTTCCAGGATTCGCTCGTGGTCTGTTCCATGGCTTCTTGAATCGAGCGTTTGCGATTGGCTTCGGCCCTGCGACCGAAATACCAGACCAGGAACGTGATCAAAGAGACAGCCAGCAGAATCAGACTGGCCACGGCGTTGATCTCGGGTTTCACGCCCAGACGCACTGCCGAGAAGACTTCCATCGGCAAGGTCGTCGAACCCGGACCCGACACGAAGCTGGCCAGCACCAGGTCGTCCAGCGACAGGGCGAAGGACATCATGCCGCCTGCCCCCAGCGATGGCGCGATCATCGGGATGGTGATCAGGAAGAACACCTTCCACGGCCGCGCACCAAGGTCCATGGCCGCTTCTTCGATGGACAGGTCCAGCTCACGCAAGCGTGCCGAGACCACCACCGCCACATAGGCTGCACAGAACGTCGTGTGGGCGATCCAGATGGTGACAAGGCCACGTTCCTGGGGCCAGCCGATCAGCTGCGCCATGGCCACGAACAGCAGCAACAGCGACAGACCGGTGATCACTTCGGGCATCACCAGGGGTGCGGTCACCAGGCCACCGAACAGTGTGCGTCCCTTGAAGCGGGTCACGCGGGTCAGCACGAAGGCCGCCAGGGTGCCCAACGCCACCGCCGCAATGGCGGTGTAGCAGGCGATTTCCAGCGAGCGCACCACTGAGCCCATCAGCTGGGTGTTGTCCAGCAGGCCGACATACCACTTCACCGACCATCCGCCCCACACGGTCACCAGCTTGGAGGCGTTGAACGAGTAGATCACCAGAATCAGCATCGGCGCGTAGATGAACAACAGGCCGAGTACCAGCATCAGTCTTGAAAACCCGAAACGGTTCATGCCCGTCCCTCCATCTCTTTGGCTTGGCTGCGGTTGAAGAGGATGATCGGCACAATCAGAATCGCCAGCATCACCACAGCCAGGGCGGACGCCACCGGCCAGTCACGGTTGTTGAAGAACTCTTGCCACAGCACGCGGCCGATCATCAGGGTTTCCGGCCCACCGAGCAGTTCCGGGATCACGAACTCACCCACCACCGGGATGAACACCAGCATGCAGCCGGCGATGATGCCGTTCCTGGCCAGCGGCACGGTGATTTTCCAGAAACTGTTGAAGGTGCTCGAACCCAGGTCCGATGCGGCTTCAAGCAGGCTCTGGTCATGCTTGACCAGGTTGGCGTAGAGCGGCAGGACCATGAAGGGGAGGTAGGCGTACACCACCCCGATGTACACCGCGGTGTTGGTGTTCAATATTTCTATGGGCTGCTGAGTCAGGCCGGTCCACATCAAGAATGCGTTCAGCAGACCGTTATTGCTCAAGATACCCATCCAGGCGTAAACCCGGATCAGGATCGCCGTCCAGGTCGGCATCATGATCAGCAGGATCAGCACGGTCTGCGTCTCCTTGCGGGCCCTGGAGATGCCATAGGCCATCGGGAAGCCAATCAACAGGCACATCAGCGTGCTGAAAAAAGCGACCTTCAGCGAGCCCAGGTAGGCAGAGATGTACAGCTCATCACCGACCAGCAGCGCATAGTTACTGATGTTCAGAAACAGTTGGAATTTCTGCTCGGCGAAGGTGTAGATCTCCGAGTAGGGAGGAATGGCCAAGGCTGCTTCGGAGAAGCTGATCTTCATCACCAGGAAGAACGGCAGCATGAAAAACAGGCACAGCCACAGGAAGGGAATACCGATGACGACTTTACGACCACTCGGTATCAGGCGCTGAATCCGCTTATTGATAGTGATCATGAGCGCAGTACCACGCCGCTGTCGTCTTCCCACCATACATAGACTTCGTCGTCCCACGTCGGGCGTGCGCCGCGGCGTTCAGCGTTGGCCATGAACGACTGAACGATCTTTCCACCGGGCAATTGCACATAAAAGACCGAATGCCCACCCAGGTAGGCGATGTCGTGAACCTTGCCTTTGGACCAGTTGTAGCGGGTCTCGGGCTTGATCGTGGACACCAGCAACTTCTCTGGGCGAATGGCATAGGTGACAGACTTGTCTTGCACAGAAGTGCTGACGCCGTGGCCCACGTAAATCTTCTGCTCGAGGTCCGGGCTCTGAATGATGGCGTGACCTTCCTGGTCTTCGGTGACGAAACCGTCGAACGCATTCACGTTGCCGATGAATTCGCATACCATGCGGCTGACGGGGGCTTCGTAGATATCGACCGGACTACCGATCTGGGCAATCCAGCCCAGGTGCATGATGGCGATGCGCTGGGCCATGGTCATGGCCTCTTCCTGATCGTGGGTCACCATTACGCAAGTCACGCCGACCCGCTCGATGATCTCGACCAGTTCGAGCTGCATCTGCGAGCGCAGCTTTTTATCCAGTGCGCCCATGGGCTCGTCGAGCAGCAGCAGCTTTGGTCGCTTGGCCAGGGAGCGCGCCAGCGCCACTCGCTGACGCTGACCACCAGAGAGTTGATGCGGCTTGCGTCTGGCGTACTGGGTCATATGAACCAGCTTGAGCATTTCTTCGACGCGGGCTTCGATTTCGCTGGCGGGAAGCCGGTCCTGCTTCAGGCCAAAGGCAATGTTCTGCGCCACGGTCATGTGCGGAAACAAGGCGTAGGACTGGAACATCATATTGATGGGCCGCTCATAGGGCGGCATGTCGGTAATGTCTACGCCATCGAGGTAGATCCGCCCTTCGGTCGGGCGCTCGAAGCCTGCCAGCATCCGCAGGAGTGTCGATTTGCCTGAGCCTGAGCCACCCAGCATCGCGAAGATTTCACCCTGGTGGATATCCAGGGAGACATCGTCGACGGCAGTTGTCTCGTCGAATTTCTTGGTTACGCGGTCGACTTTAACCAGCACCTTTTTTGGGTGCGGGTTGCCTTCTAGAGCCTTCCTGTAAGTGCTGGAGGCGTTTGCCATGTAAAACTCCCAACCGGTGTCAGTAGTCCGGCCAAAGCGGCCTGACTTAATAGTTGATTGCAAACCCGCGCCAGGGGCCCCTGTAGGAGCCGAGCTTGCTCGCGATGGCGGCCTGACAGTCAACATTGATGTCGACTGTCAGGGACTCTTCGCGAGCAAGCTCGGCTCCTACAGGGTTACCCGTGCCGGTCGGGCTAATTCGGCGCCGCCGTCCTGGCTGCCTGGTCGTACTTGTTGTTATTGCGGTTTGTTGTTTTCGTGAGTCACGGATGCGCAAGGGCGCGCCCGCCAGACTCACGAGGGCAGTAAATTGATTAATCGAGTTTTAAGTCAGCGCGTATTACGCAGCGCCGCGCGTTGCCGGCACGCGTCGCCAAACGCCTGGAAAATACTCAAGTAGGGAGGGTTCGACAGGACCTGCCATTCCGGGTGCCATTGCACGCCAACGGCAAATGCCTGGCCGTGCTCGACAGGCCCTCTATCAACAGAGAAGGCCTCGATCAATCCATCGGGTGCGATGGCTTCGACCCGTAAACCGGGTGCCAGCCTGTCGATGCCTTGGCCGTGAATGGAATTGACCTGAATCACCGGGGGTAGGTCGAGTGCCGCGAACACGCCGCCAGGTTGAACATTGACGGCATGCGCCGGGGCGTACTGGACGGCCAGGTCAGGATGATCGGCTTCGCGATGATCCATGAAGGTGCCGGTTTCGTGGACCTTCTGATGAAGGCTGCCACCGAACGCCACGTTCATTTCCTGAAAGCCGCGGCAGATGCCGAGCACTGGAACGCCCGCCGCCACGGCTGCACGTAACAAGGGAAGGGTGGTGCCGTCGCGCTGAGGATCGTGTGCCGTCCCCGGTTCGCTGGCTGGGCCCTGATAGTGGAATGGCTCCACGTTGGAAGGCGAGCCGGTAAACAGCAGGCCGTCCAGATGCTCGAGCAGACCGTCTATATCGGTCAGTTCAGCCAGGGAAGGAATGATTACCGGGAGCCCCAGTGCAGCAACGCTGACAGCACGTACGTACTTGTCTGCGCTGACATGGTAGGGATGCAGCCCAATATCTTTGACGCACGCAGTAACGCCGATCAATGGCTTGAGTGCCATTTTTATCACCTCGAAGTTTCACACTTGAACGAGCTTTTCCGGAGCTTAGCCTTGTTGATTTTAATTAACAACTCTCATGTAAAAAATTCTAAACGGAAAAGGAGTTGAGGATCTGAGCTGGCGCGGGCTTTAGGCAGTAAAACGGTCGATGAGCGGCTGGCACGGCAAATAAATTCAACGCTGATGGTGCTCTGTTCGCTATTGACTTCACTTTGTCTTTCGGATTGACTGGGCTCGTGAAAGGGCGGTGAACATAATAATTAACATAATAGGTGCATCATGTCGGTACCCCTGCGTGCCGTTCAGCTCAACGAAGCGAACGCATTCCTTAAGAAACATCCTGAGGTTTTGTACGTCGACCTTCTGATTGCGGATATGAACGGCGTGGTGCGCGGCAAGCGCATCGAGCGCACCAGTCTCCACAAGGTCTACGAAAAAGGCATTAACCTCCCGGCCTCGCTGTTTGCCCTGGATATCAACGGCTCTACAGTAGAAAGCACAGGTCTGGGCCTGGATATCGGCGACTCTGACCGAATCTGCTATCCCATCCCTGGCACCCTGTGCATCGAACCCTGGCAGAAGCGCCCGACCGCGCAACTGTTAATGACCATGCACGAACTCGAAGGTGAACCCTTCTTCGCCGATCCTCGCGAAGTGCTGCGTCAGGTCGTGAGCAAGTTCGATGCAATGGGCCTGACCATCTGCGCCGCATTCGAGCTTGAGTTCTACCTGATCGACCAGGACAACGTGAACGGTCGTCCGCAGTCGCCACGTTCGCCGGTGTCCGGCAAGCGTCCGATGTCGACTCAGGTGTATCTGATCGACGACCTGGACGAATACGTCGATTGCCTGCAAGACATCCTTGAAGGCGCGAAAGAGCAGGGCATCCCTGCCGACGCCATCGTCAAGGAAAGTGCGCCGGCGCAGTTCGAAGTCAACCTGCATCACGTTTCAGACCCGGTGAAAGCCTGCGATTACGCGGTGCTGCTCAAGCGTCTGGTGAAGAACATCGCCTACGACCATGAGATGGACACCACCTTCATGGCCAAGCCTTACCCGGGCCAGGCGGGCAACGGTCTGCACGTGCACATTTCGATCCTTGATAAAGAAGGCAACAACATCTTTGCCAGCGAGGATCCCGAGCAGAACGCCGCATTGCGTCACGCGATCGGCGGTGTGCTCGAGACCCTGCCGGCGCAGATGGCCTTCCTCTGCCCGAACGTCAACTCCTACCGTCGTTTCGGCGCACAGTTCTACGTGCCGAATTCGCCGAGCTGGGGCATCGACAACCGTACCGTTGCGGTACGCGTTCCGACGGGCTCGGCTGACGCCGTACGTATCGAGCACCGGGTCGCCGGCGCCGACGCTAACCCGTACCTGTTGATGGCGTCGGTCCTGGCCGGCATTCACCACGGCCTGACCAACCAGATCGAGCCGGGTGCACCGGTTGAAGGCAACAGCTACGAGCAGAACGAACAGAGCCTGCCGAACAACTTGCGCGATGCCTTGCGCGAGCTGGACGACAGCGAAGTCATGGCTCGCTACATCGACCCGCTGTACATCGATGTGTTTGTGGCGTGCAAGGAAAGCGAACTCGCCGAGTTTGAAAACTCCATTTCAGACCTTGAGTACAACTGGTACTTGCACACGGTCTGAGGCGAACAACCTGTAGGAGCTGTCGTTCACATTTGTTGTGCCCGACACACAACCCCTGTAGGAGCCGAGCTTGCTCGCGATGGCGGCGGATCAGTCAACATTGATGTCGCCTGACACACCGCCATCGTCGGAACGCCGCCCGGAACAAGCGCAGCTCCTACAGGGCATCGGTCCGACGACTACTTATTTCTCTGCGTTGAGTCACTTCAATGGCAATTACTCGCAGCGACTGGGAGCAACGCTTTCAGTCCTTGACACTAGAAGGCCGGGCATTCATTGACGGCCAATACTGCTCGGCACTCAGCGGCGACACCTTTGAATGCATGAGCCCGGTGGACGGTCGCTTCCTGGCGAACGTCGCCAGCACCGACGAAACCGACGCGAATGTGGCGGTGCAGGTTGCGCGTCGCACGTTTGAGTCCGGCGTCTGGGCCAGACTGGCCCCGGCAGAGCGCAAGCGCATCCTCATTCGTTTCGCCGATCTGATTCTGGATCACCAGGAAGAACTGGCGCTGCTGGAAACGCTGGACATGGGCAAGCCCATCAGCGACTCCATGGCCATCGACGTACCCGCGACCGCCAATGCGATCCGCTGGAGCGCCGAGGCGATCGACAAAATCTACGACGAAGTGGCGGCGACGCCGCACGATCAGTTGGGCCTCATCACTCGTGAACCGGCGGGCGTGGTCGCGGCCATCGTGCCGTGGAATTTCCCGTTGATCATGGCCAGCTGGAAGTTCGCCCCGGCCCTGGCGGCGGGTAACTCGTTCATCCTCAAGCCTTCGGAAAAATCGCCGCTGACGGCGATCCGGATTGCTCAGCTGGCGCTGGACGCGGGGATCCCCAAAGGGGTGTTCAACGTCCTGCCGGGCTTCGGTCACACCGTTGGCAAGGCCCTGGCCTTGCACATGGATGTCGATGTGCTGGCGTTCACCGGCTCGACCGCGATTGCCAAGCAACTGCTGGTCTACGCCGGGCAAAGCAACATGAAACGCGTTTGGCTTGAAGCGGGGGGGAAAAGCCCGAACGTGGTGTTTGCCGATGCGCCGGATTTGCGCGCGGCAGCACAGGCAGCGGCCAGTGCCATTGCCTTCAACCAGGGCGAAGTCTGCACCGCAGGCTCGCGTTTGCTGGTGGAGCGTTCGATCCGCGAGCAGTTCATTCCGCTGCTGGTGGAAGCACTGCAAGCCTGGAAACCGGGGCATGCCCTGGACCCGGCGACAACGGTTGGCGCAGTGGTTGATCAGCGCCAGCTGGAATCCGTGCTGCGTTACATCGAAGTCGGCAAGGAACAGGGTGCTCGGCTGATCGCGGGTGGCAAGCGCACCCTCGAAGAAACGGGCGGCCTGTACGTTGAGCCGGCGATTTTCGATGGCGTGACCAACGCGATGACGATTGCCCGGGAAGAGATCTTCGGCCCGGTGCTGTCGCTCATCACCTTCGACACCGTTGAAGAAGCCCTGCACATCGCCAACGACAGCATCTTCGGTCTGGCGGCCGGTGTCTGGACCAGCAACCTGAGCAAGGCCCACACCTTCGCTCGTGGTCTGCGTGCCGGCAGTGTCTGGGTCAACCAGTACGACGGTGGCGACATGACTGCGCCGTTTGGTGGGTTCAAACAGTCGGGTAACGGTCGCGACAAGTCGTTGCATGCGTTCGACAAGTACACCGAACTCAAAGCGACCTGGATCAAGCTCTAACATTTTCACAGCAGCGGTCGCCGGCATCTGCGTGCGACCGCTCGGGAATTCAATCATGCAAAAACATGTAAACAGCTACTACGCCGCGACCCGCAACGAGACCATCGATTTTCCGGTGCTCGATCAACTGGTCGAGTGCGATGTCTGCGTGATCGGCGCAGGCTACACCGGTTTGTCCTCGGCACTGTTTCTCGCAGAAGCGGGCTACAGCGTCACGGTGCTGGAAGCCGCCAAAGTCGGCTTCGGTGCCAGCGGTCGCAACGGTGGCCAACTGGTCAACTCCTATAGCCGTGACGTCGATGTCATCGAGCAGCGCTACGGCGACAAGACCGCAGAAATCCTCGGCAGCATGATCTTCGAAGGCGCGGACATCATTCGTTCGCGCATAAAACAGTACGACATCAAGTGCGACTACAAGCCGGGCGGTATTTTCGCGGCACTGAACAAGAAGCAGCTCAAAGGTCTTGCCGAGCAAAAAAGCAGCTGGGAGCGTTACGGCAACCAGAACCTGAAAATGCTCGACGCCAAGGACATCGCCAAAGAAGTCGGCTCGGACAACTACATCGGCGGCCTGCTGGACATGCAGGGCGGTCACGTACACCCCTTGAACCTGGCCTTGGGTGAGGCAGCCGCCATCATTGGCCTGGGCGGGAAAATCTTCGAGCAATCCGGTGCGCTCGAAATCACCTACGGTGAGCCGATTGTCGTCAGAACCGCCAAGGGCGTGGTGCGGGCCAAGTACTTGCTGATTGCCGGTAACGCCTACCTGAACCAGGACCTCGACGCCCGCGTGACGCGCAAGAGCATGCCGTGCGGTTCGCAGATCGTCGTCACCGAGCCGTTGTCGGCCAAAGTGGCCAAGAGCCTGATCAGCAACAACTACTGCGTCGAAGACTGCAACTACCTGCTCGACTACTACCGTCTCACGGCCGATAACCGCCTGCTCTACGGCGGCGGCGTGGTCTACGGCGCTCGCGAGCCGGATGACATCGAGCAACTGATCAAGCCGAAAATCCTCAAGACCTTCCCGCAGCTCAAGAACGTGAAGATCGACTACCGCTGGACCGGCAACTTCTTGCTGACCATGTCGCGCATGCCGCAATTCGGCCGTATCGAAAAGAACGCCTACTACATGCAGGGCTACAGCGGTCACGGCGTCACTTGCTCGCACCTGGCCGGCAAACTGATCTCGGAAATGATCCGCGGCGACGCCGAGCGCTTCGACGCGTTTGCGTCCTTGCCACACATGCCGATGATCGGCGGCCGAACCTTCCAGGCGCCACTGACCGCCATGGGCGCCGCGTATTACGCGCTGCGTGATCGTTTCGGCATCTAAGCGGCGCAATCCATGTGGGAGCGAGCCTGCTCGCGATGAGGTCGACACATTCAACATTGATGTCGCCTGACACACCGCCATCGCGAGCAA
>NZ_JBWKVA010000041.1:10440-18215 GCF_059421425.1 Pseudomonas sp. GW821-FHT02H09
CGATGAGGTCGACACATTCAACATTGATGTCGCCTGACACACCGCCATCGCGAGCAAGCTCGGCTCCCACAGGGATTGGCGGGTGTGCACAGGCTCTGCAAACATCACTGATCAAGTGTGGGAGCGAGCCTGCTCGCGATGAGGTCGACACATTCAACATTGATGTCGCCTGACACACCGCCATCGCGAGCAAGCTCGGCTCCCACAGGGATTGGCGGGTGTGCACAGGCTCTGCAAGCATCACTGATCAAGTGTGGGAGCGAGCCTGCTCGCGATGAGGGCAGCACAGTCAGCATTGATGTCGCCTGACACACCGCCATCGCGAGCAAGCTCGCTCCCACAATTTGCGGGTCTGAACTGACTGGCAGCAGGCCCAACGGCCTTTTTACCCAGCCGTTTATCGAAGCTGCTGAGCAACACGAACAAACGTGATTTAATACCCGCCTTTCACGTTTCTGGGACAGGGAAGCGGTGTTTTTCGCGGCCAAAAGTCGCCCGCCATCCACCCCCATAACCCTTAAGTATTTATCGCATAAGGCTGTCATGGACACGGGCTCACGACTCAAATTAGTACGCGAAAGCTACAAGCTGTCCCAGCGCGAGCTGGCCCGGCGTAGCGGCGTCACCAATGCCACCATCTCCCTGATCGAACAAAATCGAGTCAGTCCTTCTGTCAGTTCCCTGAAAAAGCTCCTCGAAAGCATTCCCATGTCTTTGGCGGACTTCTTCACCTTCGATCAACCGCCCCAAGAGCACAAATACGTCTTCCGCGCCAACGAGCAGCCCGACCTGGGCCGTGATGGCCTGCGTCTTTTGTTGATTGGCGCTTCGGTGCCGAGCCGGCAGATGCGGCTTTTGCGCGAACAGTACGCGCCTGGGGCCAGTTCTGGCGAAGAGCCGATTGTGCATGCGGAAGGGGAGGAGTGCGGGCTAGTCACTCGTGGCACGGTTGAGTTGACGGTGGATGGGCAGATCAGTGTGCTGAATGCCGGGGATGGGTATTACTTTCCGACGACGCTGCCGCATCGGTTTCGGAATATCGGGGCGGATGAGGCTGAAATCATCAGTGCCAACACCCCGGCGAACTTCTGATGTGAAAGCGGCGGGGCGCCGCTTTCGACTGTGGATTCAACCGGTCGATGCAACGCAACTAAATTCTGTGTAAGCAGAAGAAGTGCGACGATGCGCTTGTTCATGACTCGAGTGAAGTTTGCCATGACCTCCGGATAGCGGGGCGACGCCTCTGGTTGATCTTTACCGGTAAGCTCCGCGCCCCATCTACGTAGACGAACGAGGGGGCATGAAATCGACAGTGCCGAGGCTGATTTGCCTAACGCCCGAATTAAACCGAAGTTCCAGACGATGGTCGCCCCGAAGAAACAGGCATCAGCGGGACGCCACCCAGACGCTTCGCGTGAGATCTCGCAGGTCTGAATAGCAATTCGACAGTGCGTCAGCCTGGGTTTGAGAGGGATGGCGAGTGGATATATGCGCGAAGGTGATTATGCTTCAAGGAGGGCCGTCAGCCTGTTTCGATGCTTCGCGCAATCCATAATCCGATGATATCAGCCCTAGGGCCTGGGTGCGGCAAAGAAAGGCAGTGTGGTACTCCGGCCTACGACAAGATCAAGACGGAGAAGACTCATGGCCGTAATCGACAATACATCCACGGGCAGCATGCCCCACCGCGGGATCACCAAGGAGGAGCGCAAGGTCATTTTCGCCTCGTCCCTGGGTACCGTGTTCGAGTGGTACGACTTTTACCTTTACGGCTCCCTCGCCGCGATCATCGCCAAGCACTTCTTCGCCGGGGTCAATGAGACAACGTCCTTCATCTTCGCGCTGCTGGCGTTCGCCGCGGGTTTCGCCGTACGCCCCTTCGGCGCCGTGGTGTTCGGCCGACTGGGCGACATGATCGGGCGCAAGCATACCTTCCTCATTACCATTGTCATCATGGGTACCTCCACTGCTGTGGTGGGCTTTCTGCCCGGCTACGCGACCATCGGGGTGGCGGCGCCGGTCATCCTGATCACCCTGCGCCTGCTGCAAGGCCTGGCCCTAGGCGGTGAGTACGGCGGCGCGGCGACCTACGTGGCCGAACATGCGCCGAAAGGCAAGCGCGGCTACTTCACCTCATGGATCCAGACCACCGCGACCCTCGGCCTGTTTCTCTCGCTGCTGGTGATACTTGCCTGCCGCACCATTCTCGGCACCGAAGCCTTCGAAGCCTGGGGCTGGCGGATTCCGTTCCTGCTGTCGATCCTGCTGCTGATCGTCTCGGTGTATATCCGCTTGCAGCTTAGCGAGTCGCCGGTGTTCATGAAAATGAAAGCCGAAGGCAAGTCCTCCAAGGCACCGCTGACCGAATCCTTCGCCCGCTTGGACAACCTCAAGATAGTGATCATGGCCCTGCTCGGCGGCACTGCCGGCCAGGCCGTGGTCTGGTATACCGGGCAGTTCTATGCGCTGTTCTTCCTGCTGCAAACGCTCAAGATCGACCCGCAGACCGCCAACTTGCTGATTGCCGGTTCCCTGCTGATCGGCACGCCGTTCTTCGTCGTGTTCGGCAGCCTGTCCGACCGCATCGGCCGTAAGGGGATCATCATGGCCGGCTGCATCCTCGCGGCGCTGACCTACTTCCCGATCTTCCATGCGTTGACCGAATTCGGTAACCCCGACGTGTTCATTGCGCAGGAGAAGAACCCGGTTACTGTGGTCGCCGATCCCGGCCAATGCTCGTTCCAGTTCGACCCGGTGGGCAAGGCCAAATTCACCAGCTCCTGCGACCTCGCCAAGAGCCTGCTGGCGAAAAAGGCCATCCCCTACGCCAACGAGAAGACCGAGCCGGGTGCCGTCGCGCAAATCCGCATCGGCGACAAGCTGATCCCGAGCTTCGAAGGTACGGGCATGCCGGCCGCCGACTTCAAGACCCGCAACGACGCCTTCACCGTCACCCTCGGCACCGCCCTCAAGGACGCCGGCTACCCCGAGAAGGCCGCCCCGGCCAAGACCAACTACCCGATGGTGCTGTTGCTCCTGACCATTCTGGTGATCTACGTGACCATGGTCTACGGCCCGATTGCCGCCTGGCTGGTGGAGCTCTTCCCGGCGCGCATCCGCTACACCTCGATGTCGCTGCCCTACCACATCGGCAATGGCTGGTTCGGCGGCTTTCTGCCTACGGTGGCGTTCGCCATGGTGGCGGCCACGGGTGATATCTACTACGGGCTGTGGTACCCCATCGTCATCGCCGTGATGACGGCCATTCTTGGCACGTTCTTCCTGCCGGAAACCAAGGACCGGGAAATTCATCACACATAAGGCTGGCACCCGCCCTCTCCCGTGGGGGAGAGGGCAATCCTTCTACCTGCTGGTGACTGGCAATTACTGGGCCCCACCCTAAGCGACGGTGCACTGCGCAAGTTTGTGCTGCACCTCCAACCACTGGGCCACACACCGCTTCAGATCGCCGCGCTGTTCCTGCTCACAGACCTTCGCGAATGTCAGATATTGCCGATAGCTGCCTGTCGCGATGGGCAGCTATCGACCCGTTGCCGACGTTCGAAGCGGCGTCCCGCCAACGGCAGATCACAAAGACAACCGGACATCCAGCCGCTCTGCTTCCCGAAATAACGCGACATTGGTTTGCATACCTTGCAGTCCTATGCGACGACCCAGTCGTGGCCAGCAATCGGACCACCCGCTTGCTGCATGCGACCGCCCGAAACCAGACCGCCAAGATCCACTGGTGCGTAGCCAAAATCGTTGACGAGTCCGATCACCACCGCCTTTGCGTCCTTGTCGTCACCGGAGACGAAGATGACGCGCTTTCCGTCATGAAACTTCGGGCCCTTGTCGTAGTGCTCCATGCGGATAGCATTGAACGCCTTCACGACGCGAGCCCCTGGCGCGTGTGCCGCGACGATCTCGCTGGCGCCCGTGCCCCCCAAGTCCGCCAGAACGAGCTCAGGCTCGAGTTGCGTAAAAGGGTTGGTGGTATCCACCAAAATGCGACCTGCCCAATTGGGCAGCCCATCCAGGGCCGACGGGACTTGAAGCCATGGAACGGCGAGCATGACCAGCTCGAGCCGGGCCACCTCCTGGACCGTATCTGCCGACGCCTTCGGACCGAGTCCGGCCACTATATCGCCCAAAGCCTGCGGCCCACGACGAGCGCTCAAGACAACCTCATGTCCTGCTTGAATGGCGCTCCTGGCGATGGACTGCGCTACAGCACCGGCTCCAATAAAACCAATCTTCATTTCGACACCTCAGCGGCAACGTAAGTCAACGAAGCCATGCTCGTCCAGGAGCACGGCACTTAACAGAACAGCCAGGTCAGTTCGATGAGCGCAAGTCGAGCAGCACCTTGCCACCCTTGATTGCGTGAGCGACGGCCTTTTGGTAGTCCGCAAGCGGATAGACGGCAGCCACAGGCAGGTCAAGCTCGCCGCGAGCCATCAGTTCGGCAGACTCCTTGATTGCGTCCATGATGTATGGCAGGTATTCGGGAAGGTCGATGTATATGCCGCGCACGACGATGCCGCGCAGATGCAGGTCCACGACCTTGAGCGGCGTGACCAGCTCGCCGCTTGTGAACGCATAGCTCACCAGCGTACCGTTTTGCGACAGCACGTCGATCAGGCGCACCGCAGCCGAACCGCTCAGGCCGTCGATGGCCAGACGGACGTTGCCCGGACCGACCGCGGCCTTGGCTTTGTCGACGGCGCCCGGCTCATCGACGAGAACGACGTCCCCACCAGCTTCTTCCAGTTCCTTGACCAGTTCCGGACGACGTACGAAGTTGATGGTCCGCAGGCCACGCTTCTTCGCCAACGCGATCACCGTGCGGCCGATGCCGGAGTTGGCCGCGTTTTGCACGATCCAGTCGCCTTCCTTGAGGTCAACGAAGCGCCCGAGCAGAAGTACGGCCGTGGGAGGATTGATGCGCAGCATGGCCAGTTGACGTGGATCGACGTTGGCAGGCAGCGCAATCAGCCCCTTGGCCGGGATCACTAGGCGCTCGCGCCAGGTCAACGCATAAAGCGGGGGCAACACGCGGTCGCCGACCTTCACGTTGGAGACATTCGAGCCTACCTGCAGAACTCGCCCGACGCCTTCGTTGCCCACGATCGAGGGCAGTGGAGTCGAGTAGACGAAGCGATTGGTGATGACGGCCAGGTCATTGCCGTTGATGGGGGCATACTCCATCGCGATCAGGACTTCATCCGGGCCGGAGTTGGCCGGCTCCGGAAGGTCAACGAGTTTCAGAGTCTCGACGGGGTCGCCGAAAGCGGTGTTCTGGATAGCACGCATGGCTTACGTCCTTTCATAAGATGCTTAGCTGGAAAGCCGAGAGGCAATACTTCGGCTCTCGGGGCTCATTTCGAAATCGTGCAAAAACCGGGGTGAACGCTACCAAGCCGCCCCTCATGACGAGGAGCGCCTCACATTACGCAGGACGCGTAGCGCTAGAACGCGAGCAGCACCATGCCGGCCCTTCCCCTGCGGTACGTATGTTCGAGCGCTCCCAGGTAGTCGCTCGCCTGATATCGTTCCGCTACGGGGAAAAGGCTCGGGAAGTTGCGTGCGAGCTCGAGCGCCTTGGCCACGTCTGCATCGTGCACCGCCGCAGGTTCGAATTGCCAACTGAACAACGACACACCCTTGATGGTCAGCGCTCGAGGGGCGATGGAACGAATGTCCGTCGTAGCGCCGCCCAGGGAGCCGTAGCTAATGATCGTTCCGCCGCGAGCGAGGAAGCTCGCTACGTCGGGCAATAGCGCGCCGCCGACGCCATCGAACGCCACGTAGACGGGCTTGTTCGCAAGCGCATCGCGAAGCTCGTCCTTCCAGCCCTGGTTCTCCGTGACGATGACAGAAAGGTTGGGGCGAGCAGCTTTAAGCGCTTGCGCGCTCGCCCTGGAGCCGACGAGCAGGATCGGATTGACGCCCACTTCGACGAGCAGATGAGTGAGCAGCTTTCCGACGGCGGAATTGGCAGCCGTCTGAATAACCGTGACATCTTCGCGCTTGTCTTCAGGCAACGCGTTGTGACCAGCCCGCATCGCAAGGCGTGCAGTCAACGTGTTGACCAACATCTGCGCTGCGACCTCATCGCTCACTTCATCGGGCACGGGTATCAGCGACTGGACAGGCGCGGCGATCCTGGAGCTCCAGGCGCCGTTGACGGGAAAGAAGGCCACACGTGTGCCGACCTGAATCCGGTGTGAAGGGTCGATGTCAGCGGCCAGCGCTTCCACCACCCCTACACCTTCGATGCCGGGCACTCGACCTCCCCTCGGGATGAGGGGAGCCGCCCCGAAGGCGGGGGAAGCGGAGACGCCCAGCAAGTCGCCCGCATGAACCGGTGCGGCGGACACACGCACAAGCGCCGCTCCGCTCACAAGAGAAGGAGCATCGGAAAATGCTTCCAGCGTGAGCACCTCGGCGGGCTCGCCATGGTTGGCGTGAACAATTCGCTGCATCACAGACTCCTTCCGCAAGGATTTGATTATTGGAGCGATCGCTCCATTATGGTAGAGTCGGTTCGTCTCTACAGCATGTCAAGTATTTTTGGAACCATGACTACAAAAAAAGATACGCAACCCCGGCGCAGCCGCGGCAGGCCCTCAACCTTTGATCGTACGGAAGCTCTGAGCCGAGCCATGAAGCTCTTCTGGGAGCAGGGATACGAAGGAACCTCCTTCGACCAGTTGATCCAGGCCATGGGGATCAGCCCCTCGAGCTTCTATAACTCGTTCGGCAGCAAGGAGCAGCTCTACAAGGAAGCGACTGAAGCATACTTGAGCATGTCCGAAGTCTGGTTTGCTGGCAGACTGTTCGGCACGGCCGACACGCGAGAAGCATTCAAGAAGCTTCTCGATGCTACCGTCGTGGAATTCACTCGAAACAGCCACCCATCGGGCTGCATGATCTCTCTGGCCGGCACTCAGCTGCCCCCCGAATTCGCTTCTATTCGTGAGACGATGGCCAAGCACCGCGCAAACGCTGAAGAGATGATGGCGCAGCGGTTGCGCAAGGGGGTCGAAGACGGCGACTTACCGCCTGACACCGACGTGCCCGCACTTGCTGCCTTCTACAGCGCCGTGACCCGCGGAATGGCCGTCCAGGCACGAGACGGAGGCGGCCCGCAAAAGCTGAAGGCGATCGCAGACGTCGCCATGCAAGCATGGCCAGCTCAAAGCGGTCAGGTAAGATCTGCAAGGCCCCGGGGGACTCGCTGACCGGCCGTGCTGCACGGAGTGGTCCAGCACCGGCGCCCGCAGGGCGTCGATTTGGAGCGTCATGCTCTGCTTCCTTTCGTGGACTGACGCAGCATCGGCACACCGTGGGTGAGTGCGTATCCTTCGGTTCTCAGAATCCAGTCGGAGGTAGGTCCGAGTTATGAAGCTCACGCTCGACCACAATGTCATCATCGACTTAGCAAGTGGCTCTATCAATATCGCCCGCCTTCGCGAGATCCTTGCAAAGAGCGAGCAACGTAACCTGTCAGAAGTCGCTGCCCGTAGTCAGTAAGACTGGAATGTTCGCCGATTCAGACGATGGCGACGCGAGTTCGAGTGACGACTGAAAGTCCGCTATCCGGGCGGAGCCGACGCTTGACTGTCCGTCTGAGCGCGCAGAGGAACGACTGGAGATGGCCGTTTCCTGCCTCTCGCCAAGGGCAGCAATCGACCGATTCTGTTGAAAAAGTCGGATTTTTAGCTCACCTGAACTCAGGCGCGACCACCACCGGAGAACCTACTCACCAC
>NZ_JBWKVA010000042.1:0-16181 GCF_059421425.1 Pseudomonas sp. GW821-FHT02H09
GTGCAACAGAATGACCGCGTCATTGTTCTTCGCGGGCAAGTCGGATCGCCGCACCGCTCGCTCCTACACGGTTTGCGTGATTTTCAGGCTTTATCGAGTTTCTTCTCATGCGCTGTTACCTGCTGGCACAGCTCGATCATTTGTTCGCGCATCCAGCGGTTAGCCGGGTCCTGGTCGGTGCTTTCGTGCCAGTAGAGGTGGGTTTCAACCGGTGGTACGTCGTTGACCGGAAGGTTGACCGAATACAGGTCATGTCGACGGGCAAAACGCTCCGGTACGGTCATGACCATGTCGGTCTGCTGCAGTACTTGCGAAGCCATCAGGTAATGCTGCGAACGCAGGGCGATTTTGCGCTGGATGCCCATTTTGCCCAGCGCCAGGTCGACATACCCCAGCCCGCTGCGGCGGCTGGAAATATGGATATGGGTCAACGACAGGTAGTCATCGAGGGTGAGTTTCTCTTTGCCCGCCAGAGGATGCCCCTTGCGCATGGCGCAGACGTAGCGGTCTTCCATCAGCTTGACGTGGCGCACTTGGGGGTCGGTGTTGAGGGGCGCATCGACGGCGAAGTCAAGGCGACCGGCGGCCAGCTCCTTGGTGGTTTCCCGGCGTTTGGACAAAAAGCTCTCAATGATCACCGTCGGTGCCAGACGCCGAAGGCGCTGGAACAGCGGCGGCAGGATCACCGCTTCCGTGAGGTCGGTCATGCTGATGCGGTAGGTCTTGACCGCCTGCGCCGGGTTGAAAATCCGGCTTTCCTGCACCGACACGCGCAACAGCGACAGTGCATTGCGCACCGGACCGATGATGTTCTGCGCCATGGGCGTGGGCACCATGCCTTGGGCGGTGCGCACGAATAACGGGTCGTTGAAGGTCTCGCGCAGGCGGGCCAGAGCATTCGAGACGGCTGGCTGAGTGATGCCGACGATTTGCCCGGCGCGGGTCAGATTGGCTTCGGTGTAGATCGCGTCGAAGACGATGAAGAGATTCAGGTCGACCTTGCTCAGATTCATGGCGCGGCACTCTTACTTTTAGGTTTCGATCAATCGATCATATATCGGTGATGAATGTTAATACACGCCGAGAATAGGTTAGGTAAATTTTCGTAGCTGTTCTAGCATCGATTGCATGACCTCAACAACCTCCTAGAAGAAGGTAGCTGCTCATGGATTTCGCTTATTCCCCGAAGGTTCAGGAACTGCGTGAGCGCGTGGCCGCGTTCATGGACGCTTACGTTTATCCGGCTGAAACGGTGTTTGAACGCCAGGTCGCCGAAGGTGATCGCTGGCAGCCGACTGCGATCATGGAAGAACTCAAACTCAAGGCCAAAGCTGAAGGCTTGTGGAACCTGTTCCTGCCCGAGTCCGAACTGGGCGCCGGCTTGACCAATCTGGAATACGCGCCGCTGGCGGAAATCATGGGCCGCTCCTTGCTGGGGCCGGAGCCGTTCAACTGCTCGGCGCCGGATACCGGCAACATGGAAGTCCTGGTGCGCTACGCCAACGAAGATCAGAAACAACGCTGGCTGGAGCCACTCTTGCGCGGCGAAATCCGTTCGGCCTTCGCCATGACCGAGCCGGATGTCGCTTCCTCCGACGCCACTAACATGGCCGCCCGTGCGGTGCGCGATGGTGACGAGTGGGTGATCAATGGCAAGAAATGGTGGACCTCGGGTGCTTGCGATCCGCGCTGCAAGATTCTGATTTTCATGGGTCTGAGCAATCCGGATGCACCGCGTCATCAACAGCACTCGATGATTCTGGTGCCGGCGGATGCCCCGGGTGTAAAGATTGTCCGCCCACTACCGGTGTTCGGTTACGACGATGCGCCTCACGGCCACGCAGAAGTGCTGTTCGAAAACGTCCGCGTTCCCTACGAGAACGTGCTGCTGGGTGAGGGCCGCGGTTTTGAAATCGCTCAAGGTCGCCTTGGCCCGGGACGGATTCACCACTGCATGCGCTCCATCGGCATGGCTGAACGGGCATTGGAGTTGATGTGTAAACGTTCGGTGAATCGCACCGCGTTTGGTAAACCCCTGGCTCGTCTGGGCGGCAATATCGACAAGATCGCCGACTCGCGGATGGAAATCGACATGGCGCGGCTGCTGACACTCAAAGCGGCGTACATGATGGACACTGTCGGCAACAAGGTGGCGAAAAGCGAAATCGCCCAGATCAAGGTTGTCGCCCCCAATGTGGCCTTGAAGGTCATCGACCGGGCAATCCAGATCCATGGCGGGGCCGGGGTTTCCAATGATTTCCCGCTGGCCTACATGTATGCCATGCAGCGTACTCTGCGCCTGGCCGACGGCCCGGACGAGGTTCACCGCGCGGCGATCGGAAAGTTCGAGATCGGTAAATATGTGCCCCAAGAGATGATGCGTAGCGGGCATTAAGACCGCGTCGCTTTCATCGCGAGCAAGCCCGCTCCCACATTGGATTTTCGGCGTGTGCACAATCTGTGCTCGACGCTGATCTAATGTGGGAGCGGGCTTGCTCGCGATAGCATCAGCCCAGTCAATGCAGCACTTCCAGAACTCAATAAACCCAAACCTCCACCCGCCGGTTTTTGATCCGGCCTTCATCCGCGCTATTGGCCGCCACTGGCATTTCGGCGCCAAAGCCGCGGATTTCGCGAAACACCACACCGTTTTTGACCAGTTCGCGTCGCACCGCCATGGCCCGTAGCTTCGACAACAAAGCCGCCCGCGCTGTATCGCTCTTGGCGTCGCCAAAACCCACCAGTGTGACGTGTTTATTGAGTTTGTCGTGGAGCCTTAAATAGTCGAGCACCCGCGACAGATCCTGCCGGGCCTTGTTGTCCAGGGTGGCGCTGCCTTCGGCGAAGCGAAAATTCACCGTCAGCCGTTGTGCCTGGCGGGCGATGGCTTGATAGCCTTCAGGCATCTGTGGGCTGGGCGCTACCGTCATCGCTTGTACTGTCTGAGCGATAAAACCATTGGCCGCAACAATTGACTGGCCTTTGCTGCTCTGGGCGAATGCCACCAACGCGTTGGCCCACGGGTTTTGCCCGTTGGGCGGCAGGTAAAAGAACAGGCGCCGCGACAGCGGATAGTCTTCGGTGGCGATCAGGCTGGCGCGGGGCAACATCGGCTGCGAGTCGCCGTCGACAATCGCCACGGCTTTGGCCTGCCGCACATACGGCAGGCCGATAAAGCCAATGCCTTGAGGATCCTGGCTGACCGCGTCGGAAAGCTGTTCGCTGGATTCGAAGCGTTGAGCCGCGCTGTCCAGGGTTTTGCCATGATGACTCAACACCAGCTCCTTGAAGGTGTCGTAGGTGCCCGAATGATCATCCCGTGCATACAGGTGGATCGGCCCGCCAGTACCGCCAAGTTCTTCCCAGTCTTTCACCTCGCCACTGAAAATCCGTGCCAGTTGCTCGGTGTTTAATTGGTTCAAGGGGTTGTGCGGGTGAAGGATAATCGCCAGCCCATCAATGGCGATCACTTGCTCGGCACCGGGGCTTTTCAAGTCGCCAAGGGCTTTCAGGTCGACCAGCTCACTGTCCTTGATCGGCCGCGATGAAGCAGCCAGGTCGGCGTTCGCCGTTTTAAGTGCACTAAAGCCGGTGCTGGAACCGTGGGCGGCGATATCCACCACGACCCGGCGTCCTTGCTCGGTTTTGCCGACGATGCGCTGCTCGTTGTCTTTACCCTGGATGACGTTGTGAACCTCGCGCAAGCCTTGCGCTTCCATCAGCCCCCTGACCAGCGCCGGACCCAGCGCGGCACCGATAGTGTTGGAGCCCTGAATACGCAGGGCAGGGCCATGGTCCGGGGTCGCTAGCTCGCTGGCGAAGACCGGAAAAGACAGCAAGCCGCAAAGCATCGTCACAAACAGCGCGCGCAGCATCAGGCCGGCACCTTCTAAGGTCAAAGGAAGTGCCGGGAGAATAAGTCAGTAAGGTTGCTGCAATATGACAGCTTGCCAGCAGCTGTGAGATCGTTCCCACGCGGCGCGTGGGAACGATCAAGCGCGATCAGCTCAATTCGAGCCAGATCGGCGCATGATCGGAAGGTTTTTCCATGGCGCGCAAATCGTAGTCGACACCGGCAGCCTTGATTCGCGGCAACAGACCTTGAGAGGCCATGATCAGGTCGATGCGCAGACCGCGTTTGGGCTCGTCTTCGAAGCCGCGACTGCGGTAGTCGAACCAGCTGAAGCGATCCGAGACATCCGGGTTCAGGTGACGAAAACTGTCCACCAGGCCCCAGTTTTTCAGGCGGGCCATCCACTCGCGCTCTTCCGGCAGGAAGCTGCACTTGCCGGTTTTCAGCCAGCGCTTGGCGTTGTCCGCACCGATACCAATGTCACAGTCTTCCGGGGAAATGTTCACGTCACCCATCACGATCAGCGGCTGGTCGCTGCTGAACTGCGTTTCCAGCAGCTGCTGCAAATCGTTGTAAAAACGTTGCTTGGCCGGGAATTTGGTCGGGTGGTCACGGTTTTCACCCTGTGGGAAATAGCCGTTCATGATGGTCACCGGTACGCCGTTGGCATCGGCGAAAGTGCCCCAGATAAAGCGTCGCTGAGCGTCTTCTTCATCACTGGCAAAGCCTTTATGCAGTGCGATCGGTGCCAGGCGCGAGAGCAGGGCGACGCCGTAATGGCCCTTTTGCCCGTGGTAATGCACGTGGTAACCCAGGGCCTGAACTTCGGCCAGGGGGAACTGGTCGTCATGGACCTTGGTTTCCTGCAGGCCGATCACGTCCGGCTGGTGCTTCTCGATCAGCGCGGCCAGCTGATGGGGCCGGGCGCGCAGGCCGTTGATGTTGAACGAGACGATCTTCATGGTCGACAGTCCTGGCAAAACTGCGATGCTAGCCGACAAGTCCGACGGCGGCCAGCGTGGCGGTTCGCAAGATGGGGCGCTGACCGGTTGCGGGGAGGTGTCGCGCCTGCGTGGCGGGTTGACCACAATCTCCGAGTCTGGTCTATACCTTGTGGGAGAGGGCCTTTTGAGTCGCGTCCAGGGGAGATCAATCGTTATGCCTGAAACCTCAACAGCCATCGCCGACATCCATATGCTCGACAGCGGCTATTCCCGCGAAGCGCGTTCCTTGCTGTATCAGGCCTACCGGCATGAGCCGACCTTTGGCTTTCTGTTCGAGGCAGAGCGACCCGGTTATGAGCAACGGGTCCGGGCAACGGTGCGTGAACTGGTCAAACAGCATTTCTTTCAGGATTTGCCAGCCATCGGCCTGCTGGTCAACGACCGACTGATCGGCATTGCCCTGATCGCACCACCGCAACGCCGCCTGGGCATCACCGAAAGTTGGGCCTGGCGCCTGCGTATGGTGCTGAGCGCCGGGTTTCGTTGCACGCGCCGTTATCTGGAATACCACGCGGCGGTGGCGGCCTGTCTGCCGTCCGATGCGGTTCATGTCCTGCCGCTGCTGGGAATTCACCCGCAGTTCCAGGGCAAGCACTTCGGCGAACAACTTCTGGCAGCGGTGCATAACTGGTGCGCAGAAGACGAGCACTCTGAGGGCGTGGTGCTCGATACCGGAGACTCTCGTTATCTGGAGTTCTATAAGCGTCAGGGTTACGAGGAGATTGGTGAGGTCGCTATAGGACCTGTCCGCGAGCACGTGTTTTTTCACCCCAATCCGCAGGTGTTACAAACAGCAACTGCTTAATGTAGAGCTTTGCAGTCACTGTCGGGCTCTATCACGCTCCCAAGCTCGTGATAGCATCCGTGCCCTATGAAGTATCCAGGAAGATTCACCAGCGGCTTGCTCATGCTGGTCACAAGCTGTGTGGCGTTGGCACAAAGTGAATTGGATGTGCGGATCAAACCGTCAAACGATGAACTGAAGGCCAACGTAGAGGGCTATATCGGTGGCCTTGGCGATCGCAACGAAGAAGCCTTGTTGCGCTTCAGTCGTGGCGCCGAAGAGCAAGCGAGAAAGGCCGCCCAGGCCTTGGGCTTCTATCAGCCGCAGATCAATAGCGAAGTCAGCGGCGGCAGGTCGCCACGGTTGGTGTTGAACATTGACCCCGGTGAGCCTGTGCACCTGCGCAATGTCACCCTGCGTATCGATGGCCCCGCAGCTTCCCTCAAAGCCTTCCGCGTACCGAAAAGCGATCAGCTGAAATCCGGCGCCGTGCTCAATCACGGCCATTATGAAGAGGCCAAGCGGCTGATCCAGAATCAGGCATCGCGCTATGGCTTTTTCAGCGGACGCTTTACCAGCCAGAAATTATCAGTCGATCCCCAGGCCGGTGTCGCCGACATCGAACTGATCTATGACAGCGGCCCGCGCTATGCCTTGGGCAAGGTCAGCTTCGCCGGTGACACACCGTTCGATGAAGATTTGCTGCAACGCATGGTGCCGTTCAAGGCCGGCACCCCCTACGATTCCGAACTGATCGCCGAACTCAATCAGGCGTTGCAGTCGAGCGGCTATTTTGAAGGCATACGGGTCGATGCCGCGCCCGCCGCCGCTGCCAACGATGTGATTCCGGTGGCGGTGCGGCTGGAAACCCGCAAGCCACGGACCATGGGCCTGGGCCTGGGTTTCTCCACCGATGTCGGTCCGCGCGCCAAGGCCAACTGGACCCGGCATTGGGTCAACCCCCAGGGTGACAGTTACGGCTGGGAGACCGAAGTGTCCGCACCGCGGCAGAACGTCGGCGTGTGGTATGACGTGCCACTGGACCCGCCGCTCACCGATAAACTGCGCTTTGCCGGGGGCTATCAATATGAAGAAATCGCCCATACCGATAGCCTGAGCAAGCTGCTCACGGTCGGTCCCGAGTGGCACAGCAAACTGCCCGGCGGCTGGCAACGAGTGATCTCGCTGAAATGGCAACGGGAAGAGTTTCGCCTCGGCGACGATTCGGGGTTGAGCAACTTGCTGATGCCGGGTGTCAGCTATTCCTACTTGCGCAGCGACAACCGCGTCGACCCGCACAATGGCTATCGTCTGCAATTCGACGCCAAGGTGGCCAAGGAAGGGTTGGCGTCGGACACCAACTTGCTCTATGGCACTGCACTGCTCAAAGGCCTGACCACCGTCTGGGACAAGCACCGCTTCCTGGGGCGCGTGCAGTTCGGCGGCAGCGCCACCAATGGCTATAAATCGGTTCCGCCATCACTGCGTTTCTTCGCCGGTGGTGATCAAAGCGTGCGCGGGTACGACTATCAGAGCCTGTCCCCGGAAAACTCCAATGGTGATCGCATCGGTGGTCGCTACATGGTCGCTGGTAGCGTCGAGTATCAATACTCCATCGCCGAGAAATGGCGGGTCGCGACCTTCATCGACCAGGGCAACTCGTTCAACACACTCGAACTGCCGAACCTCAAGACCGGCGTCGGCATCGGCGTACGCTGGGTCTCGCCGGTCGGACCGCTGCGTCTGGACCTCGCCCATGCGATGGATGACCAAGGCGGCATTCGGTTGCACTTTTCCATGGGGCCTGAGCTTTGAATCGTGGTTTGAAAATAGCGCTGCTGGCGATACTTACGCTGGTGATGGTCGTTTTGCTGGCGCTGGCTACGTTGCTTGGAACCCAGGCTGGCAGCCAGTGGGCCCTTGGGCGGGTACCGGGTTTGACGGTAGACAATTTCCAGGGCCGTCTGGGCGGCCAATGGAGCGCCGACCACCTGCTCTGGCAGCAGGACAGCGGCCGGGTCGAACTGATCAAGCCGGTTTTTGCCTGGTCGCCGTTGTGTCTTGCGCGCGTGACCTTGTGCATCGAGCAACTGCGCGTCGAGCAGGTCAGCCTGCAATTTCCATCGAGTACAAATGAGAGCAGCGGACCCGTCGTCCTGCCCGAACTGAAACTGCCACTGGCTATTGAGTTGGGTGAAGTGCAGATCGGCCGCCTGCTGTTCAACGGCAGCGAACAACTCAAAGGCTTGCAACTGGCGGCCCGGTGGACGGCCAAGGGCTTGCAGATCGACGCCGTGCACCTGCAACGCGATGGCCTGAGCCTGGACCTGTCGGGCCTGCTGCAACCAAGCGGTAACTGGCCGCTGACGGCTGAAGGCACGTTGACCTTGCCGGCGCCGGGCACCGCACCGTGGGCGCTGGCGTTGAAAGTCGACGGCGATTTGCTCAAGACCCTGAACCTCAAAGCCGACAGCAGCGGCTACCTGCAAGGCCAATTGACCGGTGAGCTGCAACCGCTGGTGGAGAATCTGCCCGCTCAAGTGCGCATCACTGCGAATGGCTTCAAGGCCAGCGCCGACTTGCCGGACACGCTGCAACTCAATCAACTCGAATTGACCGGCAAAGGCGATCTGAAAGACGGTTATCAACTGTTGGGCAAAGCCACCTTGCCTGCCGAGCAGGGGCCGGTCGACCTGCTGCTGCAAGGTAAGGTCGACGCCAAGGGCGCGCAAATTGCCGCGCTGGACCTCAGTGCCAGCGCCGAGCAAAGTCTCAAGCTCACCGGGCAACTGGACTGGAGCGAAGGCTTCAGCGTTGAAGCCAGGATCGACTGGCTGAACTTCCCTTGGCATCGGCTCTATCCGCTGATCGACGAACCGGCAGTGGCGCTGCGTACCTTCAACGCTGAAGTGTCCTATCGCGATGGCAACTATCTGGGCAATTTCAAGGCCGCGTTCGATGGCCCTGCGGGGGCGTTCAGCCTTAGCAGCCCGTTCAGTGGCGACCTGACAAAAATCTTCTTGCCGCAGTTCAAGCTTGCGGCCGGGCAGGGTAAGGCCGAAGGGCATTTGAATCTGCAGTTTGCCGATGGCATCGCCTGGGACACGGCGCTGGACCTGTCGGCGATCAACCCGGCGTATTGGCTGGCGGAGTTGCCGGGCAATCTCGCCGGACCGTTGCGCAGCAAAGGCGAAATGAAAAACCGGCAACTGAGCCTGAATGCTGACCTGGACCTCAAGGGCAAACTGCGCGGTCAACCTGCTGTGTTTCAGGCCAAGGCCGATGGTGGCGGTGAGCAATGGAGCCTGAGTGCGCTGGATATTCGCCTGGGTGACAACCGCATTAACGGCAAGGGCAGCCTGCACAACCAACTGGCCGGGCAGCTCGATATCCAGATGCCGCGCCTTGGCCAACTCTGGCCGCAATTGCGCGGTCAGCTCAATGGGCGTCTTGATCTCACCGGCACCTTGAAAGCACCGCAAGGCAAGCTGAGCCTGCACGGTCTGCAATTGGTGATGGCCGACAATCGCCTGCAAAGCCTGAACCTGGACGCCAGCCTCGACAGCGCCCAACGCGCGCGTATCGACCTCAAAGGCAGCGGTATCCAGACCGCAAATACGCAATTGGGCACGCTGACGGCCAGCGGCCAGGGCGATGTCAAAAACCAGAAATTGCAACTGGACCTCCAGGGGCCGATGCTCAAGCTGGCGCTGGGGCTGGACGGCAATCTGGATAAAGGCAACTGGCGCGGACGTTTGGCCAGTGGTGACATACAGGCTGGCGGCCAGGACTGGAAGTTGCAGAACCCGGCGAAACTCGAACGCCTGGCCGACGGCAAAGTGACCTTTGCCGCTCATTGCTGGATGTCCGGGCAAGCCAGCCTGTGCGGTGAAGACCAGCGGCTGATGCCTGAGCCCAAGTTGCGCTACCACCTCAAGCAGTTCCCGATTGAAAGCCTGGCGCAATGGTTGCCGAAGGATTTCGCCTGGCAGGGAAAGCTCAATGCCGACCTGCAACTCGATCTGCCGGCCAGCGGCCCGAAAGGTCAGATCATGGTCGACGCGAGCGGCGGTACGCTGCGTATGCGCGAAAAAGGCCAGTGGCTGGATTTCCCTTACCAGACACTCAAGCTCAATAGCACCCTGGGCCCCAAACGCATCGATACCCAGCTCGACTTCGTCGGTGCCAGGCTCGGCGAACTGATGGTGCAGGCGCAGGTCAACCCGTTTCCGAAGAACAAGCCGCTGACCGGCTCTTTCCGGCTCAACGGTCTGGATCTATCGGTGGCGCGGCCGTTTGTGCCGATGGTCAAGAAGCTGTCCGGGCATTTGAACGGCAATGGCAGTTTGTCCGGCGGTTTATTCGCGCCCCAGGTCAATGGCAGCCTGACCCTTAGCGATGGCGAAATCTCAGGGCCTGAATTGCCCACCAGTTTCGAGGCGCTGCAGATTCAGGCGCTGATCGTCGGTGAAAGCGTGCAACTGAACGGTGGCTGGAAAAGCGGCAAAACCGGGCAGGGCACATTGAATGGAAATGTAGCCTGGGGCGAAGCGCTGGTGGTTGATTTGAGCCTCAAAGGCTCGCAGCTGCCGGTCACGGTCGAGCCCTATGCGGTGCTGGAAGTGGCACCGGACCTGAAAATTTCGATGAAGAACGACAAGCTGGCGATTGCCGGCAAGGTGCAGGTGCCTAAAGGCGAAATCACCATCCGTGAGTTGCCGCCGTCGACGGTCAAAGTCTCGGGTGACACAGTGATCGTTGGCCATCAGACCGAAGAGGGCAAGCCGCCGATGGTCATGGCGATGGACATCGACGTCGAGGTGGGTAAGGACAAGCTCAGCTTCAGTGGCTTTGGCTTGACCGCCAATCTACAAGGTCAGGTGCATATCGGCGACAACCTGGATACCCGAGGCGAGCTCTGGCTCAACGATGGCCGTTATCGCGCCTACGGCCAGCGCCTGACCGTTCGTCGTGCACGGTTGTTGTTCGCAGGTCCCATCGATCAACCGTATCTGGACATCGAAGCGATTCGTCAGACCGACGACGTGATCGCCGGCATTCGCCTGAGCGGCAACGCCGAGCAGCCAACCACGCAGATCTTCTCCGAGCCGGCCATGAGCCAGGAGCAGGCGTTGTCCTATCTGGTTCTGGGGCGTCCGCTGAGCACCACCGGAGAAGACAACAACATGCTGGCCCAGGCGGCGTTGGGTCTGGGGCTGATGAGCAGTTCGAGTATTACCGGTGGTCTGGCCAAGGACCTGGGAATTCAGGACTTCCAGCTCGACACTCAGGGCAGCGGCAACACCACCAGCGTGGTCGCCAGCGGCAACATCTCCGAGCAGCTCAGTTTACGCTACGGGGTTGGGGTGTTTGAGCCCGCCAATACCATCGCGCTGCGTTACAAGCTGAGCAAGAAGGTCTATCTGGAGGCCGCCAGCGGCATCGCCAGTTCACTGGATATCTTCTACAAGCGGGATTTCTAATACGGGGAAATGCGTTGAACCAATAATTCTTTAACTTACCGGCATTAGGGCAAGCCCCCTCGCCACAATGACCGCGCAAGTCGTGGTTTCAGTGACTCAGCACTCTCCCTTCTAAGCATCAATCGCTCATAACCCCTTCGCCCTAAAACCCGCCATTTATCACCTGATTACAAAGCCTCCTAACTATTTCGTTGACATTCGCTGCCTAGGCAGTAATATCTCGAAACAGACTCTCTGCCTAGGCAGCTAATTGGTGGTCAGATGAAACATTTCACGCCGGACGATTTTAAAAATTGCCATCTCGGTCTGCTGCTGGGGCGCGCTGCGCTGCTCAAGGACCGGATCATCGACACGCACATGGAACCCCACGGCATCACCGCCGCGCAGTTCAAGGTGCTGATCATCATGGCCCAGTTCGGCGTCGATACACCGGCCGAGTTGTGCCGGCATCTGTCCCTGGACAGCGGTTCGATGACCCGCATGCTCGATCGTCTGGAACAGAAGGGGTTTCTTGTCCGCCAGCGCTCCGAAGGCGACCGCCGTCAGGTGCAACTGGTGCTGACCGAGGAAGGCCAGCAGCTGGCCGACCGTTTGCCACACATCGGTGCCGAGGCGATGAACGAACTGGCAGGCGCCATCACTCCAGATGAATTGAAAACCCTGGAACAGATCCTGAAGAAAATTTTGCTGGCGGCCGGTGACTCGATCACCTTGCTGCGGGTAGGTGACAAATGAGCAGTAAAACCTTGCGTACCGGCCTCAGCCTGGTGCTGTTGGCCATGAGCCTGGCCGGGTGCGCCAGCTACAGTGGCCTGAACACCCAAGGCGTGAGCCTCGATGCGAAAACCTTGAAGGCTGGGCAATCCCTCAGCGGTGTAACCCTGTCGCCGGCAGCGTGGCCAAAGAGCGACTGGTGGAAAAGCCTCGGCGACCCACAGCTCGATGGTCTGATCCGTGAAGCCCTGCACGACAGCCCGGACATGCAGATCGCCGACGCCCGTGCCCACCAGGCCAGCGCCGCCGCTTATGCTGCCGATGCCGCGCGGATGCCGACCCTCGATGCCAGTGCCAGTGTCAGCCGCTCGCGGTTGGCTCGTGACAAGGACCCGACCAGAGTGGGTGGCACTTACTCCACAGTGCGCAGTATTGGCGCCAGTTTCAATTACACCTTCGACCTCTGGGGCGGCCAGCGTGCCACCTGGGAAGCGGCGCTGGGCCAGGCCCGTGCTGCCGAAGTCGATCAGCAAGCCGCGCAACTGACCTTGTCGGCCGACGTTGCTCGCGCCTACAGCAACCTGGGCCAGGCCCACATCGTCTATGACCTGGCCAACGATGACCTCAAGCGCACTCGGCAAATGCTTGATCTGAGCAAGCGTCGGCTGAGTTCCGGTATCGACAGCCAATACCAGTATCAACAAACCGAAAGCCTGGAAGCCGGCTCCGAAGCCACGTTGATCGACGCCGAAAAGACCCTTCAGAGCGCGAAAATCGCCCTGGCCGTGCTGCTCGGTAAAGGCCCGGATCGTGGCAACGACATTGCCCGGCCGAAAATCCTTCAGGCCAGCGCCGTGGCGTTGCCATCGACACTGCCGGCCGAGTTGCTCGGTCGTCGCCCGGACCTGATCGCCGCGCGTTGGCGGGTCGAGGCGGCGAGCAAAAACATCGACGCAGGTAAAACAAAGTTCTACCCGAATCTCAACTTGAGCGCGGCCGCCGGCGCCGAATCGTTGTTGGGTGACGCGATGTTTGGCTCGGCGAGCCGCTTCTTCAATATTGTGCCAACCGTGTCGTTGCCGATCTTCGATGGCGGCCGCTTGCGCGCCAACCTCGATGCTCGCGACGCCGACTACGACCTCGCCGTCGCGCAGTACAACAAGACTCTGGTGAAAGCGTTGGGGGATGTCAGCGACACGATTTCCCAGTTGCGTGACATCGGCCGGCAGATCGGTGCGCAGCAACACGCCACCGACATCGCTCAGGATTCTTACAACACCGTGGTCCAGCGCTTCGGTTCCGGTATCGGTAACTACCTGGACGTGCTCAGCATCGAGCAGCAACTGCTGCAGGCCCAGCGTCAACTGGCAAACCTGAATGCCGAGCAAATCGATCTCTCGATTCAACTGATGCAGGCTCTGGGCGGCGGGTTTCAGGCCGACACCATGGCCGCGGCCAACCCACCCCCAGCCACGCGGACTGAATAATTCAAGGTACTTGTCATGGCCACTGAAGAAACAATCAACACTGCTCAAAACGCCCAGGACGACGGCAATTCGCGCAAGCGCAAAGTCATGCTGCTGATGTTGGCCGTCATCGTCGTCCTCAGCGGGCTGGGCGTCTGGAGCTGGCACCAGTTCTACGGTCGCTGGAGTGAAAGCACTGACGACGCCTACGTGAATGGCAACGTGGTGGAAATCACCCCGTTGGTCACCGGCACGGTCGTGAGCATCGGCGCCGATGACGGCGACCTGGTGCATGAAGGCCAGGTGCTGGTCAACTTCGACCCGAATGACGCCGAAGTCGGTTTGCAGAGCGCTCAGGCCAACCTGGCCCGCACTGTGCGTCAGGTCCGCGGCCTGTACAGCAACGTCGATGGCATGAAAGCGCAAGTTGGCGCGCAGAAAGCCGCGGTGCAAAAAGCCCAGGACAACTTCAATCGCCGAAAAAATCTGGCGGCCGGCGGGGCGATTTCCCAAGAGGAGCTGTCCCACGCTCGCGATGACCTGACCTCGGCGCAAAACGCCTTGGCCAATGCGCAACAGCAACTCAATACCACCAGCGCGTTGGTGGACGACACCGTGGTTTCGTCCCACCCGGACGTGCAGGCCGCCGCTGCGCAATTGCGTCAGGCCTACCTGAGCGATGCCCGCAGCACCTTGATCGCACCCGTCACCGGCTATGTCGCCAAACGCACCGTGCAACTCGGTCAGCGGGTTCAGCCAGGCACGGCGTTGATGGCGGTGATCCCGCTGGATCAGTTGTGGATCGACGCCAACTTCAAGGAAACCCAGCTGCGGGACATGCGCATTGGTCAGCCGGTGGACATTGAGACGGATGTCTACGGCAGCGACGTGAAATACAGAGGCACCATCGACAGCCTCGGTGCGGGCACCGGCAGTGCCTTTGCCTTGTTGCCGGCACAGAACGCCACCGGCAACTGGATCAAGATCGTCCAACGGGTACCGGTGCGCATTCATATCAACGCCGAAGAACTCGCCAGGCACCCGCTGCGGGTCGGTCTGTCGACTCAGGTTGAGGTCAATCTGCACGACCAGAGCGGTCCGGTGCTGGCGCAACAACCGCCGCAAAAGGCTTCTTTCAGCACCAGCGTCTATGACCGTCAGTTGGCTGAAGCCGATGCGATGATTACACAGTTAATCCACGACAACAGCGCGGCCGTGAGCAAAACGGCCCAACGCTGATTCGCCAGTCCGCCAGCTGCGGCCCAAAGCCCTGTGGTCGCAGCGTCAGCTTCGTTTCAAAGGATTCGCGATGAGCAATAACGCCTCTTTCACTCCGCCCAGCCTGCTGTTCAGTACCATCGGTCTGTCGCTGGCGACGTTCATGCAGGTGCTCGACACCACCATCGCCAACGTGGCCTTGCCGACGATTTCCGGCAACCTGGGCGTGAGTTCGGAGCAGGGCACCTGGGTTATCACTTCGTTTGCCGTGAGTAACGCCATCGCGCTGCCGTTGACCGGTTGGCTCAGTCGGCGCTTCGGTGAAGTGAAGCTGTTTATCTGGGCAACGCTGCTGTTCGTCCTGGCATCGTTTCTGTGTGGAATCTCTACCTCCATGCCTGAACTGGTGGGCTTTCGGGTCCTGCAAGGGGTGGTGGCGGGGCCGTTGTATCCAATGACCCAGACCCTTCTGATTGCGGTCTATCCGCCGGCGAAGCGGGGGATGGCACTGGCACTGCTGGCGATGGTCACGGTGGTCGCACCGATTGCCGGTCCCATCCTCGGCGGCTGGATCACCGACAGTTACAGCTGGCCGTGGATCTTCTTCATCAATGTGCCCATAGGCCTGTTTGCCGCGTTCGTGGTTACCCAACAGATGAAAAAACGCCCGGTGGTCACCAGTCGCCAGCCGATGGACTACGTCGGTCTGATTGCGTTGATCATCGGTGTCGGGGCTTTGCAGATCGTCCTCGATAAAGGCAACGATGCTGACTGGTTCGAATCCAGCTTCATCATTGTCGGCACGGTGATTTCGGTGATCGCCCTGGCATTCTTCGTGATCTGGGAAATGACCGATGAACATCCGGTGGTCAACCTGCGGCTGTTCGCCCACCGTAACTTCCGCTATGGCACCATCGTGCTGGTATTGGGTTACGCCGGGTTCTTCGGGATCAACCTGATTCTGCCGCAATGGTTGCAGACGCGGCTGGGCTACACCGCGACCTGGGCCGGTTTTGCCGTAGCACCGTTGGGTATCTTGCCGGTGTTGCTGTCGCCCTTCGTCGGTAAATACGCACCGAAATTCGACATGCGGGTGCTGGCGGGCGGCGCGTTCCTGGCCATCGGCATGAGCTGTTTCATGCGCGCCGGGTTCACCAATGAAGTGGACTTCCAGCATATCGCCCTGGTGCAGCTGTTCATGGGGATCGGCGTGGCGCTGTTCTTCATGCCGACCCTGACCATCCTGCTATCGGACCTGCCACCGAGCCAGATCGCCGACGGCTCGGGTCTGGCGACGTTCCTTCGGACCCTGGGCGGCAGCTTCGCGGCGTCACTGACCACCTGGATCTGGATTCGCCGGGCCGATCAGCATCACGCCTACCTGACTGAAAGCATCAATACCTTTGAGCCGGCGACCCGCGAGGCGTTGACGCATCTGGGCGGGGCAGGGGTCAAGGCTTACACGCAGCTGGATCAGATGGTGATCAGCCAGGCGTACATCATGTCCACGGTGGATTACTTCAGCCTGCTGGGCTGGATGTTCATGGGCCTGATTCTGATTGTCTGGCTGGCCAAGCCTCCGTTCGCGGCCAAGGCCGGGCCGGCGGCAAGCGGACACTGACAGCTGTAGGAGCCTGGCTTGCCAGCGATGGCGGCCTC
>NZ_JBWKVA010000043.1:0-11443 GCF_059421425.1 Pseudomonas sp. GW821-FHT02H09
CTGTCGCCGCTATTGAGCGGGTTGAAATTCAGTTGCAGCGGCACGACCGGGCCGCACAGGTTATTGGCCTTGAGTTCGGGTAATGAAATCGCGCAGGTGTATTGCCCAGTACGCGGGTCAACCTGACTTTGTATGAAATTCATGAAGTTGAAGGCGTTAGAGGACACGGAAGTGGAAATGGCCATGGAAAGAGCCTCGTTGCAAACGGGGGGATAGAGTGATGCCAGACAACAACGGAGGTGATTAGTTGGCCGGTTGAGAACGTTCGATATAAACGCAGCTGAGTCGCTCGTTCAGATTCTTGGTGGCGAAATTAGCCCCCACGTAAGCGTCTTCCACGCGCGTATTCTTTTTCGGGATTAGTTCGCCGGCACTCGATCTTCTCAGCTCATCAATGGACAGGGTTGCAACACCAGGATTGGACCAGTCAGTCGGCTGTTTAACGGTTTTAAGTTTGAAGAAAAAATTATTACTAACCTTCGCGTCCGAACACGCTTCATTTTCATAAAACTGAATCAACGTCGCCGAAGGAACATTTTCGAGCCAGAAGGTGGCAACCATATTGTTCTCGCAATATTGATTGCTCGCACCGAAATTAAAAGTCTGGCTGGTCGCGGGTATGGCTAATGTGCATTTTTCTTCACCTTTATCATTGTTAAAGTGTATTCGCCCGTACGTGTTCCGGGATTCGTCTTGTTTGACCGGAGCGGTTTGCGCTGCGGCAAAACTGCTTACTCCGAAAAACATCATCCATGCGCAAGTAGTCAGTACTGTTTTGGGATAATTCATTATGGGATACCTCGAATCTGATCCGCGTGAGGTGGGAGTGTGGTGTTGCCTTTTGCCCGACTTTAGCACCCGTAGCGGCTTTGGCAACCTAGCAGTTCTGCTAGTACCCAGCATGATTAATCGAGCGTAAAACGTACTGAAATATTCAGGTTTCTTCGTGGATTAACGTTCCACTCATTCGTATTAGTGTGAGGAGTAGCAACATGGCAGCAGGCGATCTGCAGGGGCCGAACATTCCGCTTTTGATCAATAATACAATTGATCCGCAAGCCTTGAACGGAGCCCCTCTCCCAACGTATGCCAAGTACGACAATCCTGCACTTGGCGATACCCTTTATCAGAGCTGGCTTGGACTGGCGCAGGATGGTACGCCGGTAGATGTTACGGATATTCCGATCGATGTAGATCCGGGCAATGAGACGCCGTCGGGGTTCCTGATGGAGATCGCCAATCACTTCGTGCAGGCATTGGATAAGGGGCAGGTGTTTTATTCGTTTTTTCTTGAGCGCGTCACAGGCGAGCCCAAGGAAGAGTCCAAGAGAATCCATTTCGGTATTGGCAAGGACGGCCGGTTATCCGCTCCCCAGATCAAAGAGTCCCATGACAACCAGCTGGACCCTGACGCGATTGAAGGCAATATGACGATCGCGGTAGTGCCTTATACCGTGATGTCCAACGGTGATGTGGTCAAACTTTTCTGGATGGGAACACGTGCCGATGGCAATCCCGGTCCCACCGTTGGCCCCTTTACCAAGACCTTGAGCGATACCGATACCGATCCCACCAACAACCCGGGGCAGGTGTTGAGCTGGACAGTGCCAAGAACCAGCGCCGTGGCGCTGCGCGGGGGCTCGATTACCCTGCATTACGAGATCACCTATGCGTCGCTCACCGCACAGGCTGACACCGAGTCGGCAGAACGCACGATTCTGGTGACGCCGCCCACAGTGCCTGAGCTTGCAGCACCGAGTGTCAAGGACCTGACGGGCACCGTGATCAACCCCGGCCAGTTTCCCGAGGGCATTCGCGTGGCGATTCCGGTCTATCCGGGCATTCGCATCGGTGACGATGTGCTGGTTTACGGAACGCGCACCGGATCAGGCAGCGGCCCGAACAAGAACACCATCCAGTACTTGAAGATCGACCGATCCATTATCGACAGCGGCAAAATTGAAGTACCGATCGCAGCCCAGTGGCTGCTCGACAATCGTGGTGGCGCCGTGACCCTGCGTTACCAGTATGCGCGGGCCGATGCCGCCGGCTCCGGCATCCCCCTGGAGCTGACCGTGCGAGAACCCCTGGTGTTGCCGACACCGACGGTTGATCGCAGTGTAGTTGCCAATGGCCGGGATGAGTTGAATCCGGTAATGGCCATCAGCGGTGCTTATATCGCGATTCCTTCCGCCGCCACGATCGGTGACGGGGATACGGTGACGGCGTACTGGAAAGGCTTCGGTGCCAGTGGCTCGTGTGAAGTACAGGAGCCCAGTCAATTTAACCCGATGAAGTTCAAAGTACCGTCGACCGTGCTACCGCCGAACTTCGGTAAAACCGTTGAGGTGACGTACAGCGTAGCCGGACAAGACGCCGAGCCTCCTTTACAACTCTTTATTCGCGAGTTCGCCAGCCATCCGTCCATCGAATGTGAAGGCGCGCAGATTGGTTCGCCGGCCACCTTGAAACTTTCGGATATCCCGGCAGCGGGGGCCTTGTTGAGTGTGGGCCTCTGGTCGTTCATTTCGACGGAACAAACAGTGCGCCTGTGGCTAACCGCCAGCGGCATTGAAGGTCGGGAAATTCTTGCTGTGCGCCCGGTCTTGCCTGAAGAAGTCGAGGGCGGTGTCACAGCTCGCTTATTGACAACACACCTGACGGGTATTGCGCTGAATGCGACATTCACTTTGAAAGGCAGCGTGAGTTTCGATGGCGGGCATTCAACCTTCGCATTCAAGAATTTGCAACTGAAGTTAGTGGCCTGAGTCTGGATGTATGGCCGTTCAGCGTGTTATCCAGGGATGATCAAACCATGAGCAAAATGTCATTGACGCAATTAGTGAGCGCGATGCAAGGTAAATCCCTGACCTATGGTTGGGACGCAGTGACGCTCTACGATCAACGCAAGGCAAACGAGTTGTTGTTTCAGTTGTATGTTGAGCGGTTTACTACCGAAGATGGGTATATCGAACCTATCTCAATGGCAATGCCTTGGGCGGATGGGTCATATAAGGAACATCTCTACAATCTTAAATTGAGTGCACCGCGTCTGTCGTTCGAAAGTGCGGATCCCGGTCTTGCGGCCCGGGCACGGCTGACCATGGATATGATCGGCGGCATGATTGTCAGCACCAAGGCACATACTGGCGGTGCTCGTTATGTGTCGAAAATGCTGCAAGTACTACCTATCGGCGGGCCGCAATTATGGATGGACCAGCCGGTGACAAAGGGCGTGGTCACTGGGCCGGGTGAGATGGTAATTGATCTCACGAATGCCGATAACTTCAAGGCAAATTTTGTTATAGGGGAGCTTGCCCAGGACGATGTAGGTAAGCGTTTCAAGGAGTATTTTGCTAAAGAACTGACCCCGGAACAAAAACGTTTTTCATTGGGGCGTTTGAGTGGTGATTCAAATGGTGTATTGACCCCCAAAAACTTCGTCATACGAACAATGGCGTCTGACTCCACAGCCGTGATGGGGGCCGAAAACTATGGCGATGGCGCCGTGATGATGTTCATTACCTTGAAGGATGGTCAGGACAGCAGCAACTTTCCCAATAAAAATGCGCTTTATCTGATTCCAGCAGACGGAAACGGCGCCAGGTTTACAGGGGCGATGTTGCTTTCCAGTAAAGTTCTTGCTGAAAAGATTTTGAAGCCGGCAATAGAGCGTTCCGTTGGAAATGGGTTGATTTTCAGGGTCGTACATTCGGGTCAAGAAATTGCTTCTACCCTGGAAGCGACAGCCGGTGGGGGCAGTGGTGGTTTTAGTACTGTCATGTATAGGTATTGGGATGCAGCCAATCAACGCGACTCTTACACAAACAGTAAAATGGAACCATTTCCTTATCAATTCAAGTGGGTAGGCAGTTCTGGAACCGGCTTGAAAGTGGGTTATGGTTCGGGGGGGAGTCTGCGTATTGATTGGGCTGGCTCTATTTCGGGGCAATGCAAAGTGCCGGCAGCCACCGGAAAATATAATTTTGGTTATCGCTGTACTTATGACATTGGCATGAAGCTTGAAGCCTCACTTGATAAGGAAACCCATCATGTCGAGTTAGGCAGTCCGACTATTGTTCGCAGTAATGCGAGTACTACGTTCAGTGGAAATGCAGCGCATTATTGGAATGAGGATGGCGAGTCTGTAACAAAAAGTGCTACTTCCGGCAGGGTACAGTCCCTGGTTTACGACGTGCTTAAAAAAATTGAACTGCCGTCGGTTGATACGTTTCTGCTCAGAAATCTTTTATTTCCCGGGCACAACGCCTTGCACCTGACCGAGGCGTTCGTCCCCGGAGATCTTGCGGTATTTGGTGAGATCGATCCGCTGCGCACCACCACGGTCATGGCTCCGTTGAACTCGACCATCGAGGCTGGCAGTACGTTGCAATTCACTCTGACGCCCATGCCGGAAAGCGTCGAGTGGGGGGTGTGGGATGTGGACGGGGAACTCGTTAACGCGGGTGAAATCAGTTCGACCGGCAAATACACGGCACCGTCGCAGACTCAATTGCCCAATAGTTCTATCACGGTCATCGTGACCGCGAGGGGGGTACTCGATGGAAAACCAGTGCAAAGCTCGGCGCTGGTTTCCGTGCTCCACAGCGCCACGCAGGTCAACCCACTGTATGCCAGCTGCGATACTGGACAAACGCTGGATCTGGAAGCCAAAACACTGGGGAACACGGCGCTGCAATGGACAATCCTGACTCCGCAGTGGAGGTCAACGTTGACAGCGGTTCCCGGTGAACCCGATAAGCGCAAGTATACCGCCGGGAACAACATGGATCCTGCGGTGCCTTTTCCAATCGATAAAATCGAAATTAAAAATACCGCCAATAATACAGTCTCCTATATATATGTAACCATTAACAAAGTGCTCACTATGGCGCCTATGGTACTTCACGAATCGAGTGATCCGGCAACGGGCACTGTACGGTTTAATTTGCTCGGGGAGGAAGGTCCTATTGTTCCAGTCCCTGGAGTGATCACCCTGACCTGGAACTTGCTGGCGGGAGAGGGAAGTATTGATGCGAACGGCGTGTACACAGAGCCAAGGACAATTACCCCTGGAAGCTTTGCGGTCATATCCGGCACCGCAAATATTTCGGGAGCAATGAAAATATATGGGCATACGGTGATTCCGCTGCCACTTGGCAAGTACGCCGAGCTTATTGGGGCGGTGAATCAGACGATTCGCGGGACTTGATAAAAATATAACTCACAGATGGATGACTCTACCGTCGTGTTTAGCCGTCCGTTAAATGTGAAATGGTGGGCCTGATTCTGGGTGTGTTGTTGTTCGAATTATTTTTTGGAGTGTTTGAATCATGAGCAAGATGTCATTGACGCAATTAGTGGGCGCGATGCAAGGTAAATCCCTGACCTATGGTTGGGACGCAGTAACGCTCTACGATCAACGCAAGGCAAACGAGTTACTGTTTCAGTTGTATGTCGAACGGTTCAATACCGAAGATGGATATATTGAGCCCGCATCAATGGTTGCGAGTTGGGGGGATGGCTCATACAAGGAGCATATCTACAACCTTAAATTGAGTGCGCCACGTCTGTCGTTCGAAAGTTCGGATCCCAGCCTTGCGGCCCGAGCGCGGCTGACCATGGATATGATCGGCGGCATGATTGTCAGCACCAAAGCACATACTGGCGGTGCTCGTTATGTTTCGAAAATGCTGCAGGTGCTACCGATTGGCGGACCGCAATTGTGGATGGATCAGCCGGTGACAAAAGGCGTGGTCACCGGCCTGGGTGATGTGGTGATCGATCTCAAGAATGCCGATAATTTCATGGCGAACTTTGTCATTGGTTCGCTTGCCCAGGAAGAGGTGGGCAGGCGGTTCCAGGAATACTTTGACAACCTGCCACCTCGTTTGAAAATTTTCCCGCTGGGTCGTTTGGAGGGCGAGTTGAACGGTGTCCTGACACCGAAGAATTTCGAAATAAAGACAATGAAATCCGATCCCCTCGCCTTGTTCGGAGATGAGCGTTATGGCGATGGCGCCGTGATGATGTTCATTACCTTGAAGGATGGTCAGGACGGCAAAACTTTTCCCAATGAAAATTCGCCTTATCTGATTCCAGCAGACGGAAACGGTGCCAAGTATACAGGCGCTATGCTGCTCTCGAGTCGGGTGCTGTTCGATAAAGTCATGCGTGGGCCAGCAAAGGCTGATATTGGGTTTGGCATTGATTTTCTGGATTACACGCCAGAAAATGGCGGTGGGCAGGATGTTGCCTGGAATTTGCGAGGCAGTACCGGTGGGCTCGAACATAAATTCGTTCATGACTATAGAATTCGCAGTGATGATTTTCCTGCGACTTTCGAAGCGGATTTGTACTCGCACTTCAAGCTCGACGACGGAGGGCCAGCCCTGACCATAAAGAGCAGTGGAACACGCATTGAGTTTGTCTGGAATAAAACGTATAGCACTCGATTTAGTCGAGTGATTCACTGGTCTTGGCCGACGGGTGATGAGTGGGATTACGGTGATCTAAGCTTTGTCTGCAACTATAGTGTTAATTTTGATATTGCATTGAACAAAGATACGGGTGTCGTCAGCTTCAATCGTAATACGAGTTCCTCTAATTTCAAAATGGAAGTAACGGGGTTCGATCATTTATTTGATCTGAAATGGGAAGGGATCAACATGATCCCTAAGATTGAAGAATTTTTTCGGCCTAAACTCCTGGAAATACTCAAGGAGTTATCGACGCCCGCCATTGATACCTTTCTCCTGCGCAACCTGCTGTTTCCCGGCCACAATGCCTTGCACCTGACGGAGGCATTCGTTCCCGGAGATCTTGCGGTATTTGGTGAGATCGATCCGCTGCGCACCACCACGGTCATGGCCCCGTTGAACTCGACCATCGAGGCAAACAGTACATTGCAATTCAGCTTGACGCCCATGCCGGACAACGTTCAATGGAGCGTGCGGGATGTAGACGGGGAAAACACCACGCCAGGGGTAATCAATTCGAGCGGTAGATACACAGCACCGTCTCAGGCTCAACTGCCCAACGGTTTTGTTGCGGTCATGGTGACCGCCACGGGGACGCTGAATGGAAACCCCGTGCAAAGCTCGGCGCTGGTTTCGGTACTCCATAGCGCCATGCAGGTCAACCCGCTGTATGCCAGCTGCGATACCGGACAAACGTTGGATCTGGAAGCCAAAACACTGGGGAACACGGCTCTGCAATGGACAATCTTGACTCCGCAGTGGGGGTCAACGTTGACAGCGGTTCCCGGTGAACCCGATAAGCGCAAGTATACCGCCGGGAACAACATGGATCCTGCGGTGCCTTTCCCAATCGATAAAATCGAAATTAAAAATACCGCTAACGATACAGTCTCTTATATTTATGTCTCCATCAATAAAGTGCTCACTGTGGTGCCTATGGTACTTCACGAATCGAGTGATCCTGCAACGGGCACTGTACGGTTTAATTTGATAGGGGAGGACGGTCCTATCGTTCCAGTCCCCGGGGTGATTACGCTGACCTGGAACTTGCTGGCGGGAGAGGGAAGTATTGATGCGGACGGTGTGTACACAGAGCCAAGGACAGTTACCCCTGGAAGCTTTGCGGTCATATCGGGTACTGCAAATATTTCGGGAGTAGTGAAAATACATGGGCATACGGCCATTCCGTTGCCGCTTGGCAAGTACGCTGAGCTTATTGAAACGGTGAATCAGACCATTCGCGGTATTTGATCAAGCCATACCGGCCTTTCATCCGTAATACCGGTAACCTGGTTGTCGGTGTTTTTTTCATGTCATTATTTTTAAGGTAGGTGAATCATGGCCAATTATTCTTTGGTTGAACTCACTAACAGAATGCAAGGCAAATCAATCACCCTCGGCTGGGACGCCGTGGTTTTCATGAATCGCGCCAAGGTCAATAGTCTGTTGGAGCAGCAATACGTTACCCGCTTCAATAGCGACAGTTTTTTGAAGCGTATTTTCGGGGCGCCGGCGATGACCCCGGATGGCGATGAAGTGCTTGAGCTGAGCGGGCTGATATTAAGCCACCCGCGTTTGAGCTTCGAAAAGGCATCGCTGCGCAACTCCCGGGCGACCGCGACCATGGATATTGTCTCGGGCACCGTTTCGTATGTGCGCAAGGGGTCCAATCAAGTTCCCGGGGTCATCCTCTATAGCTATGTGGTGAGCGCTCATCAAGGGTTCACTCTCACCATGGACATTGACCTGGCGGCCAGCAAAGGCACGGTCAATGAACAAGGCCGGGTCATTGTCGACATCGGCGATGGCTATAACTGCCGCTGCAACCTGGTTAACGAGGACAAGGCACAAGAAATGCTGGGCGACTTCTTCAAGGCGCTATTCCTGGAGCAAAAACCCGAGGACCGGGTCTACGAGTTGGGCATGCTGGACCTGCGGGATGTCGACTTGCTGGCGCCGCGCTCGTTCCTGGTCCGGACCATGGCGACCGATGAAGGGAAAATCCGCACCTCTGACGATTACGGTGAGGGGGCGGTGGTGCTGTTGGTCAGGACCAAGGGTAATCCGACAGAGGGGAATGATCCGTCGGAAGAAGCACTAGATTATTTAATTCCTAATGATCGGGATCCCCAAACGGGTAAAGCGATATATTCGGGGGCGTTGGTGTTGGCCAGTCGGGTGGTGTTTGACTGGTATATTCAGTTTTTCCTGGAGAAGCAGGTTGGTAACAACCTTAGATTTGAACGAGAGGCAGCGTCTAATTATGTAGCTCGGTCTTTGCGAGCGATAAGTGGAAAGTTTGATCTCCCAGGTGTTTATCTACCATGGAACCCTGACGAGTACAATCACTACGATATAAAAAATCGCGGTCCGCTAGGCATTGAATTTTCAAGTAGTCTTCCGGGTAAGTCGTTGAAAGTATTCAGTAACGATGAAAATAGATGCGCGCTCACGTGGCATAGTCGTCAGACACAGCCCTATCAATTTCACGCCTACAACCCGCTTGCTATCCCTCAACACCGCTACAGGGATTTTAATATCTATGCTTCACCTACGGTGAAAATCATTCTGGACCCCGTAATAAGTGGTTCCGATAATACTGTTGTCTTGAGGCGCTTGCCGGGGTCGATCGTTGAATGTCCTATTGACCTGGATGAGTTTTACGATTTGCCAGGAAATATTCCTGGACATTTCGAGCCCGAGGTCATAGAAAGGCTCACTAAACCGATAGCTGAAAAATTCGGATCATTTGATAAGATCGAACTTCCCGAAATCAGCGTCTTGAGCATCAGTAACCTGCTCTTCCCCGAACGCAACGCCTTGCAACTGACCGAAGCCCGACTGCCGGGCGACCTGGTCTTGTTCGGTCATATCGACCCGAAAGAAACCACCTTCACCCTCGACCCGCTCTTGCCGGTGATCAAGGCCGGCGAAAAACAAACCTTCACCATCCGGCAACTGGGCTACAGAGCGTCGGATGTCACCTGGAGCGTGCGCAGTGTCGATGGCAGTCGGGCCCTGGGGACGATCGTCAACGGTGAATACACGGCGCCGGCCGTGCAGCTTCTCGAAGGCCCTGCAGCGCGTAACGTGGTCACCGCGACTTATACCGACCCAGTCACCGACAAGGAAGTCACCGCCTCGGCATTGGTGACAGTGGCTATGGCCGGCGTGGTGGTGACCCCTTCGATGTCACTGATTGACATGAGCGATCGCAAAAGCGTGACGCTCAAGGCCACCACGCTGAGCGGTTCCAGGTTGACCTGGACCCTGCGCGGCAGTCTTGGCACCCTGACCCCCAACGGCAATGAGGCCGTCTACACGCCACCATCGACAAATCCGGCCAAAACGCTGGAAACCGTGCTGATCGATATTCAGGATGATGTTTCCAAAGAGACAGCGATCGCCACGGTACTCCTGCGCTCGGGATCATTCTCGCTGGGGATCACACCGGCTTTCCATCCGGGCTTGTTGCCCAGCGGTCGTGCATTGTTGCAGGGACCGGCGGAGGTTACACCGGATATGATGAAATGGGAGGTGGTCGCAGGAGAAGGCTCAATCTCGTCGGATGGCCTTTTCACAGCACCGGCGGTCATAACAGCGCCCTACAGCGTGGTAAAAGGCACATTGGCGGGTGCCGTTTCCGGCTACAGCATCATTCACTTGTCCGACCACGCCCGGCAGTCGAACTGGTACACCCTGGACACCTTCGAGTTTGAAGTAACGCCTATACCCCCCACGGTGTATGCCAACGGCCTGCAACAGGCCAGGGTTGTGGTTCGGGTTCGGCCCACCGATGTCGATGGGGAAGAGGTGGAATTGTCGGATAGTGAATATGCCAGTATCCGTCTTGTTTCGGCTGATCAAAAAATTCCATTACCGGAGGTGGGGGAGGACGGGGTACCAGAAGGTAATAAATGGTATTACACCGAAACCGAAAACACTTACGACACCTATCCCCATCCAAATGTTGCCTCCCAATTAGAGGTTCAGGGGAACAGGCCGAAAGGGCTGCAGGTCAAGGAATTTTTTGTTCAGTGTCATAAAGTCGAAAACCTGCGCGTCGCCGCCATGTTGCGCAGTGATAACTATGAGGACATCTATTCCAATCCATCTCCGGATGACGGCGAGGCTAATCGCAAAGTCATTAACCTTGTCGCCGTTAAACCACCAGACGCAGGAACCGTGGGAGGGGTGGTATTTACCTTAAGTGAACCAACCCGCGTAGAGGGCGATCCAGACGATGAAAACGATCTGAGTACGCTGGATTACTATTATTTGAAACTGTTGATCAAACAGGTGCAGGTGGGAATAAAAAAGATCAAGTTTATCGGCAATACAAGCATGGTTAAATGGGAAAGTGACACCTTGCTTGAGGATGTTCACAGTATTACCGGGTATGCCCTTGCCGATGACAAAAACGATCAGGGCGAGACGATCTTGCACATCGACGAGATCCTTATGCGGCGATTGAGCGGGCAACTTCAACTTCCAGTAGAAACTGTCAAGCCAGGAAGTCCTGTGCCTAGAGGTGAAGTGTTGTTCAGTCTGCAGCGCCGTGAATACTGGCGATACGACCGGTATGCGAAATCCGATTTCGACGCGGCGTTGAATGTGATTGTTTATGACACCTATGGGAATAAACACAGTGTAAGAATCGGCTTTGACGGTGTGAATCGAAACAAGCTGAAAATTATCGGCCAGTAACGCCGACGGTTCAAGGCGCGATCTCTCCAGGTCGCGCTGTTTAAACATGTCTATGTTTTAAGGAAGAACGCCATGTCGACATCTACTTCCGTGCACTCCAATGCCTTCAACTTCATGAGTTTTATACTTAGCCAAGTCGATCCGCGTACCGGGCAATACACCTGCGCGATTTCATTGCCTGAACTCAAGGCCAATAACCTGTGCGGCCCGGTCGTGCCGCTGCAACTGAATTTCAACCCGCTCAATAGCGGCGACAG
>NZ_JBWKVA010000044.1:0-8640 GCF_059421425.1 Pseudomonas sp. GW821-FHT02H09
GGGCGGCATTCCCACGCAGAGCGTGGGAACGATCAAGACCATGAACGTCGCCTAAGGCGAGTTCAGCGTCATCGAGCGTTAGGGTGAAACGGGTGTAAACCTATTTCAGGACTAAACGGTCTATTGTGATTTCAAGGATTCGAAGGTGCCCGGGCACTACTCGCCACCCCGTCCAGCGGACCTTGATTGACCTGCAGTTGCCCCTTTGGCGCGCGCAATGTCCATAGCAGGTAAACTCCCACCAACCCCGCTGCCGACAGCGACAACATCCCAGCCCGTGGATCGGTGAACCAGACCTCCATATTGGCCTTGAGTATTGGCGCGACAAAGCCGCCGATGTTGCCCATGGATCCAATCAGGGCAATACCACCGGCCGCGGCAACCCCACCGAGGTAGCCGGTCGGCAGCGTCCAGAACAGCGGTTGAACGGTCACGAAACCGGCGGCTGCGAAACAGAAAGCCAGCAGTACCGGTGCAAAACTGTTGAGCAAGGCCGAGGCCGCAATACCCAGGGCAGCCATGCCCAGCATGCACATCGCCATCTTGAGATGAGCCCCATGCCGGTCGGCATAACGCGTCACAAAGTACATGGCGATGGCAGCGCACAGCCAGGGTAATGAAATGAACATACCCACCTCTAAGCCGACCTTGGTCCCCAGCAGCTCCGAAATTCGGGTCGGCAGATAGAAGATGACCCCGTACACACTGACCTGAACGCTGAAGTAGATCAGGATGAACTTCAGCACCCGCTTGTTGCGCATCAGACTCAGCAGGTTGGTCGGGCCATGGGCCAGTTTCAGCTTGTCTTCAGCCTCGATCTCCTGGCTCAGGGCCGCTTTCTCTTCGCGGGTGAGCCAAGGGGCATGCTGTGGCTTACTCTTGAGGTAGAACAGCGCAATGATCCCTACGACGACCGCCGCCAGGCCTTCCACCAGGAACATCCATTGCCAGTTGGTCAGGTTGAACATGTCATGCATTTCCAGCAACCAGCCCGACATTGGACTGCCCAGCATCAAGGCCATTGGCAAGCCGAAATAGTAGATGCCGATAGCCTGGCCGCGACGCTGGGCCGGAAACCAGTAGGTCAGGTACAGGATCACACCCGGGGAAAAACCCGCTTCGGCCACGCCGAGCAGAAAGCGCAGCACGTAAAACGTTGTTTCATCCCGGGTGAACATCATGGCGGCGGACACCAGCCCCCAGGTGATCATGATCCGGCTGAGCCAGACTCTCGCGCCGACGCGGTGCAGCATCAGATTACTCGGCACTTCGAAGATGGCATAACCGATAAAGAAAATACCCGCACCCAGGGCGAAGGCCGCATTGCTCAAGCCGATATCGGTCTGCAGTGCCGCCTTGGCGAAACCGACGTTGGAGCGATCGATCATTGCCAGGGCAAACATTAAAGCGAGGAACGGCAACAGCTTCCATCGACACTTGGCAATGGCGCTCTCGATGGCTGCCGCGTGATCCGGTCTTGTCGTGTTTTTGGTCATCATTTGTGTGCCTTATTATTATTGTCCAGCGATCACTGTTTTTATCTGCCAGGAACCTCTGGCAGGCAAATCAGTGGAGTGATTTACCTGCCACCAGACCCCGAGCGGCCAGGTTGCCCATCAATGCACGCAGGCCAAACGTCCAGGGTGTGGCTTCATTGCTGTAGGTGACGCGATTGTGAAGCGTGCCCAACAACGGGCTCCCGATGCTAACGCTATCGCCCGGCTTGTGAGTGAAGCCACTGCCCGGCTCTTCACGGTCTTGTGTCGGGGCGAACAGCGTGCCGAGAAACAGCATGAAACCGTCCGGGTACTGGTGATCGCTGCCCACAGTCTGCGCGACCAACTCAAGCGGGTCACGACTGATCTGCTCCATCGAACTGCTGCCGCGCATGATAAAACCGTCATCACCCTCAACGACCAGATCGACCACGCAGCGGCGCACATCATCCAGAGAAAAGCCTTCGTCGAACAGGCGAATAAACGGGCCGATCGCACATGACGCATTGTTGTCCTTGGCTTTGCTCAACAGCAATGCGCTACGGCCTTCGAAGTCGCGCAGATTGACGTCGTTGCCCAAGGTTACGCCTTGTATCCGACCACGGCTGTTTACCGCCAGGACTATTTCCGGCTCAGGGTTGTTCCATTTCGATTTGGGATGAATACCCACCTCATTACCGCTGCCGACGGAAGCGAGGACGGGGGCCTTGGTGAATATCTCGGCATCAGGGCCGATGCCGACTTCCAGGTATTGTGACCAAAGCCCCTGCTCGATCAACAAGGCCTTCAGCCGGGCGGCTTCGGTTGAACCCGGTTTGATCGAACTCAGGTTGTCGCCAATAGCCGCTTTGACGAGGCTGCGTACACTCTCGGCCTTGACTGCATCACCGCCCGCCTGCTCTTCAATCACGCGTTCAATCATGCTGGCGGCGAATGTCACACCGGCAGCCTTGATCACCTGCAGGTCAGCCGGCGGCAACAGAAAAGCCTTGGCGGGATCGGCCCCGGGGCCCGTATTGGCCAACAATGCCTCAAGACTCCCGATGTATTCACCGCGAGTGCTACGAACAGCCTCAAGCGGTGAAGCGCTTTCCAGCAGATCACTCAATGTCGGGAACACCTTCGACAAATCAAACACACCGTCGACGCGCAGCACTATCGGCGAGGGGCCAGCGGCCTCCCCAGGCACCCAGGCACGACCGATCAGAGTGCCTTCCAGCCCATCGATCGGCAGGGTGTTTTTACAGGTCAATTTCAGATGGGGCATATATAGGTCCAGGTCAATTCGATGACGACCCGGCAAAACTAGTGGACTTGTCTGATAAATCCCAATGACATATTTTCAGTGTTTGATATCGTTTCGTTATCAACCAGATCGAGCCTCTTTATGGAAAACGACGAGATTTCATTCGCCAGCGTGAGCAAATGGCTGAAGATCAAGCATTTGATATTGGTCGACACTTTGGCCAAGACCCGCAACATGCACACCACTGCCGAACTGATGAATCTGACACAGCCAGCCATCAGCAAGATGTTGCGCGACGTCGAGCTGTTACTCGGTTTTGCGTTGTTCGAACGGCAAACCCGCAGCATGGCCCTGACCGAACTTGGCGAGTTCGTGGTCCGCTATGCCCGGATGACGCTCGACGACACGCAGTCATTCGTCGATCAGCTCAATAAATTGCGCAAAGGTGGACATGGTCATTTGAAAGTCGGCGCGATTTTCGCCGCGACCTCGGTCGTGCTGCCCGAGGCGATCACCCGGATCAAGCTGGACCGCCCCATGCTGTCCATCGAAGTGATTGAGCAAACCAGCAATCAACTGCTGGAAATGCTTGAGCACAAGAAGCTCGATTTGATCATTGCCCGCTTCACGGATGAGCGTTATCAGCAACCGTTCGACTTCCGTGCACTCGGACCTGAACCCTTTTGCCTGGTGGTCAACAGTCGCCATCCCCTCGCGCAGTTCGACGAAGTGGCTACCGAGCAACTGAGCGATTGGCCCTGGGTGATGTACCCCTTCAATGCGCCCATACGGCGTCGGATGGAAAGCGCCTTCACCGAATTCAACATGCGCACGCCCACCAACACCGTCGAAACCATCTCGATGCCCACCTTCCTGCAACTCCTGCAATCGGGGCCGATGCTCGCGATGTTGCCCGAATCCATGGTGCAGTCGCAGGTTCAGAGTGGCTTGCTTAAAGTGCTCAACACTCCGTTCAAGGTCGAACCTCAGGACTACGGCATCATCACGCGCAAGGACGAACCACTGACCGAAGCGGCCCGCGAATTCGCCGACACCTTGCTGGAATTCGCCAGGCTGCGACGGGAAACTGCCGATCACTGAGGACTTTTTTTGTCAATAACAGCAAATAAGATGAGAAAAAGTTATCGATCAATCCAAAGGTCTCATTAGGCAGCAGCATCCGGGGGCTCTTATAGTGCAGCAACAAAGGCATGGCGCGGCCTGTTGGCCAGCGACCTCCCACGCTTCATAGCCAGAGAGTTTCCGATGGAATTGATCATGAAAACCGGTGCAGCCGCCGTCCTGCGCCTCAATCCTCTGGACGATGTGCTGATCGCCCGTCGGCCGTTGATACCGGGTGAAGTCCTCGAACAGGAAGGCGTGACCGTACGTCAACCTGTACCCGCCGGTCACAAGATCGCCGCACGTCGCATTGATGCAGGCCAGGCCCTGCGTCGCTATGGGCAGATCATCGGTTTTTCCACCGAGGTTATCGAGGCCGGTGACCACGTGCATGTGCACAACCTGGCCATGGGCGATTTCGCCCGTGATTATGCGTTCAGCCTCGATGTGAAACCCGACAAGCCCTTGAACAGCGAGCCTGTGTTCATGGGGATCGTACGCCCGGACGGTCGCGTGGCTACCCGAAACTACATCGGCATCCTGACCTCTGTGAATTGCTCGGCCACCGTCGCCCGCGCCATAGCCGACCACTTCCGACGGGACATTAACCCTGGCGCATTGCTGGCATACCCCAACGTCGATGGCGTGGTCGCCCTGACCCACTCCGCCGGTTGCGCCGTAGACCCCGCCGGCGAAGGCCTGGCGTTGCTGCGCCGTACATTGGCGGGCTACGCGACCCATGCCAACTTCGCCGCTGTGCTGGTGATCGGGCTGGGCTGCGAAACCAACCAGATCGAAGGGCTGCTCAGCACCCAGGGTCTGAGCCGCAGCGATACGCTGCGCACTTTCAGCATCCAGGACAGCGGCGGCACATCCAAAGCGGTCGCCAGCGGCATCGCTCAGGTCAAGGCGTTGCTTGAGGAGGCTAACCAGGTCAAACGTGAACTCGTCAGTGCCAGGCACCTGATCATTGGCCTGCAATGCGGTGGCTCGGATGGTTATTCCGGCATCACCGCCAACCCTGCGCTGGGTAATGCGGTGGACCGACTGGTCGCCTGTGGCGGCACGGCAATCCTTTCTGAAACGCCGGAAATCTATGGCGCCGAACACCTGCTGACCCGCCGGGCAATCAACCGCGCAGTGGGTGAAAAACTCATTGCACGGATTCATTGGTGGGAGGCGTATTGCGAGCGCATGGGTGCAGAACTGAACAACAACCCTTCGGCCGGCAACAAGGTCGGAGGCTTGACCACCATCCTGGAGAAGTCACTGGGTGCTGTTGCTAAAGCAGGGTCCAGCAACCTGGTCGATGTTTATGAATATGCCCAGATAGTCAGCGCCAAAGGCCTGGTGTTCATGGACACCCCTGGCTATGACCCTGTATCGGCCACAGGCCAGGTCGCCGGTGGCGCCAATCTGATTGCCTTCACCACCGGACGTGGCTCGGCCTACGGTTGCGCCCCCTCCCCATCGATCAAACTGGCAACCAATACCGCGTTGTGGAACCGCCAACGCGAAGACATGGACATCAACTGCGGCGAGATCGCTGAAGACACCATGACCATCGAAGAATGCGGTGAAGCCATCTTCAACCTCATGCTGCGCATCGCTTCGGGTGAACGCAGCATGAGCGAGCAGCACGGTTACGGGCAGAACGAATTCGTGCCCTGGCAGATCGGCGCCGTTACCTGAATCCCTGCCCTCCTCCCCTATAGCCCTGAAATCCCCGCAAGGGGATTCGAACATCCTTTTCTGGAGCCAGAAATGTCCACGATTATCGGCCACAACTACATCGGTGGTCAGCGCAGCGCTACTGGCACTGTCATCGTCAACAGCGTTGATGCCAACACCGGCGATAACCTGCCTTACAGTTTCCACCAGGCCACCCTTGAAGAAGTCGACGCCGCTGCCAATTTTGCCGCTGCCGCTTACCCGGCGTATCGCAGCCTGAGCGCCGAACGTCGCGCGCAGTTTCTCGATGCCATTGCCGATGAGCTGGATGCATTGGGCGATGATTTTGTGGCGCTGGTCAGCCGCGAAACCGCGCTGCCCGCCGCCCGCATTCAAGGCGAGCGCGGTCGCACCAGCGGCCAGATGCGCCTGTTCGCCAAGGTCCTGCGTCGCGGGGATTTCTACGCTGCGCGGATCGATCGGGCGTTACCGGACCGCCTGCCGTTGCCGCGTCCGGACCTGCGCCAGTACCGCATCGGCCTCGGCCCGGTTGCGGTGTTTGGTGCGAGCAACTTTCCCTTGGCGTTTTCCACCGCCGGTGGCGACACCGCCTCGGCATTGGCGGCTGGCTGCCCGGTGGTGTTCAAGGCCCACAGTGGCCACATGGCCACGGCCGAACTCGTTGCCGATGCGATCATCCGCGCCGCGGAAAGAACCGGGATGCCGGCCGGCGTGGTCAACATGATCTACGGCGGTGGCGTCGGTGAAGCGCTGGTCAAGCATCCGGCGATTCAGGCGGTCGGTTTTACCGGTTCGCTCAAAGGCGGACGGGCGTTGTGCGACATGGCTGCAGCCCGTCTTCAACCCATCCCGGTGTTCGCAGAGATGTCAAGCATCAACCCGGTGATCGTGCTGCCGCAGGCGTTGCAAGCGCGGTCAGAATCGATCGCCCGTGACCTGACCGCTTCGGTGGTTCAGGGCTGCGGCCAGTTCTGCACCAACCCCGGTTTGGTGATCGGCATTCGCTCACCGCAGTTCAGTGCGTTCGTGCAGCAGGTCGCGGTTTTCATCGGCGATCAGCCGGCGCAAACCATGCTCAATGCCGGGACCCTGAGCAGCTATGGCAAGGGCCTGCAAAAACTCCTCGCACATCCGGGCATCGAGCATCTGGCCGGCCAGGCGCAACAGGGCAACCAGGCCCAGCCGCAGTTGTTCAAAGCCGATGTCAGCCTGTTGATCGACGGCGATGAAGTGCTGCAGGAAGAAGTCTTCGGACCGACCACGGTGTTTGTCGAAGTGGCGGATCAGGTGCAATTGAGTGCCGCACTGCAGGGCCTGCATGGGCAGCTGACGGCGACGATCATAGGCGAATCGGCAGACTTCGAACAGTTCGGTGAACTGACGGCGCTGCTGGAACAAAAGGTCGGACGGATCCTGCTTAACGGCTATCCAACCGGTGTGGAGGTGTGTGATTCGATGGTCCACGGCGGGCCGTATCCGGCGACGTCCGATGCGCGCGGTACATCGGTGGGCACGCTGGCCATCGATCGCTTCCTGCGCCCGGTGTGCTTCCAGAACTACCCCGATAGACTGTTGCCGGAGCCATTGAAGAACGCCAATCCACTGCGCATTCAGCGGCTGGTGGACGGCCAGCCCTCCCGCGACGCCCTCTGACGGTCGAACACTGTCCTCTGTAGGAGCAAGCTTGCTTGCGATAGCGGCGTGACAGACACATGGATGCTGAATGTGCCGCCATCATCGCAGGCAGGCTTGCTACTACATCTGTTCTGCGTTGTGCAGGCGTTTTATGCCCGGCGCAGTCGATCGCCAGAGCTAAATATCCGACATCATCAAACATTCCCCCCCAATCGCTCCGACCACCTTCACGCCAGCACCAAGCCCTCGGATGATCAAGACTCCTGTCCAATCCAATTAAGGAGCTCTACATGCTGGAACACCAATCTCAGGGAATCATGAGCCGCGCAGTATCGCTGGCGAACGAGCAAGGCTTCGCCATCTGCATCAGCGTGGTTGACGACGCCGGACTGCTTCGAGCCTTTGCAGATGTGGCGGGTTATGTGACGTTCGTTTCGAATACTGGAGATGAACCCCTCAGACAACAAGCGTTGGCAGAAAGAACCTTACGGCATCGGCGGGTGGTTGCTCCAGGCACTGCACGGTTTGCGTGGCCAGTTGACCGCCACCCTGATTGTCGAAGACTCGGAACTCAATAACCTGGGTGAGGTGCTGTCGCTGCTGGAACAGAAAGTCGGGCGCGTGCTGTTCAACGGCTATCCAACCGGCGTCGAAGTTTGCGATGCCATGGTCCATGGCGGTCCTTTCCCGGCAACCTGCGACCCGCGCACGACCTCGGTCGGCACCGCCGCCATCCTGCGTTTCCTGCGCCCGGTCTGCTACCAGAACTTCCCGGATACCTTGTTGCCTGCCGCGCTCAAGCACTGTAATCCGCTGCAGCTGCGCCGCATGTTCGATGGCCAGAGAGAAACCCTGGACCATGTCTAACCACGTCGCTTCCCCCCCCCACGACAATGCCGACATTGCTGTGGTCGGCGCCGGAATCATCGGCGTCGCCTGTGCCCTCCGGCTGGCACGCCAGGGCCTGCGGGTGGTCGTCATCGACCAGTAGGACCCCGGCCGGGGAGCCTCGTTTGGCAATGCCAGATTCCCTGCCGATCATCGACCGGGTGCGCGACGGCAGGGTGCTGCTCGCCTTCGGCCACCAGCACTTGGGCCTGACTCAGGCAGCGGTCACTGCCGAGCTCATCGCCTAAATAGCTTCACCGACGGCCGTCACCCAGTCCCATGGTTTGCCGGCAATCGAACCCTACAGGTTGGATCGTTTCTGAGGAAAACCAGTGGCGACCAATACCGCGACTGCCACCGATGTCGCTACCGCGGACATAGCGGATGCTCGCATTGCTCCATCAGTGGATTAGTCATTTCAATTTTACCCGGTTTATCCCGGATTCAGATTGATCAATGATGGCTCCATCACCACTAAGGAGCCCCGCAATGAATTCGCTTTTTTCTCAAGTCCGTGTGGGTCGCTATAGCTTGTCCAATCGTATGGTCATGGCCCCGATG
>NZ_JBWKVA010000045.1:0-4984 GCF_059421425.1 Pseudomonas sp. GW821-FHT02H09
AGGAACGGGAACAGCCCGCCCTTCCATACCGGCCCGGTACCGTCGGTGAACTGGGTCAGTGCCGGCATTTTCAGCTCAGGCATGGTGATCAGGATACCGATCGCCAGGGCCATGATGGTGCCGATCTTGAGGAACGTAGAGAGGTAGTCACGCGGCGCCAGAATCAGCCAGACCGGCAGTACCGCTGCGACGAAACCGTAGCCAATCAGCATCCAGGTGATCTGGATGCCGGTGAAGCTGAAGGCTTTGGCCCACACGGGATCGGCGGCAATCTGCCCGCCCAGCCAGATCGAACCCAACAACAGCAACACGCCGACGATGGAGATTTCACCGATGCGACCCGGGCGGATGTAGCGCATGTAGATGCCCATGAGCATCGCAATCGGGATGGTCGCCATCACCGTGAAAATGCCCCACGGGCTCTCGGCCAAAGCCTTGACCACGATCAGCGCCAGCACCGCGAGGATGATGATCATGATCAGGAAGCAGCCAAACAGCGCGATGATGCCGGGAATGCGGCCCATTTCTTCACGGACCATGTCGCCCAGGGAGCGGCCGTTGCGGCGGGTGGACATGAACAGAACCATGAAGTCCTGAACGGCACCGGCCAGCACCACGCCGGCGATCAGCCAGAGCGTACCGGGCAGATAGCCCATCTGCGCCGCCAATACCGGACCGACCAGCGGCCCCGCACCGGCAATGGCTGCGAAGTGGTGACCGAAGAGCACGTGTTTGTTGGTCGGCACGTAGTCCAGACCATCGTTATTGACTACCGCGGGGGTGGCTCGACCGGGGTCCAGTTGCATCACCTTATTGGCGATGAACAGGCTGTAATAGCGGTAAGCGACGAGATAGATAGCGACTGCTGCGACTACGATCCAGAGGGCGTTGATGGCTTCGCCGCGGCGCAGGGCCACAACACTCAGCGCAAAAGCTCCCAGGACAGCCACGGCAAACCAGGCGAGGTGTTTAGCCAGTCGGGTCATTGCGAGTCTCCTGCCGACAGTCAGTGGACTGCGGCGGTAATTTTTATAATTGTGTCCGCTGTGCGGAGCTGGCCCAATATCCGCGCATGCCGTCTACAAATAAATCCGCAGAACTACGTACGCAGCGTCTACGTAGTTCTACTGAGTTCGCTCGTGCAATACCTGAAATCCACCGGTCATTACGTCCAACCGACTACTGAACGAGCGTATCTTTGGCATATGATGCCGAGCCTTCGCCGCACCTCGGGCGGCATGAGTCTATGACCGCTGGTCATCCGTTCGGTCTGGACAGGAGCAAAGATGCAGCTCAAACACAAAATCGTCGCGCTCGGGATTCTGCCGCTGGTGTTGGCGATCGCCGTCATCTGCGCGCTGGTGATTTCCCTGAACCGCCAACTGGGTGATCAACAGGCGCAACTGATCGAAGACAGCATTCTGGCCAGCAAGCGCGCAGAACTTAAAAACTACGTCGAAATGGCGCAAAGCCTGATTGCGCCGCTGTACGACAACGGCCAGGGTGACGAGCATGCACAGCAACAAGTGCTGGAAGAACTGCGCAAGCTCAGCTTCGGCATCAATGGCTACTTCTTCGTCTACGACCACCAGGGCCGTAGTCTGATGCACTCGCGGCAGTCGGAACTGGTGGGCAAAGATCTGTGGGACATGAAAGACCCTCACGGCCTGCCGGTGATCCAGGCGTTGCTCAAAAGTGCGGAATCAGGAGAAGGCTTTCAGCGCTACGCCTGGAATAAACCCTCTTCCGGTCAAGTGACCGACAAGCTCGCCTATGTGGTGATGCTGGATCGTTGGGGGTGGATGCTCGGTACCGGCATCTACCTTGAGGACGTTGAACGCGCCACACAGCAGGCGCGCGACGAGGTAGCTCAGGGCATCCGCAAAACGATGCTTGCGATTGCCGTGGTGGCCCTGGTAGCGGTGCTGTTTGTCTTCGCCAGCGGCATGATGCTGAACGTCAGCGAACACCGTCTGGCCGACAAAAAACTTCAACGCCTGACCCAGCGTATCGTCAGCTTGCAGGAGGAAGAGCGATCACGGGTTTCCCGTGAGCTGCACGACGGTATCAGCCAGGTACTCGTCTCCATCAAGTTTCAGTTCGAACTGGCCAGCCATGTGCTGGAGAATGGACAAGGACAAGACAAGGGTTTGAGCATTTTAAGAGAAGCCACGGAACGCCTGGGGGAAGCAATTGGCGAAGTTCGCAGCCTCTCCCACGACCTGCGCTCGTCGCTGCTCGACACCCTGGGCCTGCCTGCGGCGATCGGTCAATTGGCAACAGAATTCGAGCAACGCAGCGGGCTGGTGGTGACCTACAACAACAACGAGTGCGACTGCCATTTGGCCGATGGTGCACCGGTCTCGTTGTTTCGCATTGTGCAAGAAGGCCTGACCAACATCGAACGACATGCACAGGCTAAAAACGTCTCCATTACCCTGCACGGGTCTGAGGACGCTGTACGTCTGAGCGTGGTCGATGACGGTATCGGTTTCAACGTCGCCCAGGTCGAACGTCGTCACGCCGGCATTGGCCTGCGCAATATCCGTGAACGTGTCGAGCATTTTGGTGGTCAATTCGCCCTGATATCGACGCCTGGAAGGAGTGAGCTGGACGTTCTGCTGCCGGTGAAAATGCCCGGTACGAAATGCTGACTCCCCCCATAACAACAAGAGTGAATGCCCGCGATGAACCTGCCCTACCCGATCCGCGTCGCCTTGGTCGACGATCACTCCCTGGTCCGCGATGGGATCAAAGCGCTGCTGGCGGTAATGGCCCCCCTGGAAGTGGTGGGAGAAGCCGAAAATGGCGCGGATGCGCTTGAGATGGTCGGGCGCTGCCAGCCGGATCTGTTGCTGGTCGACATCAGCCTGAAGGACATGAACGGGCTTGAGCTGACCCGAGTGTTACGCGGCCAGTACCCGTCGCTCAAGGTGCTCGTGCTCAGCATGTACGATAACTATGAATATGTGAGTGAATCCGTTCGCTCGGGTGCCAGCGGCTACGTGCTGAAGAACGCGCCTTCACGGGAGATCATTGCTGCGATCGAAGCCATTGCCAGTGGCGGGACGTTCTACAGTGCCGAAATCGCGCAGAGGCTGATTGCCGATAAGAGTACCGACAATGAGCTGACACCGCGCGAGAGCCAGGTGTTGTACAAGATGGCTCAGGGCCTGAACAACAAGGAAATGGCCCGCGAGCTGGATATCAGTGTCCGGACTGTAGAGACCCATCGTCTGAGCATCCGGCGCAAACTTAACATCGACAAGCCCGCGGCCCTGGTAAAGTACGCGATTGAACACGGGATAATTTCGCATTAGGCCAGTCAATCACGACTCAAACGTCGCAAAATCGCCTGTCGCAAGCGCAGCCAGCGGCGAAGCCTCATTCAGGCCGGCGAACAACCCTCACCTTCCCGCTCCCACCGCCGCCGCAGAAAAACTGATCGCGCCCATCGGACTCAAGCCCCGACACCCCTACCCCAGCCGGCATCTTGAGGCTTTCCAGGACCTCTCCCGTTCCCGGATCGACTCGCCGCAGTTCACTCTCCTCGCCTTCCCACGTACCGTGCCAGAGTTCTCCGTCGACCCAGGTGACGCCGGTGACGAAGCGGTTGGACTCTATGGTGCGAAGAATCGCCCCGGTCTGGGGATCGATTTGATGAATCTTGCGGTCCCGATACTGGCCCACCCAGAGCGTCCCTTCGGCCCACGTGAGCCCCGAGTCACTGCCGCCGGGCGCCGGGATCGTGGCGAGTACACGGCCGGTCTGCGGATCGATCTTCTGGATGCGATCCTCGGCGATCTGAAACAGGTGCTGGCCGTCGAAGGCCGTTCCTGCATGGGCGGCGACCTCGATCGAGCGCAGCGTCTTGCCGCTCGCCGGGTCGAGGGCGTTCAGTTTGTCTCCGGTAGCAAACCAGACGTGCTGGCCGTCATAGGTGACGCCATGCACGGCGTCGACACCCGCAAAGGGGCCATACTCACGGAGGATTTCAGCGGCTGAGTGTTTCATGTTTGTTTCCTCTTCACGGGCTGGTGAAGTGAATCCTAGTCACTGGGCAGTGGAACGGGGAGTAACAAGGTCGTCGCGAATCCCGGCACCGGCGGGGTCATCCAGCGACGTGCTCGCCCGCGACCGAACGACTGCACCTTGCCGGCTACCGCCAGCGAGTCGAGTGCTCGCTGCACGGTGCGCTGGCTGGCGCCAAGGGCAAGCGCCAGGGCCGAGCTCGACCACGACTCACCGTCGGTGAGGAAGGCAAGCACCGCCGCCTGCTTCTCTTCGACGGGCCGCGCCAGCACGACGACCTCGGCCGCGCCGCGGGGCACCAGCGCAAACCCGCGCCTGGTCGCGGTCACGCCGGCCAATGCCCGAAGCGCCGTGCGAAGCCGCCCGACTTCGACTCGCAACCGCGCGCGATGGGACTCATCGGTGAGCTTCAATCGAAAGGCTCGCGCGATGAGCGTTTCCCTCGGCACGTCTGCGGGCCACGCTTCGCCGAGCGCCCGCGCGAGCGCGAACAACACCGGACGCCTGGCGAGCGAGACCGAGGTGCCGGCGTCACGCACCACATGCCGACACGCGTCCACGACGAACACCTTTGACGCCAGCAACGCTTCAACTTCGTCGAGCACCAGGAGCCGTTCTTCGCCACCGGCAATCAGGCGCGCTGCGGGGGTATTGAGGATGAGCGCAGCGCTTTCGACCTCGGCGGTCAGCGCTGGGATGCCGGCGTGGCGCGCGGCGTGCCCGGCCCGATCAAGCGCAGTGCGGGCCGTCTGCGTGCGCAGGCGTCGCATCGCAATCCCCGCCACGACCAGCTCATGGGCGGCCCTCAAGGCGGGCGGTAATGGCGTGGGATCGAGCTCGGCGAGCCGAGCCTCAGCCTCGTCGAGGCGCCCGATCAGCAGCAAGCGGCGGATCTCGAGATAGCGTGCATGGGCGGCGTTCACCCGGTCGCCGTGGGCCTCAAGCGTCGCCC
>NZ_JBWKVA010000046.1:0-4968 GCF_059421425.1 Pseudomonas sp. GW821-FHT02H09
CTCTTCTGATTACGCAGTTTCTCGGCGATCGAGGCGGCGAGCTTGTTGGTGGCCTCAGCCATGGCAGCCGGCAGGCGCGCCTGTTCGATCAGCATCGGGACCACTTCAGGTTCCGGGCGGCGGTAAGCGGCGGTGATCGAGGCGCGCAGGACCGATTGTGGCAGGATGCTTTCGGCAAACTCGAGGAAGCACTGATGGGCGTGGTCCGCCTGGACATCACCCGCCTCGTCAGCGTCTTTGCCAGTCAAACCGTTCAGCTCGGTCAGGGTTGCACCACCCTCGAGTTTTTCCAGGTAATTGAAAATTGCCTGCTTGATCAGCCAGTGCGGCGTGCGATCAATCGAGGTCGCGGCGGCTTTGAGGCGTTCGCGGGTAGGGTCATCGAGTTTGACCCCGAGGGTGGTGGTAGCCATATTTTTATCCTCATGTTTGCCACAACTGCGTGACATCAGCTGGCGGCAAGATTAGCCGTGCACGGAGAGAGGTGCAACCGGGTGCAACCCTTTTTTGTCGGAAAAAACAGGCGGCTCGTCAGGAAATAAATTTCGGCAGTGAAATGCCGCGCCTGCTTGGTGCTTTTGCTGCTGGGCAATCAGGTTCTTGCTCCGAAAAGGAGCAAAAAACAGAGGTGCCAACTGAAATTCCGGCTGGGTGTAACTTATTGTGGCAAAGCAGGTTGCACCTTGTTTTCTTTTTTGAATGGCGTCTGTGCCAAAGGTGCAACCTTCAGCGTGATGGTTCATCGGCTGATGGCTTTACTGGGGAATCGCCAGTCATAAATGCGCGGCAACCGGAATCGTCTATCCACCCAGATGGATGCAGACGGTCCGATAGTTCGCTGCTAAATAAAAACAAAGCCATGCACATTGCGTAGCCATAGCTCCCCATCAATGACGGAGCAATTCCTGATAAATGTAGGGTAAATCTGATTTCCGTGCCCTCCCGTCAATGTCCGTTCGTGCTCATGCAGAATCGCCCGTCTTCACTCTGCAGAGAGACATCGGATGTTCGCTTCTGCCAATCAACCGCGTTTCACCTTGACCCTCGACGGCGTCCAGAGTGAGCTCAAGGTGCTTGAGTTCACCGGCAAGGAAGCCATCAGCCAGCCCTATCGTTTTGACCTGGAACTGGTCAGCGAGCGTTCGGACCTTGACCTCGAAAACCTCCTGCATCGGCAAGCGTTCCTCAGTTTCGACGCGCAGAACAATGGCATTCACGGGCAGATTTATCGCGTGGCCCAAGGCGACTCCGGCAAGCGGCTGACCCGTTATCAAATCAGCCTGGTGCCGCAACTGGCGTATCTCGCTCAGCGCATCAACCAGCGAATCTTTCAGCATCGAACGGTGCCGGCGATCATCGCTCAAGTGCTCAAGGATCATGGTATCCAGCGCGATGCTTTCGAGTTCCGGCTCGGCAGCCAATACGCCGAGCGCGAGTATTGCGTGCAGTACGCCGAAAGCGATCTGGCGTTCATTCAGCGGCTCTGCTCCGGGGTCGGTATCCACTATCACTTCCAGCACAGCCCCGATGGTCATCGCCTGATCTTCGGCGATGATCAAACCGTATTCCCCAAACTGCCATGGCCAACCGTCTACCTGCCGGGCAGCGGGATGGTCGCCGAAGAACCGGCGATCAAGCGCTTCAGTGTGCGCCTGGAAACCCGCACCACAGGCGTGACCCGCCGCGATTACGACTTCAAAAAACCGCATCTGCTGCTGGAAAGTGCGGTTGCTGGCGAGCAGCGACCGGCGCTGGAAGACTATGACTATCCAGGTCATTTTGCTGACCGCACCGATGGCAAACACCTGGCTCAGCGAGCTCTGGAGCGCCACCGCGCGGACTATTGCCAGGCCGAGGGCGGCAGTGATCAATCAGCGTTGATCAGCGGGCATTTTCTGGAAATCGTCGAACATCCGCGTTCGGCGTGGAACGACCTGTGGTTGCTGACTGAAGTCGAGCATCAGGGCAAGCAACCTCAGGTGCTGGAAGAGTCGGTGATCGGCGACTCTTCGGACGGCTTTTCCCAGGGTTATCGCAACACCTTTCTGGCCACGCCCTGGGATGTGCTGTTCCGTCCGCCATTGGGTGCACCCAAGCCGCGCATGCTCGGCTATCAACATGCCGTGGTCACAGGTCAGGGTGACAGCGAAATCCATTGCGATCAGTACGGTCGGGTCAAGGTTCAATTTCAGTGGGACCGCGACGCAAAACTCAACGAACATTCCAGTTGCTGGCTACGGGTGGCCACCGGCTGGGCTCACGACAGTTATGGCAGTGTGCTGATCCCGCGGGTTGGCATGGAAGTGCTGGTGGGTTTCGTTGACGCCGATGCCGACAAGCCCCTGGTAATGGGCTGCCTGCCAAATGCCGCCAACCCGCTGCCACTCGATCTGCCGGCCGACAAGACCCGGAGCATTTTTCGTAGTCACAGCAGCCCCGGTGGCGGTGGCTACAACGAGCTGCGCATTGAGGACCGCAAGGGTGCCGAGGAAATCTACCTGCGTGCCCAGCGCGACTGGAACCAGCACGTGCTGCACGACCAAACGGTGCAAGTGGATAACGATCGCAGCGTCGTCGTCAAAGGCACCTCCAGCATCCGGGTGCGCAACCAATCGCTCAAGGCCAGTGAGCAGGTTCACGTCCTTGCCCTGGGGCAAGTGGTCATCGACGGCGGTGTCAGCGCGACGATTCAGGCTGGCGGGCACTGGATCAACATCAATGCCGGCGGGATATTCAGCAGCGTACCTATTCAGGTCGGCGGCGCCCCGCAGTTGACTGCGGCACCGACACTGATCCCGCCAGCACCGTTGAGCTCTGCACAGATTTTCAGCCTGAAAAGCGACGCGCCGTTCTGCGAAGAATGCGAGCGCTGCAAGGAAGGTGTCTGTGATGTCTGAGCACCTTGCACCTCAAGCCTGGCTCGAGCGCCAACCATTGCAGTCGTCAGAGCGGCTGTTCGTGATTCTTGGCAACGCCAGTGATGCCCAGCCGCTCAAGACCTTCCAGCAGTCGGGCGCAATGCAGACGGCCAGCCCGATCTGGGTCGACACCGCTTATGCCGAATGGGACAGGGTGATGCCCTATGTCGGGATCGTTGCCTCAGATAGCGAATTCCTCGACTGGGTCGCCAGCACCGACGCCACTGATTGGGGCTGGCTGGCAGTTTCTTCGGCCAGCCAGGAGGCGTTGGTCGAGCACCTGCGCAGCTTGACCAAGGTGCTGTTGCCCAATGGCAAGCAGGTGTTTTTTCGCTTCTGGGACGGGCGTCATCTGCTGCCGATTCTTCAGGCTCCTGAAGTTGATGCGAGCGAGCTGCTGCCACTGTTCAAGCGTTGCCTGGTCAATGGCCAAAGCCTTGAGATTGGCGCCAGTGCCGTGAAGACAGCCAAGGACTGCCCCTGGTGGGAGGTTCCTCTGTCGCTGCTTGATCGCCTCGCCGCGAAGGACGCCGTAACCCAGACCAACAACTTGCTGACCTGGCTGAGCGAGGCCCGCCCGGAGCTGCACGGTGCTTATTCAGAAAGCGTTTTGAGACACAAGGTCGCGGCCTTCGTTGCCCGCTCAGAGCTACCTCGCATGTCGAAAGAAGCACTGGCTGACCACCTGATCTCGGAGCAAGGCTGATGGATCACATTGCTCACATCGAAGCGCAACTCGACAGCTTCCAGGACACCCTCAGTCTTTATCGCCAACAGCTCCGCAGCTGGTTTGCCAGGACGCTGGACAAGGGCAGTCGCGCCGCCGATCTGCCATCGCTGCTGGACATGGAGCGAGTGATCAAGTTTGGCTCCACCAGCACTTCGGTCAGTCAGAGCGACGACGATTTCATCTCCAGCGTCGCCCAATGTCCCACCAGCAGGATTCTGGAAATCGAGAGCAGGTTCGAGTCGGTCTATGACATCCCGCTCGGGAATATTCAGGTCGAGGTAATTCCGGCCGCCGGTGGTCCCGGCAAGACCATCACCCTGGATGCTCAGGGCAAGGCGCAGTTCAAGGGCGAGGCCGGCAAGTTCTATCGGGTCCGGGTTCAAAGTGCAGTGACCCCGTCGCAAGTCGATGAGCTGTTCGCTGCCTACGACGGGCTGACTCGGGATCTGGAAGGCTGGCTGCGCAGCGAGTGGCAGGGGTTTAAACCGCAGTGGTCGCAGCAGTCGGCTCGAGCGGCGGGCAACGGCATGCTCGCCGGGAGTTGGGCGGCGATCGAGGGGGTGTGGGACGGCATCGGCCTGATCAGTGACATGCTCAAGAACCCGGGGGCTCACCTCGAACGCCTGGGCGGTAGCGCGCAGCAACTGGTCAAGTCGGCGCAGGACGCACCGCAAGTGATGGAAAAAGCCATGCTGCTGGCCAGCGACGAAGCGGCACTGTGCCTGTTGCTGCGCACCGCGAGTATCTGGCTGGACGCCTTGCCGCCGAGTTTGATTGCCGGGACGACGGCCGAGGCCATTGCCACGGTCGTGGTCGAGATCCTGATCGATCTATTGATTGGCCTCGTGCTGACTGTTGTCGGTTCAGGCATTGGTGTCGGCCCTGGCGTCGGCATCGCCTACCTGACACTGCGGCTGACGAAACATGGCACGCAGATCCTCAAGGCTGGCCTGGGCTTCATCGAGGCCATGTTCAACATCATCGACAGCTTTATGGGCTATGTCGACCGCTACAAAAAGGTCGCCGCCCGGGGCCTGGCTGGCCGGCAGAAACAGGGCGTATTGCAGATGCGCTGGGGCGCGCGCAGCAATGCCACGCTGAAGAAACACGAACCTCACGACGACGCCCCCAAACAGGCGAAAAACCCCAACGGCGCCAGCGCCGACACCGCCAGCCAAACCGCCACCCGCGGCTGCCCGGTGTCGATGGTCACCGGCGAAGAACTGCTGAGCCTCACCGACGCTGAACTGGACGGGGTGCTGCCGTTCAGCTGGACCCGGCTGTACCGCAGCAGCGCGGTGGAGCTCGATGGCGGGCTGG
>NZ_JBWKVA010000047.1:0-3283 GCF_059421425.1 Pseudomonas sp. GW821-FHT02H09
TTTGATTAGATCGTTCTTTAAAAATTTGGGTATGTGATAGAAAGATAGACTGAACACTACTTTCACTGGTAGTGGATCAGGCTAAGGTAAAATTTGTGAGTAATTGCGAATTTTCGGCGAATGTCGTCTTCACAGTATAACCAGATTGCTTGGGGTTATATGGTCAAGTGAAGAAGCGCATACGGTGGATGCCTTGGCAGTCAGAGGCGATGAAAGACGTGGTAGCCTGCGAAAAGCTTCGGGGAGTCGGCAAACAGACTGTGATCCGGAGATGTCTGAATGGGGGAACCCAGCCATCATAAGATGGTTATCTTGTACTGAATACATAGGTGCAAGAGGCGAACCAGGGGAACTGAAACATCTAAGTACCCTGAGGAAAAGAAATCAACCGAGATTCCCTTAGTAGTGGCGAGCGAACGGGGACTAGCCCTTAAGTGGCTTTGAGATTAGCGGAACGCTCTGGAAAGTGCGGCCATAGTGGGTGATAGCCCTGTACGCGAAAATCTCTTGGTCATGAAATCGAGTAGGACGGGGCACGAGAAACCTTGTCTGAATATGGGGGGACCATCCTCCAAGGCTAAATACTACTGACTGACCGATAGTGAACTAGTACCGTGAGGGAAAGGCGAAAAGAACCCCGGAGAGGGGAGTGAAATAGATCCTGAAACCGTATGCGTACAAGCAGTGGGAGCCCACTTTGTTGGGTGACTGCGTACCTTTTGTATAATGGGTCAGCGACTTATTTTCAGTGGCGAGCTTAACCGAATAGGGGAGGCGTAGCGAAAGCGAGTCTTAATAGGGCGTCTAGTCGCTGGGAATAGACCCGAAACCGGGCGATCTATCCATGGGCAGGTTGAAGGTTGGGTAACACTAACTGGAGGACCGAACCGACTACCGTTGAAAAGTTAGCGGATGACCTGTGGATCGGAGTGAAAGGCTAATCAAGCTCGGAGATAGCTGGTTCTCCTCGAAAGCTATTTAGGTAGCGCCTCATGTATCACTGTAGGGGGTAGAGCACTGTTTCGGCTAGGGGGTCATCCCGACTTACCAAACCGATGCAAACTCCGAATACCTACAAGTGCCGAGCATGGGAGACACACGGCGGGTGCTAACGTCCGTCGTGAAAAGGGAAACAACCCAGACCGTCAGCTAAGGTCCCAAAGTTATGGTTAAGTGGGAAACGATGTGGGAAGGCTTAGACAGCTAGGAGGTTGGCTTAGAAGCAGCCACCCTTTAAAGAAAGCGTAATAGCTCACTAGTCGAGTCGGCCTGCGCGGAAGATGTAACGGGGCTCAAACCATACACCGAAGCTACGGGTATCACTTAGGTGATGCGGTAGAGGAGCGTTCTGTAAGCCTGTGAAGGTGAGTTGAGAAGCTTGCTGGAGGTATCAGAAGTGCGAATGCTGACATGAGTAACGACAATGGGTGTGAAAAACACCCACGCCGAAAGACCAAGGTTTCCTGCGCAACGTTAATCGACGCAGGGTTAGTCGGTCCCTAAGGCGAGGCTGAAAAGCGTAGTCGATGGAAAACAGGTTAATATTCCTGTACTTCTGGTTATTGCGATGGAGGGACGGAGAAGGCTAGGCCAGCTTGGCGTTGGTTGTCCAAGTTTAAGGTGGTAGGCTGGACTCTTAGGTAAATCCGGGGGGTCCAAGGCCGAGAGCTGATGACGAGTTGTCTTTTAGATGACGAAGTGGTTGATGCCATGCTTCCAAGAAAAGCTTCTAAGCTTCAGGTAACCAGGAACCGTACCCCAAACCGACACAGGTGGTTGGGTAGAGAATACCAAGGCGCTTGAGAGAACTCGGGTGAAGGAACTAGGCAAAATGGCACCGTAACTTCGGGAGAAGGTGCGCCGGTGAGGGTGAAGGACTTGCTCCGTAAGCCCATGCCGGTCGAAGATACCAGGCCGCTGCGACTGTTTATTAAAAACACAGCACTCTGCAAACACGAAAGTGGACGTATAGGGTGTGACGCCTGCCCGGTGCCGGAAGGTTAATTGATGGGGTTAGCTAACGCGAAGCTCTTGATCGAAGCCCCGGTAAACGGCGGCCGTAACTATAACGGTCCTAAGGTAGCGAAATTCCTTGTCGGGTAAGTTCCGACCTGCACGAATGGCGTAACGATGGCGGCGCTGTCTCCACCCGAGACTCAGTGAAATTGAAATCGCTGTGAAGATGCAGTGTATCCGCGGCTAGACGGAAAGACCCCGTGAACCTTTACTATAGCTTTGCACTGGACTTTGAATTTGCTTGTGTAGGATAGGTGGGAGGCTTTGAAGCGTGGACGCCAGTCTGCGTGGAGCCATCCTTGAAATACCACCCTGGCAACTTTGAGGTTCTAACTCAGGTCCGTTATCCGGATCGAGGACAGTGTATGGTGGGTAGTTTGACTGGGGCGGTCTCCTCCTAAAGAGTAACGGAGGAGTACGAAGGTGCGCTCAGACCGGTCGGAAATCGGTCGTAGAGTATAAAGGCAAAAGCGCGCTTGACTGCGAGACAGACACGTCGAGCAGGTACGAAAGTAGGTCTTAGTGATCCGGTGGTTCTGTATGGAAGGGCCATCGCTCAACGGATAAAAGGTACTCCGGGGATAACAGGCTGATACCGCCCAAGAGTTCATATCGACGGCGGTGTTTGGCACCTCGATGTCGGCTCATCACATCCTGGGGCTGAAGCCGGTCCCAAGGGTATGGCTGTTCGCCATTTAAAGTGGTACGCGAGCTGGGTTTAGAACGTCGTGAGACAGTTCGGTCCCTATCTGCCGTGGACGTTTGAGATTTGAGAGGGGCTGCTCCTAGTACGAGAGGACCGGAGTGGACGAACCTCTGGTGTTCCGGTTGTCACGCCAGTGGCATTGCCGGGTAGCTATGTTCGGAATAGATAACCGCTGAAAGCATCTAAGCGGGAAACTAGCCTCAAGATGAGATCTCACTGGAACCTTGAGTTCCCTGAAGGGCCGTCGAAGACTACGACGTTGATAGGTTGGGTGTGTAAGCGCTGTGAGGCGTTGAGCTAACCAATACTAATTGCCCGTGAGGCTTGACCATATAACACCCAAGCAATTTGTTGACTCGAGAGAGCACCAGATTGCGGTGTGTGAAGACGAAACGAACCGAAAGTTCGAGAGACTTGCAAAACACCGAAGCTATCACATACCCAATTTGCTGAAGCGCGGCCAACAGGCCACGACTCGGTACCCGAATTTCTTGACGACCATAGAGCATTGGAACCACCTGATCCCATCCCGAACTCAGCAGTGAAACGATGCATCGCCGA
>NZ_JBWKVA010000048.1:0-2105 GCF_059421425.1 Pseudomonas sp. GW821-FHT02H09
AACGATGCGCCGGTGGCGGTGGCCGATACGGCTGCCGGCACGGAGAACCAGACCCTGACCCTCAACGTGCTGGCCAATGACACCGATGTCGACGACGGCCACCTGTTCACGCTGAACTCGGTCAGTGCGCCAGCGAGCAAGGGCACGGCCAGCGTGGTTGGCAACCAGCTGGTGTTCAACCCGGGAGCCGATTTCGATCACCTGGCACAAGGCGTGGTCGAGCACGTGACCCTCAGCTACCAGATGCAGGATCAGTACGGGGCGCTCTCGAGTTCCACGGTGGATGTGAGCATCACCGGCACCAACGATGCGCCGGTGGCGGTGGCCGATACGGCCGCCGGCACGGAGAACCAGACTCTCATGATCGACGTGCTGGCCAACGATACCGACGTCGACGACGGCCACCTGTTCACGCTGAACTCGGCGAGTGTGCCGGCGAACAAAGGGACGGCCAGCGTGGTCGGCAACCAGCTGGTGTTCAACCCGGGGGCCGATTTCGACCACCTGGCACAGGGCGTGGTCGAGCACGTAACGCTCAGCTACCAGATGCAGGACCAGTACGGGGCACTCTCGAGTTCCACGGTGGACGTGACCATCACCGGCACCAACGATGCGCCGGTGGCGGTGGCCGATACGGCTGCCGGCACGGAAAACCAGACCCTGACGATCGACGTGCTGGCCAACGATACCGACGTCGACGACGGCCACCTATTCACCTTGGTCAGCGCCAGCGCGCCGATCGGCCAGGGCAGTGCCAGCGTCGCGGGCAACCAGCTGGTGTTCAACCCGGGGAGCGATTTCGACCACCTGGCGCAAGGCGCCACGGCCAGCGTCACGCTCAGCTACAACATGACCGACGAGCACGGCGCGCCCGCCAGCAGCACCGTGGTGGTGACGATCACCGGCACCAATGATGCGCCGGTGGCGGTGGCCGATACGGCCGCCGGTACGGAGAACCAGACCCTGACGATTGACGTGCTGGCCAACGACACCGATGTCGATGACGGCCACCTGTTTACGCTGAACGCGGTCAGTGCGCCGGCAAACAAGGGCACGGCCAGCGTGGTCGGCAACCAGCTGGTGTTCAATCCGGGGAGCGATTTCGACCACCTGGCGCAAGGCGCCACGGCCAGCGTCACGCTCAGCTACAACATGACCGACGAGCACGGCGCGCCCGCCAGCAGCACCGTGGTGGTGACCATCACCGGCACCAACGATGCGCCGGTAGCGGTGGCCGATGTGGCTGCCGGTACAGAGAACCAGACCCTGACCCTCGACGTGCTGGTCAACGATACCGATGTCGATGACGGCCACCTGTTCACGCTGAACGCGGCGAGTGCGCCGGCAAACAAAGGGACGGCCAGCGTGGTCGGCAACCAGTTGGTGTTCAACCCGGGGAGCGACTTCGACCACCTGGCACAAGGCGTGGTCGAGCACGTGACGCTCAGCTACCAGATGCAGGATCAGTACGGCGCGCCCGCCAGCAACACCGTGGTGGTGACCATCACCGGTACCAACGACGCGCCGGTAGCGGTGGTCGATACGGCTGCCGGCACGGAAAAGCAGACCCTGACGATCGACGTGCTGGCCAACGACACCGATGTCGACGACGGCCACTTGTTCACCTTGGTCAGCGCCAGCGCGCCGATCGGCCAGGGCAGCGCCAGCGTGGTCGGCAACCAGCTGGTGTTCAACCCGGGGAGCGATTTCGACCATCTGGCGCAGGGCGCCACGGCCAGCGTCACGCTCAGCTACAACATGACCGACGAGCATGGCGCGCCCGCCAGCAGCACCGTGGTGGTGACCATCACCGGCACCAACGACGCGCCGGTAGCGGTGGCCGATGCGGCCGCCGGTACAGAGAACCAGGCCCTGACGATTGACGTGCTGGCCAACGACACCGATGCCGACGACGGCCACGCGTTCACCTTGGTCAGCGCCAGCGCGCCGATTGGCCAGGGCAGTGCCAGCGTCGCGGGCAACCAGCTGGTGTTCAACCCGGGGAGCGATTTCGACCATCTGGCGCAGGGCGCCACGGCCAGCGTCACGCTCAGCTACAACATGACCGACGAGCACGGCGCGCCCGCCAGCAGCACCGTGGTGGT
>NZ_JBWKVA010000049.1:0-1612 GCF_059421425.1 Pseudomonas sp. GW821-FHT02H09
CCGATTCTGTTGAAAAAGTCGGATTTTTAGCTCACCTGAACTCAGGCGCGACCACCACCGGAGAACCTACTCACCACATTGAGTGGTTTCTCGGCCCTTCGTTGACCTTTGCTGCTCTGTTAATGGGTTAGTTTGAGGTTTTTTGCTTGGTGCAGGCGCACCTATCCCGTAGAAGGTGGCCCTTGAGATGCAAGTTTGGCCAGACGTCGCAGGTTCTGTACCGCGGCCGCCAGCGTGAACTCATCGGACGCGCCACTCATGCCACGTAGTCGCAAGCGATCCAGTTTCAGGATGCGCTTGAGGTGGGCAAACAACATTTCGACCTTCTTACGTTCGTGGCGAGAGCGCACGTACTCCGGCGTCGCCGCGATGCGTCGAGCCACATCACGAGCGGCTTCATGGACGCTGCGGACGATCTTGCGAATCGAAGTGTTCGGGCAGCACTTGGCTTTCATCGGACATGTCGCGCAGTCGGTCTGTCTGGATCGGAAGATGATGGTGTTGGCTTTGGTGACGTGCGAACGCTCGTTCTTGAAGGCTCGCCATTCGCTGCGTAATACGTTGCCGGCTGGGCAGCGGTATTCCTCAGCCTCTTCATTCCAGTGGAAATCGTTACTCGAAAAGCTGTCGTTCTTGCGCTCGGTTTTGTCCCACACCGGCACATGCGGTTCGATGTCTTTTTCCTCCACCATCCAGGCCAGCATCGGCGCTGTGCCGTAAGCGGTGTCGCCAATGAGGCGCTCTGGCTTGATGTCGAACTGCGCTTCGACCCGATCGATCATCGTCTTGGTGCTCTCGACTTCTGCGGTTCGATGAGCCGGTGTGGGTTCCACATCCATGATCACGCCGTGCTCGGTATCGATCAGATAATTCGTGGAGTAAGCGTAGAACGCTGGGCCGCCCGGAGCAGCCGTCCAGCGGGCTTGAGGATCTGTCAGTGACAGGCGCTTCGGTAGCGTTTCGGCCAAAGCCTCTTCATCGAGGCCTTCAAGGTACTCACGCACGGCGCGGGTGCTCAGGGCCGGATCGCTCCAGTTGACCTGTTCATCACCCGGTACGCCGCGCTGCCGACTCGCATCCGCTTTAATGATGCTGGCGTCCACGGCAAATCCTTCGTTTTTAACCAGACCTGCGTCCATGCAGCGACGCAGCACTTCATTGAACAGCCAGCGAAAGAGATCGCTGTCGCGAAAACGGCCGTGTCGATTTTTGGAAAAGGTCGAGTGATTGGGGACTTCATCTTCAAGGCTTAACCGGCAGAACCAGCGATACGCCAGGTTCAAATGGGTCTCTTCGCACAGCCGCCGCTCGGAGCGGATACCGTAGCAATAGCCGACGATCAGCATGCGGATCATCAGTTCAGGATCAATCGACGGACGCCCAATCGGGCTATAGAAATCGGCGAGGTAATGGCGCAGGTCGCTCAGATCGAGACACCGATCAATGCTGCGCAGAAGGTGATTGGCTGGAATGTGATCTTCAAGGTTGAACGAGTAAAACAGTCGCTCCTGCCCACTCGATAACTGTCCCATCATGCTGTGTGATCCCCCGCCGGCCAATGCAGAGATTTTGCCGCAGGCCAGACAGGGGAGCTACTTTTTCAACAGAATCG
>NZ_JBWKVA010000050.1:0-1372 GCF_059421425.1 Pseudomonas sp. GW821-FHT02H09
AAGTTCCACGGGCTGATGCACACCACCGGACCCAGTGGGCGGTGGGCATCGTTGGTGAAGTCGTTGCGCGCCTGCACTGCGTAGTAACGCAGAAAATCCACAGCTTCACGCACTTCGGCGATGGCGTTGGCGAAGGTCTTGCCGGCTTCGCGAGCCAGCAGGCCCATCAGCGGCTGGATCTCGCCTTCCATCAGGTCGGCGGCACGTTCGAGAATCGCGGCGCGTTCGGCCGGCGGGGTAGCCTGCCAGATGGGTGCGGCGTTCAGGGCGCACTGGATGGCATTGTCGACGTCTTCGACTGTGGCTTCCTGCACATGGCCGACCGCGTCACGCAGATCGGACGGGTTCAGCACCGCTGCCGGAGTTTCGTTGCTGGATGCGCAACCGAGCATCGGCGCGGCTTTCCAGTGGTTATGCGCGGTGGCCAACAGCGCGCAGGACAACGACGCCAGACGATGTTCGTTGGCCAGGTCGATGCCACTGGAGTTGGCGCGTTCAGAACCGTACAGATCACGCGGCAGCGGGATGCGTGGGTGCGGCAGGCCGAAGCCGCCTTCCAGCGTCGCCATCTGCTCGATGCTGGCCACCGGATCGGCCACCAGCTCCTGAATCGAGATGGATTGGTCGGCGATGCGGTTGACGAACGAAGTGTTCGCGCCGTTTTCCAGCAGGCGACGGACCAGGTAGGCCAGCAGTGTTTCGTGAGTGCCGACCGGGGCGTACACGCGGCACGGACGGTTCAGCTTGCCATCGGCGACTTTACCTACAACCTGCTCGTACAGCGGTTCGCCCATGCCGTGCAGGCATTGGAACTCGTACTGGCCGGGGTAATAGTTCTGGCCGGCGATATGGTAAATCGCCGATAAGGTATGGGCGTTGTGCGTCGCGAACTGCGGGTAGATGACTTCCGGTACCGAGAGCAGTTTGCGTGCGCAGGCAATGTAGGAAACGTCGGTGTACACCTTGCGGGTGTACACCGGATAGCCTTCCAGGCCTTCAACCTGGGCGCGCTTGATTTCGCTGTCCCAGTACGCGCCTTTCACCAGGCGGATCATCAGGCGATGACGGCTGCGACGAGCCAGGTCGATCACGTAGTCGATCACATACGGGCAACGCTTCTGGTAGGCCTGGATCACGAAACCGATGCCGTTCCAGCCGGTCAGTTGCGGCTCGAAGCACAGACGCTCCAGCAGATCCAGCGACAGCTCGAGGCGGTCGGCTTCTTCGGCGTCGATGTTCAGGCCGATGTCGTACTGCTTGGCCAGCAGGGTCAGCGACAGCAGGCGCGGGTACAACTCGTCCATCACGCGCTCGTACTGGGCGCGGCTGTAACGCGGGTGCAGGGCCGAGAGCTTGATCGAGATGCCCGGGC
>NZ_JBWKVA010000051.1:0-1203 GCF_059421425.1 Pseudomonas sp. GW821-FHT02H09
AGCGGCCTGCACTACAACCGCCATCGCTACTACACTCCGGACAACGGCCGCTACCTGACCCCGGACCCGAGCAAACTGGCCGGTGGGCTGAACGCCTACCAATACACCCCGAACCCGACGGGCTGGGTGGATCCGTTGGGGTTGAATACCTGCCCGGGCGGGGATGGGTGTCAGCCGGCGATGGGGGTGGAAGACCCGGCGGCGAAGGCGCGGGTGGATGAGGGTGAGCCTCAGCTGCCTGCATCGGAGAAGAAAAAGAGTTATCTGTATCGGGGAGACTCACGAGCGCCTTGGGAGATTTTTGATGGTGGCTTCGAACCTCTAGGGGATAGTACTGATCTGTACTTACATGCGATGGACAATAGGAGTCCTCCAAGTTTCTTCGTAAGCACTTCAACGTCAACAAAGGAAGCAATGAAGTTTGCGACGGGCTACGGATTTGAATCAGGGTATATGTATGTATTAAAAAGAGTTCCCGGCCTTGATGTAAATAAAGAGCTGGGGCTAATGTCTCCTCATCGACGCGAGGTTGAAATAGCCATTCCTGGGGGAATAGAAACTAAAGACATTATTGGTGCTACACCGGTAAATGCTGACGGTAGTTATGTTGGTTATTCCATACCAAACCCGAATAGAGAGTGAAGCATGACTACAAGAGAGATTTTTTTAATGGTTGATGGGGTCGTTGAGGCGGCTGTAGTCGACTGCGACAGACAAAAATCAACATTAACCTTCATAAGGTTGGATGGCTTTAGAAAAACGTATGCTGCACAGGATCTTTATGTTTGCTTGGGATTGGTGAGAGCCGAATTTCCAAATATAAAATTCTTATGCAAAGGAGCAAAACTCAATGTTCACCCGTCTCGCATGTCCTCGCAAATGTCCTGCGGGGTAGTTGCGTATGAACTTAAGTGGGGAAGGTCAAGTGAAGATGAAGACGTGGTAAATATTTTCGACTACGAAGAAAACGATATTACCAATGACATACAGGAGCAAAAAGATTTTTATCAGCGCTGGATAAAATCGTTAGTCGGGTAATTAGATCGTCAGGCTAGAGAGCATTTGTGGCGAGGCCGCTTGCTCCCGCCGGCCGGTCCGCGCTCGGACGAAGCAGTCGTAAGGCCGGTGCATGCGGTGTGTCTGGAAGAATGGGATAGATCGTTCCCACGCTCTGCGTGGGAATGCCTCACTGGACGCTCCGCG
>NZ_JBWKVA010000053.1:0-885 GCF_059421425.1 Pseudomonas sp. GW821-FHT02H09
TTGCCGCGGGCATCGCACGCGGTGACCACCACGCGCATGCCGGCCATGTTGGCGGTGGCCGGGTTGGTGCCGTGGGCCGACGAGGGGATCAGGCAGATGTCGCGACGGTCTTCGCCACGGCTCTGGTGATACGCACGGATCGCCAGCAGACCGGCGTATTCACCCTGGGAGCCGGCGTTGGGCTGCAGGGAGATGGCGTCGTAACCGGTGGCGGCGCAGAGCATCGCTTCCAGTTCATCGGTCAGCTGCTGATAGCCGGCGCTTTGCTCGGCCGGGGCGAACGGGTGCAGGGCACCGAATTCGGCCCAGGTCACCGGGATCATTTCGCTGGCGGCGTTGAGTTTCATGGTGCACGAACCCAGCGGGATCATGGTGCGATCCAGGGCCAGGTCCTTGTCGGCGAGTTTGCGCAGGTAGCGCATCAGCTCGGTTTCCGAGTGATAACGGTTGAACACCGGGTGGCTGAGGATCGGCGATTGGCGCACCAGTGCAGCCGGGATGCGGCTTTCGACCGAGGCGGCGAGGGCGGCGAAGTCCGGCAGGGCCTTGCCGTCGGCCAGCACGCTCCACAGGGTTTCGATGTCCGCCTGGCTGGTGGTTTCGTCCAGCGACAGACCCAGACGCTCGCCATCCAAAACACGCAGGTTGATGCGCTGGGCGCGGGCCTGGTCGTGCAGGGCGGCGGTGTTGGCGCCGGTGGCCAGGGTCAGGGTATCGAAGAAGTGTTCCTGCTCGACGTTCAGGCCCAGTGCGCTCAAGCCTTGGGCGAGGATCGCGGTCAGCTGATGGATGCGCTGGGCGATCTGGATCAGGCCTTTGGGGCCATGGTAGACGGCGTACATGCTGGCGATGTTGGCCAGCAGCACCTGCGCGGTGCAGATGTTG
>NZ_JBWKVA010000054.1:0-802 GCF_059421425.1 Pseudomonas sp. GW821-FHT02H09
TTGGTGCCGGTGATGGTCACCACCACGGTGCTGCTGGCGGGCGCGCCATGCTCGTCGGTCATGTTGTAGCTGAGCGTCACGTGCTCGACCACGCCTTGCGCCAGGTGGTCGAAATCGGTCCCCGGGTTGAACTGCAGCTGGTTGCCGACCACGCTGGCGCTGCCCTGGCCAATCGGCGCGCTGGCGCTGACCAAGGTAAACAGGTGGCCGTCATCGATGTCGGTGTCATTGGCCAGCACGTTGAGGGTCAGGGTCTGGTTCTCCGTGCCGGCGGCCACATCGGCCACCGCCACCGGTGCGTCATTGGTGCCGGTGATCGTCACATCCACCGTGGAACTCGAGAGCGCCCCGTACTGGTCCTGCATCTGGTAATTGAGCGTCACGTGCTCGACCACGCCCTGCGCCAGATGATCAAAATCGGCCCCCGGGTTGAACTGCAGCTGGTTGCCCGCAACGCTGGCGCTGCCCTGGCCGATCGGCGCGCTGGCGCTGACCAAGGTGAACGCGTGGCCGTCGTCGACATCGGTGTCGTTGGCCAGCACGTCAATCATGAGGGTCTGGTTTTCTGTACCGGCGGCCACATCGGCCACCGCCACCGGCGCATCGTTGGTGCCGGTGATGGTCACATCCACGCTGCTGGTCGAGAGTGCCCCGTACTGGTCCTGCATCTGGTAGCTGAGCGTCACGTGCTCGACCACGCCTTGCGCCAGGTGGTCGAAGTCGGCCCCCGGGTTGAACACCAGCTGGTTGCCGACCACGCTGGCCGTGCCCTTGTTTGCCGGCGCACTGACCGAGTTCAGCG
>NZ_JBWKVA010000055.1:0-702 GCF_059421425.1 Pseudomonas sp. GW821-FHT02H09
CTCGTCCATCACGCGCTCGTACTGGGCGCGGCTGTAACGCGGGTGCAGGGCCGAGAGCTTGATCGAGATGCCCGGGCCTTCATAAATGCCACGACCGTGAGAGGCCTTGCCGATCGAATGGATGGCCTGCTCGTAGGAGGCGAGGTATTTCTGCGCGTCATGTTCGGTCAGTGCAGCTTCACCGAGCATGTCGTAGGAATAACGGAAGCCCTTGGCTTCGAAGCGGCTGGCGTTGGCCAGGGCTTCGGCGATGGTTTCGCCGGTGACGAACTGTTCGCCCATCAGGCGCATGGCCATGTCGACGCCTTTGCGGATCATCGGTTCGCCGCTCTTGCCGATGATGCGACTCAGGGACGAAGTCAGGCCGGCTTCATTGTGGGTGGCGACCAGTTTGCCGGTCAGCAGCAACCCCCAGGTAGCCGCGTTGACGAACAGCGACGGGCTGTTGCCAAGGTGTGGCTGCCAGTTGCCGGTGCTGATCTTGTCGCGGATCAGCGCGTCACGGGTGCCTTTGTCCGGGATACGCAGCAGGGCTTCGGCCAGGCACATCAGCGCCACACCTTCCTGGGACGACAGGGAGAATTCTTGCAGCAGGCCCTGAACGATGCCGGCACGGCCGCCGGCGCTCTTCTGATTACGCAGTTTCTCGGCGATCGAGGCGGCGAGCTTGTTGGTGGCCTCAGCCATGGCAGCCGGCAGGCG
>NZ_JBWKVA010000056.1:0-595 GCF_059421425.1 Pseudomonas sp. GW821-FHT02H09
ATCACCGGCTTGTCCGGGTGTTTGGTTTGCATATGCTCGACGTAGGTGTCGTAGTCGGGCATGCCGACCATCAGGCGTGCGGCCTGACCGAGGTATTTACCGAGGCGACTCAGGTCATTGAACATGGTGCACTCCTTGATCAAGCGTCCGGCAAAGCCTGAAATGGCGCTTCTTTATCCGTCCGTTCTTTGCTGCCCCAGGCGGCGACACCGACCTTGAGCGCAAAGAACAGGATGCTGAATACCACGAGCAGGAACAGCGCCGTCAGTGTTGCATTGGTGTAAGCGTTGTAGATCACATGTTGCATCTGGGTGATGTCCTTGGCCGGGGCGAGGATCTGACCGTTGGCCAGCGCATCGCTGTACTTCCTGGCCAGCGCCAGGAAACCGATCGCCGGGTTGGCGTCGAACAGCTTGATGAAGCCTGCGGTGGTGGTGCAGATCAGCAGCCAGACGGCCGGCAGCAAGGTCACCCAGATGTAGCGCTGGCGTTTCATCTTGATCAGTACGACAGTCGCCAGCATCAGCGCGATACCGGCCAGCATCTGGTTGGAGATACCGAACAGCGGCCACAAGGTGTTGATGCCACCCAGCGG
>NZ_JBWKVA010000057.1:0-578 GCF_059421425.1 Pseudomonas sp. GW821-FHT02H09
TTGAGGGTCAGGGTCTGGTTCTCCGTGCCGGCAGCCGTATCGGCCACCGCCACCGGCGCATCGTTGGTGCCGGTGATCGTCACATCCACCGTGGAACTCGAGAGTGCCCCGTACTGGTCCTGCATCTGGTAGCTGAGGGTCACGTGCTCGACCACGCCTTGCGCCAGGTGGTCGAAGTCGCTCCCTGGGTTGAACACCAGCTGGTTGCCGACCACGCTGGCCGTGCCCTTGTTTGCCGGCGCACTCGCCGCGTTCAGCGTGAACAGGTGGCCGTCATCGACATCGGTGTCGTTGGCCAGCACGTTGACGGTCAGGGTCTGGTTTTCCGTGCCGGCGGCCGTATCGGCCACCGCCACCGGCGCATCGTTGGTGCCGGTGATGGTCACGTCCACCGTGGAGCTCGAGAGCGCCCCATACTGATCCTGCATCTGGTAACTGAGGGTCACGTGTTCGACCACGCCTTGTGCCAGATGGTCGAAATCGGCCCCCGGGTTGAACACTAGCTGGTTGCCGACCACGCTGGCCGTGCCCTTGCTCGCCGGCGCACTGACCGAGTTCAGCGTGAACAGGTGGCCGTC
>NZ_JBWKVA010000058.1:0-576 GCF_059421425.1 Pseudomonas sp. GW821-FHT02H09
GGGCATGTAGTCGAAGCGCCAGGACGCGTTGTCGTCGGTCGGCAGGACGATACTTTTGGTTTCACCGCCGATGATATAGAGCACGAACAGGGCTTCGAACGCACTGCCCGGGTGCAGCTTGAGCTGCAGGGTGTTGGGGGTACGCACCAGGCTGAGCAACTGCGTGCCGTCGGCATTGCGGATGCTGCTGAGCAGCGGGTCGGTGCCGAAGGCCGTGTACTGGAGCGTGACGCTGTGGCCCTGCGGTGAAAGCATTTGCACCGGCATGGCCAACTGGCCTTGTCCGACCTGGAGAATTTCCACCAGGCCGGATTTGTGCTCGACGCGATAGCGCCGGTTACCCAGGTCATGGAAATGAAAGGAGTCGAGTTTCTTCTCCGGAATGACCGCTTCAGTGCCGCCGGGATTGACCTTGAAGGTTTCGCCGGTGTACAGCGACAGCACCCGGTTGTTGGGGTTGAATTGCGAGAGTTGCAAGTTCCAGCCCTTGCCGAAACCGCTGTCGCCGCTATTGAGCGGGTTGAAATTCAGTTGCAGCGGCACGACCGGGCCGCACAGGTTATTGGCCTTGAGTTC
>NZ_JBWKVA010000060.1:0-566 GCF_059421425.1 Pseudomonas sp. GW821-FHT02H09
GTGCTGCTGGCGGGCGCGCCGTGCTCGTCGGTCATGTTGTAGCTGAGCGTGACGCTGGCCGTGGCGCCCTGCGCCAGGTGGTCGAAATCGCTCCCCGGATTGAACACCAGCTGGTTGCCCGCGACGCTGGCCGTGCCCTGGCCGATCGGCGCGCTGGCGCTGACCAAGGTGAACAGGTGGCCGTCGTCGACGTCGGTGTCATTGGCCAGCACGTCGATCATGAGGGTCTGGTTTTCCGTGCCGGCAGCCGTATCGGCCACCGCTACCGGCGCATCGTTGGTGCCGGTGATGGTCACGTCCACCGTGCTGGTCGAGAGTGCCCCATACTGGTCCTGCATCTGGTAGTTGAGGGTCACGTGTTCGACCACGCCCTGCGCCAGATGATCGAAGTCGCTCCCTGGGTTGAACTGCAGCTGGTTGCCCGCAACGCTGGCGCTGCCCTGGCCGATCGGCGCGCTGACCGAGTTCAGCGTGAACAGGTGGCCGTCGTCGACATCGGTGTCGTTGGCCAGCACGTTGAGGGTCAGGGTCTGGTTCTCCGTGCCGGCAGCCGTATCGGCCACCGC
>NZ_JBWKVA010000061.1:0-521 GCF_059421425.1 Pseudomonas sp. GW821-FHT02H09
GTGCAGGCGCGCAACGACTTCACCAACGATGCCCACCGCCCACTGGGTCCGGTGGTGTGCATCAGCCCGTGGAACTTCCCGCTGGCGATCTTCAGTGGTCAAGTCGCAGCAGCACTGGCTGCCGGTAACCCGGTGCTGGCCAAACCGGCCGAACAAACGCCGCTGGTCGCCGCTCAAGCTGTGCGTCTGATGCTTGAAGCCGGGATTCCGGAAGGCGTACTGCAACTGCTGCCGGGCCGGGGCGAAACCGTTGGCGCCCGCCTGGTCGGCGACGATCGGGTCAAAGGTGTGATGTTCACCGGTTCCACCGAAGTCGCTCGCTTGCTGCAACGCAACGTCGCCGGCCGTCTGGATGCCCAGGGCCGTCCGATCCCGCTGATCGCCGAAACCGGCGGCCAGAACGCCATGATCGTCGACTCCTCGGCACTGACCGAACAAGTGGTCATCGACGTGGTGTCCTCGGCCTTCGACAGCGCCGGTCAGCGTTGCTCGGCCCTGCGCGTGCTGTGCTTGCAGGAAGA
>NZ_JBWKVA010000062.1:0-512 GCF_059421425.1 Pseudomonas sp. GW821-FHT02H09
CGTTCGTCGTAGCGGTAGCGGACCAGGGTCTGCTCGGTGCGCCAGGCGTCTTCGAGGGTGTCGGCCGGGTGCAAGCTTTGATAGTCGACGGCGATGATCTGCGCGCGCTCGTAGCGCAGGCGCAGGGCGCGGCCGGCACCGTTGTCCAGGCGCTGGATGCGTTGCTGACGGTCGCGGCTGACGTGCAGGAGGTTGCCGTAGGCATCGCTGATGGCGCTCAGCCGACCCCCGCGAAAGTGGTAGAACCGCGCCGCATCGCCGGCTTGGGCGAGGATCAATTCTTCTGAATCGTCGCCCAGGTAAATCGCCGCCCGCGCCAGGCTGTTGTGGATCGCCGGGCGTTCGGCACTGGGCAGCGGAAAGGTGGTGCGGCGGTTCTCCTGGTCGATCCAGATCACCGAATCGCCACTGATCTCCAGCCGCTGCGCCAGCGAATGACTCCAGCCCCACCCCAGCCCGCCATCGAGCTCCACCGCGCTGCTGCGGTACAGCCGGGTCCAGCTGAACGGCAG
>NZ_JBWKVA010000063.1:0-506 GCF_059421425.1 Pseudomonas sp. GW821-FHT02H09
CCCGCGCCACCCATCATCCGAATGTACATCCAGGTGATTGGCAGAATGCTCGCGCTGCCGAACGGTGCCGCGCAGACCGCGCCTTCCTTGCGCTCCATGGCCGCGTGCCCTGGCAGGAACGGCGTCAGGTGGGATTTCACGCCAATCGGGCCGACACCCGGGCCACCACCGCCGTGGGGGATGCAGAAAGTCTTGTGCAGGTTCAGGTGGGACACGTCGCCGCCGAACTTGCCCGGTGCGCAGAGGCCAACCATGGCGTTCATGTTGGCGCCGTCGATGTACACCTGGCCGCCGTGGTCATGGATGATCCCGCAGATTTCGCGGATGCCTTCTTCGAACACGCCGTGGGTCGAGGGGTAGGTGATCATCAGCGCGGCGAGGTGTTCGCGGTGCTCGATGGCCTTGGCGCGCAGGTCTTCGATGTCGACGTTGCCGCGGGCATCGCACGCGGTGACCACCACGCGCATGCCGGCCATGTTGGCGGTGGCCGGGTTGGTGCCGTGGGC
>NZ_JBWKVA010000064.1:0-503 GCF_059421425.1 Pseudomonas sp. GW821-FHT02H09
CGCGACGCTCACGGCCGGCTGACCCGCAAGACCCTGCCTGACGGCAACACCGTCGACTATCGCTACGACGGCCTCGGCCGCCTGGTCAGCGTCGCGGACCGCGACACCGACTGGCCGCTGGAATTCGAATACGACCGGCACGACCGGCTGATCACCGAGCACCAGGGCTGGGGCACCCTGCGTTATCGCTACGACGCCTGCGGTCGGCTCGAGCAGCTGCGCCTGCCGGACCACAGCACCCTCGACTACCACCACGGCCAGGGCGGGGCGCTGAGCGCCATCGACCTCAACGGCGCCCGGCTGACTACGCACGTCTTTGACGCCGGACGTGAACAACAGCGCCAGCAAGGCCAACTGCTCAGCCAGTACCAGTACGACGAGCAGGGCCGCCTGCAGGCCCACGCCCTCAGCCAGCAACAACAGTCGCGGTACCACCGGCATTACCGCTACGCCGCCAACGGCAACCTGGCCCTCCTCAGCGACAGTCGCCACGGCCAGCGCCG